>JAFTLE010000001.1 GCA_017452895.1 Clostridia bacterium
ATTTGTGTTTTTTATCTCGCCTATGCAAATAAAAATTTACATTTTAAGAGGTTTCTTATGAAGCAAACGACGCTGGCTTATGTCAAACGCGGGGACAGCACCCTGCTTTTGTACCGCAACCGCAAGGAAAACGACGAGAACGCGGGCAAGTGGATCGGTGTCGGCGGGAAGCTGGAGTTTGGCGAGTCGCCCGAGGAGTGTATGTGCCGCGAGCTGAACGAGGAAACGGGACTAACGCCGACCCTCTACCGCTATCGCGGGATCGTCACCTTCGTTTCGGGAGAATACTGCGAATATATGCATCTGTTTACCGTGTCGGCGTATATAGGAGAGCTCGCCGATTGTGACGAGGGGGATCTTGCCTTCGTTCCCGACGAAAAAATGGCGGAGCTTCCGATGTGGGAGGGAGACCGCGTTTTCCTCGACCTTTTGCAAAAGGAGATCCCCTTCTTTTCGCTGAAGCTCGTTTATGCAGGTGATCACTTAATAAAAACTATTCTGAATGGTAAAGAGCTGTGAACATTGAAGAAATCGATAAGAATTTTGCCTGAGTCCCGTCAACGAGCCCGATATCGCATGGCATAACGCAAGGAAGCTTCCCTTCTCGCTTCACGGTATCTTTTACGATGAGACGAGGGACGCTCCGCAAGGAAAAAAATTTTAAAGAAAATCTTTACAAATCGTTTTTTCTGTGGTATACTGTAACAGTACGGATTTTACGTGCGTAAAAGGGAGTAGCAAGCGTACCCTCGGGTACGTGTTCGCGGCGTCAGTACGGCTTTTGCCCGCCGCGAGCTCAAACTGCAAGACTTTTACCGATCGTCTCGGTAAGGGTCTTTTTTATTCCGAAAGAAAAGGGGTATTTATCTTTGGAAATTCTGAAGCAGATGTTTGAACACATCACCTCACTCAGCGGAGTTGAGACGGCGAAGCTCATTGCAATGTGGGCAATTGGCGGTCTTCTAATCTTCCTCGCCATTAAAAAGGAAATGGAGCCGACGCTTCTTCTGCCGATGGGATTTGGCGCGATCCTCGTGAATCTACCGATGTCGGGTGCGATCGCGGGTGAGCACGGCCCCTTGAACGTTCTGTTCGATTTCGGTATCGATATGGGTGAGATTTTCCCGCTTCTTCTCTTTATCGGTATCGGTGCAATGATTGATTTCGGGCCGTTGCTTTCGAACCCGAAGCTGATGATCTTCGGTGCGGCGGCACAGTTCGGTATCTTCTTTACACTCAGCCTTGCGGCGTTCATCGGCTTTGAATTCAAGGATGCCGCCTCGATTGCGATCATCGGTGCCGCAGACGGACCGACGGCGATCTTCGTAGCGAAGACCCTGCAATCCAATTACCTCGCCCCGATTATGGTCGCGGCGTACTCCTATATGGCGCTGGTGCCCGTCATTCAGCCGCCCGTCATCAAGCTGCTGACCACGAAAAAGGAGCGTATGATCCGTATGCCTTACAAGGAGGCATCGGTCTCCAAGGTGACCAAGATCATCTTCCCGATCGCCGTTACCGTGATCGTCGGTCTCGTTTCTCCCGACAGCGTTGCGCTGATCGGTTTTCTGATGTTCGGTAACCTCATCCGTGAGTGCGGCGTGCTCAACGCCCTCTCCGAGACGGCACAGAAGGTGCTGGCAAACCTCATCACCCTTTTACTTGGCATCACGATCGCGTCGCAGATGCAGGCTGAAAAGTTCCTGACGCCCGCTACGCTCGTCATCATCGGTCTTGGACTTTTCGCATTCATCTTCGATACCGCGGGCGGCGTTCTCTTTGCAAAGCTTTTGAATCTCTTCCTGCCGAAGGATAAGAAAATCAACCCGATGATCGGTGCCGCAGGTATCTCGGCGTTCCCGATGTCGGCGCGTGTCGTGCATAAGCTGGGACTTGAGGAGGACAACACCAACTTCCTTCTGATGCACTCGATCGGTGTCAACGTATCAGGACAAATCGCATCCGTCGTAGCGGGCGGTCTGATTCTCGCAATGTTTCAATAAAGGGGGCTGAACAATGAAATTTCATATTGATTTTGGCGCACTGCTTGAAAGCCTGAAATATATGGGCTGGGGGATGCTCGGCATCTTTGCCGTCACCGCGGTGATCATTCTCGCGATCTACGGCCTGCAAAGACTGCTTTCCCCGCGCAACAACACCGTAAAGAAATAAAACAAAAACAAAAGAAAAACAGCACAGTTCAATGGGTGATATCCTTAGCGGAGAAATTAAGAATATCGCTAAGTGCGAGCATCGCATTTGTCCGGTCAAACACCTTTGGGCTAGCCCGAACCCTTATTACAAGCAGAAAGAGAGAACAAATCGGTTTTATAGCCGAAATGTCCTCTCTTTTTTTGTTGGTATAAAGTGATATTCTTTGCTGACGCAAAGAGTGATATTGTCGCACAGCGACAGTGATATTGAAGCCCTGCGGCTTCAGTGATATTCTATTCGCCCTCAACTTGCGGAGCAAATATCACTCGGCGTAAGCCGAATATCACTGCGAAGCAATAGAACTCGCCGCTGGCGAATAGAGTTGCGCGATACTCCGCTCGGAGTATCACGCTAACTGTGCTGTTTTTTATATGAAAACATTCAGAATGCCCAGAACGAAGCCGATCAACGCACCGAGGTTGACGACCGCCGTCAGCTCCTTTTTCATCACGCGCATCGTCAGCGCCTCAAGCTCACGCGGGCTCATCTCCATCACCTTCTGCTCGACGGTTGCGGAAATGTCCAAAAGTCCGTTCAGCTGGCTGCTGATCCCATTAATCAGCTTCTCGTACGCAACACCGACGACCTGCCGGATCTGTGCCTCCTCAACCAGCGAGAGAATATCGTGGATCGGGCGCGCGGCATATTCGTCGATCTGGTGCGAGACGACGCCCCGCACAAAATCGGGACCGTGCTCCTCAATGTAAGCGTTGACCTTTTCACCGACGTTTGGCAATATACCGCCAAGCGTATTCTCGTTCAAAAGAAGACCGAGCATACCGAGGGATGCCTTTTTCTCGTGCAAAAGCTCGATGCCGCGCTCGGAGATCATTTTGCCCACATTCATTTCTCGGTAGGCGTACATGATGCGACCCGTCAGAAAGCCGACCGCGCGCTCCTTCGCCGTGTTCCATTGCTCGGCGCTCAGATACTCGCGTGCCAATTCATCGGTGCTTTTGAGCGGTTCCTCCGTTACCTCAAAGGCAAGCGAAAGATCGAGCGACTGCATCACAACATCGACCATTCGGTCCTTCGTCTTTTTCGCGAGGAAGACCCTTTGCAGATCCTCACCCGTAAACAGATAGTTGCCGACCGCGTCGCCGATCGCCTTTGAAAGTGCCTCCTTCCGCTTCGGAATGATACCGGGTGTAAACGGAAGTTTACATTTTCCGATCTTGATCGGGCGGTAAGGACGGAACAGCATCTTGACCGCGATATAGTTTGTGAAATATCCGATCACCGCGCCGACGATCGGTCCCCATACGTAGGGGAAGATCTTCCAAAACAGCTCCATGGCTTATTCCACGACGAGGATGAAGGGATAGATATCCTGACCGCCGTCAAGAAAATACGCTTCAACCTCGGGATGCGTTGCTTGCATATAGGATTCCAGCGCCGCACGCTCGTCGGCATCCGAATCCTTGCCGTAAAAGACGGTCATCATGTAGCGTCCGTCTGCAAGCATTCGCTCTGCCAGCGCACCTACCGCCGCGCTCTTGTCGGGGGCGGCGACCAGCATTTCCTTGCCGACGAAGCCGATGAAGTCGCCGTTTCTGATCTGCACGCCGTTGATCTCGGCGTCGCGGATCGAGGGGGAGACGTAGCCCGTGCTGACGGTCTCGATCGCGGCGTTGAAGCCGTCAAGCAGCACCTGCTCGCTTTCCGCGTCGGGATCCATCGCACTCAGAGCAACGTAGCCCGCACCGAGATTCTTGCTCTCCACGACGTGGATGCTTGCATCCTTGTAGATCTCAGCGGCTTGCTTTGCCGCCATAATGATGTTACCGTTGTTCGGGAACACGAAGATATGCTCCGCATTCACGCGTCCGAAGGCGTTGATAAAATCGTTGGTCGAGGGATTCTGCGTTTGTCCGCCCTCAACGATCGCGTCAACGCCAAGCTCGCGGAAAATTTCGGAAATGCCGTCGCCCGTGGCAACCGACACGATGCCGTATTTCTTGCGCTGCGCGCGTCCGTTTTCCTGTCTCAGCTCCTCATTCTCATTGTGCTGGACCGACATATTCTCGATCTTTACCGTGAGAAACTCGCCGAACTGATGGCAGAAGCCAAGCACCCGATCGGGTGTCAGCGTATGCACGTGGAGCTTAACGATGCTCCCCGTCTTGAAGGCAACGATCGAATCGCCGATCTGCTCCAAAAATTCGGTGATAACGGTATGATCGAAGGCGTCCACGTCGACCTTGCTGCTTTGCAGCTGCAGTAAAAGCTCGGTGCAGTAGCCGTAGGTCATCTCACTGTCAGGGCCGAAGGCAGAAAGATCGAGCACCGGCTTTTTCGTCATCTCGACGGCAGGGATCTCTGCGATCTCATCGCCGTTGAGCACGCGGTAAAAGCCGTCCATAATGTAAAAGAGTCCCGCACCGCCGCTATCGACGACGCCCGCCTCCTTCAGAACCGCCAGAATTTCGGGCGTGCGCTGAAGCGATGCGTACATTTCCTTCACGAGATCCGAGAAAAGTGTGCGGACCGTGCTATCGGGCGTGACCCGCGCAACGGCGTACTCCACCGCCTCTCTTGCGACCGTCAGGATCGTTCCCTCCGTCGGGGTCATAACCGAGGTATACGCCTGTGTGACACCAAGACTCAGCGCGTTACCGACGGCGGCGGCATCCGCCTTGCTGTAAGAGGAGAGTCCCTTTGCAACGCCCGCAAAAAACTGTGACAGGATAACGCCCGAGTTTCCGCGCGCGCCGAGAAGCATACCGTGAGAGAGCTTCTCCATCACCTCTGCAAGATTGTTCGAGGTGCTGTTTTCCAGCGCCGCGATCCCGCTTTCGATGGTCATACGCATATTGTCACCCGTGTCTCCGTCGGGAACGGGGAAAACATTCAGCTTATTGACCTCCTCGGCGTTCGAGTGCAGCTGCGCCGCACCGCCCTGTGCCATTTTAGCAAGCAGCTGACCGTCGAGAAAGGTGTCGGTGTTTTGTTTTTCGTTTTGACTCAAATGTATTTCCTCCGTAGCTTATCGTTCTTTTCCAAGGAAGAAGAGCGCCAGCGTGCCGGGACCCGAATGTGCCCCGATTACAGTACCGACGTCGGTGATGATCTCAACCTCGACACCGTGGCGATCCTTCAACATTTTTGCAAGCAGCTCGGCATCCGCGCGGCAATCGGCGTGGCTGATATAGACCGTACCTGCGGCAGGATCAATCGCCAGCTCGTCATACTTCTGCGCAATCGAGAGAAGCGAGCCGCGGCGACCGCGCGCGGTCCCAACCTTGATCAGATGTCCCTCATTATCCACGTGCAGCACGGGCTTGATGCCGAGCAGGTTGCCCGCCATCGCCACAAGCGGACTGACTCTGCCGCCACGCTTCAGATAATCGAGATCGTCAACCGTGAACCAGTGACAGATATGAAGGCGGGTGTCCGCAACGTATGCGGCGACCTCCTCGATCGTTTTGCCCGCATTCTTCCGGTCGACTGCGAGCTTAACGAGCAGTCCTTGACCCGCGGAGGCGCAGAGCGTGTCGACCGTCAGGATCTTGCGCTCGGGATATTCTGCCGCGAGCTGCTCTGCGGCAAGGCGTGCCGCATTATAGGTGTTGCTGAGCCCCGAGGAAAAGCCGAGATACAGCACGTCATTGCCTTCCTTTAAATAAGAGGCGAAGAATTCGCAAAAGATCTCTGTATTCACCGCCGCGGTCCTTGCCACGCGCTTCTGACGCATCTGCTCGTAAAACTCCGAGACGGGCATTTCGTCGTTGGAATATTCCTTGTCGGAATCGGTAAAACGGAAGGTCAGGCTTTTGATCGCAACGCCGAAGGACGAAAGAACCTCGGGCGAAAGGTCGCAGGCTGAATCTGTTAAAATTACGTAGCTCATATTGTTCTCCTTCGATATGGGAATTTTGCGTTTGATAACCACACCTTATATTATACCCCATTGCTTCCTTTTTTTCAATCGACCGCTAGGGGAATCTTCCTACTTTTGGAAATTCTTCGTGGAATTAATCTTTTTTCTCTCCACCGTCGGTAGAATTGTGCAAAATGTTTTTTCTACCCGCAGTAGAAAAAATTCATTTTTCTATTGATTTTTCGGGAAAAATGTGCTAAAATAGGGCTTGTATAGGAGAATTGCCGCGAAGGCGAGTGCCCTCCCTAAGCCGCACTCAGTGCCTTTGAGCTTTTGATAAGGAGGTGTTCAAGATCGAAGATCTGAAGCTGATCATTGCAAAAAACATCATTGATCTGCGCAAGGCGAATAATATGACCCAATTGGATCTTGCCGAGCGCTTGAATTATTCCGATAAGGCCGTTTCAAAATGGGAGCGCGGAGAGTCACTGCCCGACGTTTCGGTCCTGCTCGCGATCGCGCGGCTGTTTTCGGTTTCACTCGATTATCTGACCGAGGAGGAGCACGCCCTGCCGCCCGAGGAGGCCTCGCATGAAAATGAGGCGCTGAAAAAGCAGCGGGAGCAACGCCGAAAATTCAACAACCATTGCTTTATTACCGCGATGTGCGTTCTTCTCATCTGGATGATCGCGACCTTCATTTTCGTCATCTTCGCCAGCATCGACCTCAGCAGTGAGCACGGGTTTGAGAACTATTATTGGTTGGTATTCATCTACTCGGTTCCTGCCTCCACGATCGTTTGGCTGGTGATGAACTCGGTTTGGTTCAACCGCCGCCGCAATTACTTCATCATCACGCTTTTGATGTGGAGCGTCTTTGCATCGATCCACATTAATCTGCTTGCCGTTGACATCAGCATCTGGCCCATCTATTTCCTCGGCATTCCCGGGCAGATCATCATCCTGATGTGGTCGCGCGTGCGGCTTCGTGATAAGGACAAACGGCACAAAACGAATTAAAGGACAGCCCCTTGCCTTCAGGTCTTGGGGCTTTTTTCTTAGGAAACCGTCCTGTTTTGCCAAAATGTAAGCTTTCATTTACAATATCTTCAAAATCTGCCGTTTCAGCACAATGTGTGCTGAATTTTCCAAAAACCTATTGACTTTTTTCTCCGTATATGCTACAATGTGTCCAGCACACAGTGTGCTAAAGGAGGTGAGCCGTCTTTGGATGCCGAAAAGGGACGTTTGATACACGATGAGATGACAAAGAGCATCATCGATACTGCGGAGCGGCTCGCAATGACCGAGGGGGCGCACACCGTCACAGTGCGAAAGATCATTCAGGCACTCGGTGTCTCGGGGCGCGTCTTTTACAACCGCTTCCACAATGTGGAGGAGGTGCTTGACGTTGTCTATCGCAACACCGTTTTGAAGATCCGCGAGAGCATCTCGGCGCGCTTTGATCCCGAGGGAGATTTTTTCTCCCAGGTGGTTGATATCGTTGCGGATACGCTGATACTATCCTATGAAGCAAAGCGCCGTTTCAATCAATACGTTTTTGAATACGATTCGGTCTCTCAGGATAATTATGAGTGGTGGATCGCTGAGATCAAGAAGCTGATCGAATTTGCGAAGACACGCGGGCTCATCCGCAATCTTGATGCCGACGTCATGAGCTATTCGATTTGGTGCTACTGCCGCGGCTACAATGCTGACGCCGTGGGGCGCGGCATCCCGCGTGAGGAGGCCGTAAAAAACTTCCGCTACGGCTTCAGCGTTTTCCTTGACGGTATGAAAAACCGCGTGTGACGCTACGTAACAACGCTTTCAAAGTAAGAAAGGAATTGATATTATGAAAAATCAGATTTTACACGAAAGACGTGACTTCACCGACGTCCGCCACTTAATCGAATGGGCAGGCGGTACCTACGGTGAACAGACTGCCTACTCCTATCGCAAAAAGCCGAACGACAAGGAGATCGTAAAGGTTTCCTTCACCGCTCTGCGCGACGACGTGCGCGCGCTCGCAAGCGAGCTTTTGACGCTTGGCTGTGCAGGCAAGCACTGCGCCCTGATCGCAAAATGCACCTACGAGTGGGTCTTAATGTACTTCGCAACCCTCTCGATCGGTGCCGTTTTGGTCCCGCTTGACCGTGAGTGGTTGGCGCAGGATCTCGCAGAGACCGCAAAAAGAGCCGACGTCAGCTACCTCTTCTGCGATGCGGATCTCGCCGAGAAGGCAGCCGCAATCGAAGCGACGATTTCCCTCAACGCCCCCGTATATTATCTTGGTAGTCAGGAAAAAAACAGCGTCGCAACGCTGACCGAGCACGGCCGCGTCGCCTACGCGAACGATGCCGCCCCTTACCACAACGCGCCGATCGACCCCCTCAAGCTCGCGCTTTTGGTCTTTACCTCAGGCACGACGGGAAAGGGCAAGGGCGTTATGCTCTGTCAGAATGCATTTCTCACCGACCTGTCGAGCATTATTCCGTACATTGATTTCTCGAAAAAGACGGTCGGCGTTTTGCCCCCCCACCACACCTACGGCTCCTCGGTTATGTTTATCGGTCACGCGATGATCGGCTCTGAGATTTATCTCTCCGCAGGTCTGCGCTATACGGTCAAGGAGCTGAAGGAGCAGACCCCCGGACACCTCGTGCTCGTTCCGCTTTATCTTGAGACCTTCTACCGCAAGATCTGGGCAAACATTAAGGACCAGGGCAAGGAAAAGCTGGTCACGCGTATGATCAAGCTCAGCAACGCTATGCGTAAGATCGGCATCGACCTCCGCCGTAAGATCTTTGGCTCGATCCGTGCGGCATTTGGCGGCGAGCTTTCTATGATCATCTCAGGCGGTGCCCCCATCAACCCCGAGATCATTCAATTCTTCGAGGCAATCGGTATTTCGACGCTCAACGGCTACGGCATTACCGAATGCGCTCCGATCGTCGCCGTCAACAGAAGCAGAAACAACGTTCACGGCAGTGTCGGCAACGTGCTTGATATTGACACCGTAAAGATCGACGAGCCGAACGAGGACGGCGAGGGCGAGATCCTTGTCAAGGGTTCGAACGTGATGCTCGGCTACTATAAGGACGAGGAAGCCACGAAGGACGCGATGACCGAGGACGGCTATTTCAGAACGGGCGACTACGGTAAGGTCGTGGACGGCATCCTCTATATCACGGGACGTAAGAAGAATCTCATCATTCTCTCCAACGGCAAAAACGTATATCCGGAGGAGATCGAGAATGAGCTGATTGCTGTTCCCGGTGTCATCGATATCATCGTTTACGAGGGGCAGAGCCGCCGCGGTATGGAGCATAACGCCATCGTTGCCGAGGTCTATCCCGACAAGGAATACTGCGAGAAGAACGGCATCACCGATATCCACGCGTACCTCAAGGTCTATGTTGACGCTTACAACAAGACCGCCGTTCCCTATAAGAAGATCGGCATTCTCAAGGTTCGTGACGAGGAATTTCCCAAAAACACCCTGCGCAAAATCATGCGCTTTAAGCTCGATATGAGCATTGACTGACCAAAAAGGGGCTGTCTTGAAAAAAGATAGCCCCTTTGGTATATTTCTCTATATTTTTCAAAGGATATAGAATTGACAAAACGAAAAGCGGGGGATATAATTGAAATGTACGTAAAACAATCGGAAAGTGCAAAAACAAGGACTATGATCAATTTTCAACCGATATCCCTTCACGATAAGCCGACGTATGAGCGCTGTCTGTTTGCCGACGGCGCGCGCGGTGCGGAATGCTCCTTCGCCAATCTCTATCTTTGGGGGGCGCAGAGTATCGCATATTTTGACGGTTGTGCCGTCCTCCTCGCGCGGTTTGGCGGGTATACCGCCTACCACTTCCCCATCGGCGGCGGCGACAAGCGCGCGGCGCTCGACGCGCTTTTTGCCGATGCCGCGGAGCGCGGCATTCCCTTCCGCCTGATCGGTATCAGAGAGCCGGAGCGCAAAATGCTCGCTGCTCTGTACCCCGAGCGCCTCTGCTTTTACAATGCGCGCTCCTCCCACGATTACGTGTACGCGATCGAAGACCTCGCGGAGCTGAGGGGGCGGCGATATCACGGGAAGCGCAACCATCTTTATCACTTTCAGAAGGAGCATCCGAATTATCGCGTCCTTCCGCTGGAGGACGTCGATTTTGCCGCCGTACGGCAAATGGCAGAGGATTGGTACGTCGACCGGGCGGTGACCGATCCCGACGGTGACTATGAAATGGAGCACCGCGCGCTCTCTCTTGCCCTGCGCGATTATGCGTTGCTGGGGCTCGAGGGACTCGTGCTTCTTGACGGCGACACCGTGCTGGCGTTAACGATGGGCAGCCGACTTTCGCACGACACCTACGACGTGCATTTTGAGAAGGCGCGGGCAAATGTTGAGGGGGCTTATCCCGCCATCAACTACGAATTTGCGCGCTATATCAGAGAAAAGCATCCCGACGTACGCTTCCTTGACCGTGAGGAGGATATGGGACTTCCCAGCCTTCGCCGCGCAAAGGAGAGCTACCGACCGCATCATATGATCGAAAAATACCGTGCCGTGCGCAGGGATCTGAGCGTAGCGACAGGTGCGCCCTCTGAGAAGGACGTCCCCGCGCTTCGCGCTCTTTTTGCCGATGCCTTTGGCGACGGCGACGAATTCCTTGACTTCTTTTTTGAAAGGGTCTTTTCTCCAAACAACACGCACTGCGTGTACGTTGATGGCCGCGTTGCCGCCTCGCTTTACTTTTTCCCGTGCGAATACGGGGACAGAGCGATCGCATACGTCTATGCCGTTGCAACCGACAGGGGCTACCGCGGTCAGGGGCTCGCCTCGCTCCTTTTGAACAGTGCACACGCGCGGCTGGATGCCCTCGGCTACACCGGTGCGATCCTTGTACCGAGCGAGCCCTCGCTTTTCGATTTCTACGCGCGCCTCGGCTATCGGGTCGCAACCTCGCTCGACCGTCTGACGGTCGATGCCGCTCCCTACGGCGTGCCGCTCAAACGCCTCACCGCCGACGAATACGCATCTCTGCGCCCTACGTATCTGCCGAAGGGGGGCGTGCTTCAGGGCGATGAATGTATGAAGATCCTTGCCGCCACGGCAGAGCTTTACGCGGGCGACGGCTTTCTGCTTGCGGGTCGCACCGAGGGCGGCGTATTCCACGCCGCGGAGCTGCTCGGCGACACCGCAAAAGCCCCCGCAATCCTTCGCACCCTCGGCATCGACCGCGGCGTGTTCCGCACCCCGGGCAACACGCACCCCTTCTCTATGTACCGCCCAATCGACGACGGCGACACACCGACCTATTTCGGTCTTTCACTTGATTAAAAGTAAAAGGGCAACCTACGTTGCCCTTTTACTTTCCATTCCGCTCAACATTTTGGCGAGAAAATCAAGAACTTTCAAAAATAATCTTGACAATCCATCGCGCGTGTGTTATAATACAATTCGCGTGAAAAACGCACACATTTTTTCGGGGTGTGGCACAGCTTGGTAGTGCGCTTGGTTCGGGACCAAGAGGCCGCAGGTTCAAGTCCTGTCACTCCGACCAAAAGGGGCATCAAACGATGCCCCTTGTTTTTTTGCGTGATCTCAATATCCCAGCGTTTCGCCGATCAGGATGATCTCCATATCCTCTGCCGAGGGCTTCTCCCACAGGACGGTGAGGGCGCGGCAGATGCGCTCGGGACTATTGCAGTCGTAACAGCGGTCGCCGCGCAGGGCGCAGGGGGTTTTGCGGCCGAGGCGCTGTGCATTTTTCGGTGCGGCGATATTGCGTGCGCGCCAAAGCGCCGCCTCGTAATCCTTTGCCAGCTTATTTTCACCAATGACGAGATAGACCTTTTGGTGTCCGTAGAGGATCGACGCCACGCGGTTGCAGTTGCCGTCAATGTTGATGATCTCTCCGCTTTCGGCAAGCCCGTTGACAGAGGAAAAATAGATCTCTGCGGTGCTTGCCGCGGCGATCGCATCCCTGCCCTGCTTCTGATGCCAATGCACCTCGTTGTGCGTGATCAGCCGATCGTAGATACCGATCGCATCCAGCGTCATAGAGCCTCCCATGCCGACGCTTTTTCCGTCGATTTGCGCATCCAGATAGAGAACGGCATCCTCCACGCTTTCAAAGCAGGATACCGCATAGCCGCGTTTTTCAAGATTTGCCTTAACAGACTCGAATTTCATCACAGAACCTCTTTTCACCTTAATGCCTTTATCATACCATAGGGTGTCGGCTTTTTCAACTCAAAAAGCGGAATTTTGCACAAATTCCCCTTGATTTCTTGCAAAATTGGGGGTATAATGGTCTCAAAAAAGGGGGGATTTTGCGTGAAATATACGATTCATGAGGAGGATCCCTCCGCCGCATACATACAGCTTTACCGACAGGTGCGTGACGACATCGTAAAAGGGATTTATCCCTACGGAGCCAAAATTCCGTCGAAGCGGACGATTGCAGAGGAGCTTGGCATCAGCACCGTGACGGTCGAGCATTCCTACGCCCTGCTTTGTGACGAAGGATACGTGGAAGCACGGCAGCGGAGCGGCTACTTCGTCAGCTTTCGATCCGACAGCGGCTTTGCCGCTTACAGCGAGACTCCCTTGCAAAAAGCACTATTTTCTCATCCTGCGGAAAGCACGCCCGATTTTCCCTTCTCCGTATTGACGCGGACGATGCGCGCCGTAATGAACGGCTACGGTGACGCGATCCTTGAGCGATCCCCGAATGCGGGCTGCTTGCAGCTTCGCAGCGCGATCGCGCGCTATCTTGCGCGCAGTCGCGGCATTTTCGCCGAGCCCGATCAGATCTATATCGGCGCGGGGTCGGAGTATCTTTATACACTCACCGTCGAGCTACTTGGACGCACGCGCGTTTATGCCATCGAATCACCGTCCTACAAGAAGATCGAGCAGGTCTACCGCGCCGCCGACGTCCGTCTTGAGATGCTTCCGCTGGGGGCTGACGGAATCAAGAGCGCCGCCCTTCGTGCCTCGCGCGCTGACGTGCTACACATCACGCCCTATCGCAGCTACCCCAGCGGCATCACCGCGAGCGCCTCCAAGCGGCACGAATATCTGCGCTTTGCAAGCAGTGGCGACCGCTATCTGATCGAGGACGATTTCGAATCGGAATTTTCGATGTCAAAAAAGGCGTTTGATACGCTGTTCGGCAGCTCGCCCGATCAAAACGTCATCTATATGAACAGCTTTTCAAAAACCGTCTCGCCCGCGCTCCGCGTCGGGTATATGGTGCTTCCGCGACGGCTTCTTCCGCAATTTGAAAAAACGCTCGGCTTCTTTTCCTGTACCGTGCCCACCTATATTCAGCTGGTGCTGGCAGAGCTGATCGACGGCGGGGACTTTGAACGGCATATCAACCGTGTCAGGCGCCACAAACGGAAAGAGCTTTCCTCCCATTGATATAAACATTTGTTGTCATTTTTTTGCAAGGAGAAACGAATATGAAGATTTCAACCGAGATCGCTTCGGCGGCAAGGCACGTCGGCGAAAAGAAGGCAGTTGAGCTGATTGCGAGGGCGGGCTTTGACGCGTGGGATTTTTCGATGTTCAACATGGCGCTTTACGATTGGGGCAAGAAGGTCGTACGCGATATTCCGCACCCCTTGCGCTCGGTGGAATACGCGAGCTTTGCAAAGGAGCTGCGCCATATCGGAGAGGAGTGCGGCATCTTCTGCAACCAATCGCACGCCCCCTTCCCCGTCTTTTCGCCCGAGGTGCGCGATTGTCTCAAGCGTGCCATCGAATGCACCGCGATCGCGGGTGGCAGGGTCTGCGTGATTCACCCCGACAATTACAAATCTCCCGAGCAAAATGCAGAGATGTATTTTGAGCTATTGCCCTTTGCAAGGGAGCACGGCGTGAAGATCGCGACGGAAAATATGTGGAACTGGAACTACGATAAGGATTGCGCCGCGCCCGCCGCCTGCTCGCATCACGATGATTTTCTGGCCCACATACAAGCAGTCAACGACCCGTATTTTGTCGCCTGCCTTGATATCGGGCATGCCGAAATGAAGGGGCTTGACACCACGGCTCCCGAGATGATCAGAACGCTCGGCGACAGCTTGCAGGCTCTGCACATCCACGACAACGACTGTTGGCACGACAGCCACCAGATCCCCCGCTCAATGCAGATCGACTTTGACGCGACCGTTGCCGCGCTTAAGGAGATCGGCTACCGCGGTGAGTTTACGCTGGAGGCCGACCAATATCTCCGCAGCTTTACCGAGGAAAATCTTTTCGATGGCGTTTGCGGCCTTGCGCGGGCGGCACGGCAGCTTGCGGATCAATTCGACGCTATGTAAACAAAACATAACAAAAAGCACCGATTGAATCGGTGCTTTTTGTCATGTGATCGTCGCGTTGATCATATAACGGCCTTTTATAGGAAGCTTGTAATAAAGATCTCGAGTCCGATGAAGATCAAAATCGCACCGCCGAGGATGCCCGCCTTGCCCGACAATTGCGTGCCCCCTGCCCTGCCGAGGGAAACGCCCGCCGTGCAGATTAGAAAGGTGACGAAGCCGATCAGAAGGCAAGCACAGATCGCCTCGATCCAACTATACTCCGCGATCGTAAAGCCGACCGACAGCGCGTCGATCGAGGTTGCTACCCCCTGCAAAAGAAGTCCCGAAATGCCAAGCGTGGATGTGCATTCCTCGCACTCCTTACATCGAATGCCCTCGTACAGCATTTTTCCACCGATGAAGGAAAGAAGGATCAGTGCGATCCACGGAACTGCCTTGGCAAACACCTTGAAATGCTCTGCAACGGTTGAAACACAGCTCCATCCAATCAGCGGCATCAGAAACTGAAAGAGAGCAAAGATCCCTGCAATCTCGAAAACCCTGCGGTAATGCATCTGCGGCTCGTGCAGACCGTTGGCAAGCGAAACCGAAAAGGCATCCATCGCGAGACCGCCGCCCTGCAAAATACTGTTGAAGAAAAAACGAAATCCAAACATTGAAACGCCTTACGGTGACTCCTTTTTATTTTTTCTGCGCGCGATCGACCGCTTCGGCACAGCGTACCGCCTCCATCGCATCCTTCGCGTAGAAGTCTGCACCAATTGATGCGGCGTATTCGGGATTCAGCACCGCACCGCCGACGATCACCTTGGTGAACGGTGCTTTTTCGCGCAGAATTTTGATCGTCTGCTCCATCGCGGGCACGGTCGTCGTCATCAGCGCCGAAAGCCCGACGATCGGGGCGTGCAGCTCCAGCGTTTTTTCAACGATCGCCTCAGGCGCGACGTCGCGTCCGAGATCGTATACGGGGAAGCCGTAATTCTCAAGGATCAGCTTCACGATGTTTTTGCCGATATCGTGAATATCGCCCTTGACCGTCGCAAGCACAAAGGCAGATCGGTCGGCGGCAGCTCCCTTCATATTCTCCTTGATAACCTCAAAGGCGGATTTTGCCGCCTCAGCACTCATTAAAAGCTGGGGCAGATAGACCGTCTTTTTTTCAAAGCCCACGCCGACTCGATCAAGCGCGGGAATGATCTCGTTTTGCACGATCAAAAGCGGCTCGACCGTTCGGATCAGCTCTGCCGTCAGTGCCGCGGCAGGCTCGCGCAGTCCCTTGACGATCGCGCGTTGAAGCTCTGATGCGTAGGTCTCCCCCGCCGCCCTTGGCGGCTCTGCCGCCGCGGTCGCGGGGGGAGTCGGCATCGCTTGCGCGTAGTTGATATAATCAGCGCAGTTGGGATCAAGCCCCGCGAGTGCGCGGTATGCGTAATAGGTCTTCATCATCGCCACCGAATAGGGATTCATAATGGCGGCGGAAAGTCCGTTGCCCAGCGCCAGCGCAAAAAAGCTACCGTTGATCAGATCCCTTGCGGGGAGTCCGAAGGAAACGTTTGAAACACCGAGCGAGGTGTGGCAGGAAAGCTCCGTGCGGATCAAGCCCACGGCGCGGAGCGTCTCCATCGCGGCGTTCGCGTCAGCACTGACCGTTAGCGCAAGCGGATCGAACACGATATTCTTTTTCTCAATACCGTATGCCGCCGCCACGGAAAGAATGCGCCGCGCGATCGCAAGTCGCCCCTCTGCCGTTTCGGGGATCCCATCCTCGTCAAGCGTCAGCGCAACGACGACACCGCCGTATTTTTTTGCCAGCGGAAAGACTGCGTCCATACTTTCTTTTTTGCCGCTGACCGAGTTGATCATCGCCTTGCCGTTGTAGCGGCGCAACGCTGCCTCCATCGCGCCCGCGTCGGATGTGTCGATCTGCAGGGGCAGATCGGTGACCGCCTGCAACTCCGTGACCGCCGTGCTCAACATTGCGACCTCGTCAATATCGGGCAGTCCGACGTTGACATCAAGAATATGTACGCCCTTCTCCTGCTGAGCGATCCCCTCGCTCACGATATAATTGATATCGTTTGCCTTCAGCACCTCCTTGAAGCGCTTTTTCCCCGTGGGATTGATGCGTTCGCCGATGAGGATCGGTTCACCCTCAAATGCGACCGCGTGGGTGTAGGAGGACACGCAGGTGATATTCTTCGGTAAAATCGCCGACGGCTTTATATCCTTCGTCGCTAAAACGGTCGCCGCAATATATTCGGGTGTCGTGCCGCAGCAGCCGCCCACGGCGCGCACGCCGCGGCGGATGAGCTCGGCTACGTCGTTTGCAAATTCCTTTGCCGTTACGTCGTAGACCGTCCTTTTGCCCTCTGCCTTCGGCAGACCCGCGTTCGGCTTCAGAAGGATCGGGACCGATGCATATTTCAGATAGTCCGATACCACGCCGTACAGCGCGCGCGGACCGAGCGAGCAGTTGACACCGATGGCGTCAGCCCCCAATCCCTCAAGCATTGCGACCATCGCAAAGGGGTCGGCGCCCGTCATCAGCTTGCCATCCTCTCCGTACGCATTGGAAACGAATACGGGAAGCGTGCTGTTTTCCTTTGCCGCCAGAAGTGCCGCCTTCGTCTCGTAGCTGTCGTTCATCGTCTCGATCACGATAAGATCCGCGCCGAGGCGCGCGCCAAGCCGTACGGTCTTGGCAAAGATCTCAACGGCATCCTCAAAATCAAGGTCTCCGTAGGGCTTGAGCATACGCCCTGTCGGTCCGATATCAAGGGCGATCCATTTCGGCTGTGTGCCGCGGCTCTCATCCCTTGCACGCCTGGCGTTGTCGATCGCCGCAGAGATCACCGCCTCAAGCTCCGTGTCCGAAAGCTTCAGGCAGTTTGCGCCGAAGGTATTGGTATTGACCACGTGCGAGCCCGCATCAAAATAGTCGCGGTGAATGCGTGTGATGACCTCGGGATGGGTGAGATTCCAGCGCTCGGGCAGCTCGCCCGGCAAAAGCCCCTCTGCCTGCAGGAGGGTTCCCATTCCGCCGTCAAGATATAGAAGGTGATCCTTCAAAAATTCCGTGATCCTCATGCTTACTCCACAGCTAGATTTTTATAATATCCGACGATCGCCGTTACCGATTTGGTCGGCGTCATCAAAAGGCTTTCATTCAGCGTTACACCGATATGCCGCGCAGGGTCGAGCAGGGCGAACAGATCGCTCTGTACCGAAAGCGGCAGATCGCCGTAGCCCGCGCTAAAGCGCGAACGCAAAAGACAGCACGCCTTCGCTTTCTCCTGCTCCATCTGTGCAACGAAGGCGTCGCAAAGACTCTCGATGCGCTCGGCACCGATGGCTTGGAAGAAAAGCGCCTTGGTCGGCGAGAGGCTTGTGTAGCGCAAAATCAGGCGGTCGACCGCAATGCCGACGGTAGCGGCAAAGAGGATCGCCCCGTGGCATCCCGAAAGAGTGCGGGAAAGGTCGTTCGATTTCACCGTCAGCCCGCCAAGCGAAACGGTGCCGCCGTCGGCGGATGCATCGGTCTCGCAGTAGCAGACCTTGTAGACCAGTTTCCCCTTGATCTCATCAAGGCACTCGCGCAAAAGCGGCAGAAGCTCAGCACCGTCGCCGCGTACACCCGCGTACCGCAGGATCTCTTTTTCGTCAATCGGCGGCGCTTCGTAGCTTTTCGTGCAAACAAAGCTTGTCATTTTCCGAGAATGTCCGACAGATTTCTTTGAATTGCCGCCGCAACGTCGGGCTTATTCATCGAATAGACGTGTACATTTTTGATGCCGTTGGCATACAGATCAATGATCTGATCGGTCGCGTAGACGATGCCCGCCTGCTTCATTGCGGCAGGGGTCGTCCCGAATTTGTCAACGAGCGCCTTGAAGCGTTGGGGCATAAAGGAGCCCGAGAGCTTGATCGCGCGCTCGACCTGATTGCCGTTGGTGATCGGCATCACGCCGGGGATGATCGGTACGGTGATCCCCGCCTCGCGTATTTTGTAAAGAAAATTGTACAAAAGGTTGTTGTCAAAAAACATCTGCGTGGTCAGAAAGGAGCAACCCGCGTCCACCTTTTCCTTCAGGTGGCGGATATCCTCCTTCTGGTTTTCGCTCTCGGGATGCACCTCGGGATAGCAAGCACCGCCGATGCAAAGTGCGGGGTCCGCCGCGTGCAGCTCGCGCACCAGCTCAACGGCGTGCAGATAATCCCAACCGCTGCGGTCGGCGTTTTCAAGCTCCTTCGGAATATCGCCGCGCAGCGCCATCACGTTCTCGATCCCTGCCGCCTTGATGTCGGCAATGCGCGCCCCCACGGTTTCGCGCGTGGAGGAAACGCAGGTCAGGTGTGCCAGCGTGGGTACGCCGTAGCGTTCCTTGATGTTTTTCGCAATGTCAAGCGTATATCGGCTGGTGCCACCGCCTGCACCGTAGGTCACGCTCATAAACGAGGGGCGCAGACGGGCGATCTGTTCGGTCGCCTCCTTCACGCTCTCAAAGGCGGTGTCGTTCTTCGGCGGAAATACCTCGAAGGACAGGGAAACCCCCTCTCCCTCAAACAGCTTCGTCAACTTCATAACTCTTCCTCTTTTCCGATTTTTTTAACGGGAAGCTCAAAAATTACCGTTTCAAGGATAACAGGATCACCGTTTTCATCCTTTCGGAGAGAAAGCGGTATCCGTTCCTTTTCGCAAAAGCCAAACCGATTCAAAAGCCTTTTGGACGGCAGATTCTCGCTTGCGCTCATCGCGGTGAAGCGCAAAACGGGCTCGGTCCTTGCCACATATACGAGCGCCGCCGCAAGTGCCTCGCCCGCGTAGCCACAACCCTGATGCTCTGAATGGATCAGATAGCTGACGTCGTACGCCCCATCCTCCTCGCAAAAGCAAATATAGCCGATCATTTTGCGACCCAGCAGTACGGCGAAAAAGAGATGCGTGTCAACGAATTGCCGCGTGAGACTTCTGATGCCGCGCCGATCCTTCGGCCACGGAAGATCGTACGCCGCGTAGGGTGATGCGCTGAAATCGGCATCCAGCCGTAAAAGGCGGCGCCAATCACCCATTTTCAGTCGGCGGAGCGATAGCCGTTCGGTTCTGATGCGCATCACGCCCCGAGCTCCTCGGAGCAGATCGGAACGTAATGCACATTGGCAACGCAGTCGGTGTGGAACCACTGCGCAAAGGTAAAGCTCTGCGCGGGCAGAGCGAAGGGCTTGACGGTGAGGGTGTATGTAAGCTCCTCGATCTTGTCGCCCTCGGTAACCGTGATCGCAATCGGGTAAACACCCGCCGCAAGCGTCAGGTAGTAATCGTCGCACCAGCCCTCGCCGGGATATGCGGACAGCTCCGACGGCACGTAGCCAACGCGCGAAAGCGTAATATATTCCGACAGCGCGGAGTCGACCGTTACTTCATAGTCACACTGTGAATAATGCGTGCTGACCATACGGCGCATTGCAAGCTGAAAACAGGTCTCCTGTCCTGCCGCCGACACAGTCTCCTTCTCCTCTCCGCCGTAGTTGCGGTCGGGAAAGACCTTCGCAAGTGAGGATAGCATTTTTATTTCAAGATCGGGATTCATTTTTATTTCCTTACATTGAATGTATTAATCTTAATATAACACAAACCGAAGTAAAATGCAAGGTTTTTTCGTTTTTTCCTCCCCAAAACAAAACACCGCTTGTAAACAAAGGTTTACAAGCGGCTTTGCGGAGTTTATTTTAAGGGACAGACCTTGTCGTAAGCGGGATTGCAGGCGTAGAAATTTTTGGAGTTCAGCTTGTCGGTCGTCATACGCAACGCCTCGCCGAAGCGTTGGTAGTGTACGACCTCGCGCTGGCGCAGAAACTTCAGCACGTCACGCACGTCGGGGTCGTCAACGAGGCGCAAAAGGTTGTCGTAGGTCGTGCGCGCCTTTTGCTCTGTTACTATCACGTATTCGCAACAAAATTGAGTCTTGCAAAAGTGCGAAAATCCTTATTTACAAGGCGTTTTGCAGTTCATACCGAGAAAAAATTTCGGGTACAAGGCGCACCGCAGAAAGTAAGACGAAGGCGTAGTAATCTACGTCGAGCCGCTTTCAAGGAGCAACGCCGTAAACGAAAGAATTTTCGACGGTATGTCAGAAATTCCAATGAATTTCGATGGGCACGTTTCGCGTCCCCGGAATGCGCTTTCCGACCATGATTTTGTCGATCAAAATTTCTACCATTTCCCGTGTCAAATGCTCTACCTTGACGTATTTTTCGATCAGCTCACGGCGGTTGTCTCCCACGGCAATTTTGACGTCGATCTCGGCCATTTGCCTTTGGCATTCGAGCACCTGCGCTTCAAGGCGTTCCTTTTGCGCGGTGAAGTCCTTCGACAATTCAATGAAATCCGCTTCGCAAATCAGCCCCTTGACCTTGTCAAGATAGAGGTCGCGCACACCCTTGGAAAATTGATTGATCTTGCCTTGATAGGTGGCAATTTCGGCTTCAATTTCTTGCTTTTGCGCCAAGAGATCGGTGTTAAATTGCACTTTGCGCTCCAGCTCATCCATATCAAGATACTCGGCATTGAGTCGCCTCAGCTCTGCAATGACCATCCATTTAAGCCTATCCACCGAGATAAACGCACCCTCGCAGGCTCCCTTGGCGTAGTGTCGGCTGGGGCACCCGAGAAAGTGTCTGCCGCCCGATTTTGACGAGCGCATGACGTATCCGCAGGACGCGCACCGTACCTTCTTGGCAAATAGCCCGATGGTACCGACCTTAAGCGGCTTGGCTCGCTCGGCAATCATCTTCTGCACTCTGTCCCACAAAGCGCGGTCAATAATCGGCTCATGGGTGCCCTCTACCCGAAACCATTGTTCTTGGGGTCGTGGGCGGTTGATACCGCTCTTGTACGAGATGCTTCCATACTTGCCTTGCACCAGATTGCCGATATAGGTCTCGTTTTTCAGCATATCCGAGATTGCAAAGTACTTCCACAGCGTGCTATTCTTGCTTGGTGGCAGACTAAAGCGTAGCCCCTGCATCCGCTTGTACTCGGTGGGATTGGGGATTCCTCGGTCGTTGAGCATTCGTGCGATTGCCGTCTTGCCGTAGCCCTGCGAAAAGAGGGTAAATACCTCTCGCACCACGGCAGCGGCTTCCTCGTCAATGATCAAGTGACCTTTGAGGTCGGGATCCTTCTTGTAGCCGTACAGCGCAAACGAGCCGATATGAAAGCCGTTTTTGCGGCGGCTGTCAAGGGCGGATTTGATGCTGTCAGACATATCCTCCAGATACCACTCGTTGACAAGTCCATTGATCTGACGGCTTTTTTTGTTGCCCTTGTTGGCGGTATCGGCGTTGTCCACAATGCTGACAAAGCGAATGCCCCAGATGGGAAACAGACCGTGTATGTATCGCTCTACCAATTCAAGCTCACGGGTGAAACGCGATTGCGTTTTACACAAAATAATATCAAATTTTCTCGCCTGCGCGTCGGCAAGCAGGCGTTTGAACTCGGGGCGATTGCGGTCCGAGCCCGCGTAATCGTCGTCGCTGTAAATGCCGTAAAGCTCCCAGCCCATGCGTTCGGCGTAGTCGCGGAGCATCGCCTTTTGATTCTGAATACTGCCCGAATCGTCTGTTGCGTTCTGCTTGTTTTTGTCCTCCTCGGACAGTCTGCAATAGATTGCTGCTTTGTCTCTCATACACGGCCGCCTCTGTTTTTCATTGACCCGAAGAAAGATTTGCACTTTTTCTGCGTTCCAACGCGGTGATCAATTCTATCCATATATGTGTGTAATCCTCCTTCGTCAAAGCTCCGTTTTTGAAAACACCGGTACAGCCTTCTTCTTTTCTATCATTGTTCTCGCCTTTTTCTTTCGCCATAGCATTCCTACCTTCGTTTTTGAAATAATTATATGAAAATCATCAAGTCCGTTATGAGCTTTTTGCTCCTTCACCTATAAATACGCTCGGGGGCTGCAAAATTTTGATTTTTTAAACATTATAAAAACGCACTCTGTCGGCGGTGAAATTCCGCTTTCAAAGTGCGTTTGGGGCTTACATCTTCTTGTCATCGGTGGCGGGGTTGTTGATGAGCTTGCCCTCTTCGGTGAAGCGCGAGCCGTGACAGGGGCAATCCCAAGTGTGCTCGGCATTGTTGTATTTGAGGGCACAGCCGAGATGAGGGCAACGGGGCGCGGTGGGGGTGAGAATCCCTACTACCGAGTCAAAGGCGTTGACGGCAAGCTGTGGGCGCAAAACGGTGCGCGAAGGATCGAAAACGGCGGCGTAGAGGTTTGACTTGCCTTGCACAAGGTCGCAGAGAATGTCGGCGGAGACCATGGCGTTGGTCATACCCCATTTGTTAAAGCCGGTTGCCACGAACACATTAGAAGTGGATTTTGCGTACTGCCCGATATAGGGAATATCGTCGAGCGTCATACAGTCCTGCGTTGCCCATTTGCCCACGATCTCGGCGTTTTTGTAGTGCTTATGGGCGAAGTCTTCAAGCTCCTGCCAACAGCCGCCCCTCTTACCCGTGCGGTGTCCGCCGCCGCCGAGGAGCAGAAGATCGCCGTAGCTTCGGAAGGATAGCCCCGTGTCCGATTCATCCACATACATTCCGTTCACGTTCTGTGCACCTTTCAATGCTATGACATAGGAACGGTGCTGATAAAGTTTGAGAAAGTACAAGCCGTGCTTGTTCAGCATTGGAAAATGGGTGGCAATAATCAGCTTTTTGAAGGTGATCTCTCCGTGATTTGTTTTTGCCTTGTGCGGCATCAGCTCGACGACCTTTGTATGCTCATAAATGGGTAAATCTTTGGCGATCGCATATAGGAACTTCAACGGATGAAGCTGTGCTTGATCCTCGATACACACCGCGCCTGCGACCGGAAAGGTCAGCTCATGAGCGTCCGAAAAATCAGCTTTCACGCCGATTCGATTCAGTGCGGCAACCTCTTTTTCAATCTTCTTACGATCACTGAGAGAATAGACGTAGTTATCCCGCATTTCATAGTCGCAATCTATATCCCTGCAAAGTCGGGCGTATTCCTTGCCCGCTTTTTTCTGCGCCTCCGCGTAAAGCCGCGCCTTGTCCTCGCCGAAGCGTTTTATCATCTTATCGTAAATCAATCCGTGCCCGAGCGTAATCTTTGCCGTGGTGTTTTTCGTAATGCCGGCGCAGATCTCGTCTGCCTCCACCAACATACAATCCACACCGGCGTTTTTCAGCTTATAAGCGCATAAAATCCCCGCAATCCCGCCGCCGACAATCAAAATATCGGTCTTTTTATTCCTACCAAGCGCATCAAAATGCGGCTTATCCGCCGTTTTTAACCATATTGAGTCCATATTTGTCCTCCAAATCTTAATAGGATTAGTTTTTGCGGATTCACACCTAAACATACCGTTTATTAAAAAAATCGGCTGGTATTTTAATTCGTCGTTTCATATAATTTTATACCTTCGGCAATATATTTTCCCTCATCTTGGGAAACAATAACGGTGAATACAAAAATCGGAGGTATCTATGTTCAAACACGAAAAAATGCTATTTCATCCCGTAGAGGTCGAAAGAGCAAATCCGCAGTATGCCGTTTTGCTTCAGGAGCAGCTTGGCGGCGGGAACGGCGAGCTCAAGGCGGCAATGCAGTATATGTCGCAGAGCTTCCGCATTAAAGATCCCGAAATAAAGGATTTGTTCCTCGATATAGCTGCCGAGGAGCTGGGGCATATGGAAATGGTGGCACAGACCATCAACCTGCTCAACGGTCACGATGTCGATGCAACCAAGGTACAGGCGGGCGAGGTGCAGACCCACGTGCTGCTTGGTCTGAATCCCGGACTGATCAATTCCTCTGGGTACTCTTGGACGGCGGATTACGTGACCGTCACGGGTGACCTGTGTGCCGATCTGCTCTCCAATATCGCGTCCGAGCAGAGAGCCAAGGTGGTTTACGAATATCTCTACCGTCAGATTGAGGACAAGAAGGTCAGAGAGACCATTGATTTTCTTCTCAACCGTGAGGAAGCGCACAATCAGATGTTCCGTGACGCCTTCAACAAGGTGCAGGAAACGGGATCAAACCGTGATTTCGGTACGACCAAGGCAGCAAAGATGTATTTTTCCTTGTCAAATCCCGGACCGAATACGTTTGCAACGGGCGAGACACATGCACCGTCCTTTAAGTAAGCTTGAGAAAAATCACCGTCAATTATTTGGCGGTGATTTTACATATTGCTGCTTGGGTATTCTTTGAATGAAAAATTAAAGTAACGAGGTATTTATGTGTACAGCTGTTTCCTATAGAAGTAACGCTTTCTATTTCGGCAGAAATTTGGATTTGGATCGCGGATACGGGGGAGGTGTCGTTATTACTCCGCGCCGTTATGAATTTAAAATGCGTTGTGAGAAGCCGATCGGGTCGCACTATGCGATGATCGGTATGGCTACCGTTGTTGATGATTTTCCTCTGTACTATGAGGCTACGAACGAGTGGGGACTTAGTATGGCTGGCTTGAACTTTCCCGAAAACGCCGTATACTGCGACTTTACGGAGGGGAAAGACAACATTACGCCTTTTGAGTTGATTCCTTGGATCTTATCTCAATGCGCTTACATCGATGAAGCAAAATCACTTCTTGGAAAAATCAATTTGATCAATATCAACTTTAGTGAGCAGCTTCCGCTGTCGCCGTTGCATTGGATGCTCAGCGATAAAAAACGAAGTATCGTATTAGAACCTTTGAGTGACGGGCTTAAAATATACGACGATCCGTTTGAGGTTTTGACCAACAATCCTCCATTTGAATTTCATAAAACGAACGCGAGCCATTATATGGGACTTGGCATCGGTCACGCAACCTCTCAATTCAGAGAAAGTATACCTATGAAAAATTATAGTTTGGGCATGGGGGCTTTGGGCTTGCCGGGGGACTTTTCAAGCGCGTCACGTTTTGTACGGGCGCTTTTTGTGAAAGAAAACTCGGTATCGGAGCATAATGAAGCATCAAACGTGAATCAGTTTTTCCATATTCTGAATTCTGTTGCCATGCCGAAGGGGTGCGTCTTAGCTACTGATGGCTTTGAATATACGCGCTACAGCAGCTGCTGCAACGCGGACAGGGGGATTTATTATTACACGACCTATAATAACCTTCACATAACCGCGGTAAATATGCACGATGTTGACCTTGATAAATCATCCTTATACACCTACGGTGTCAAAGGATTATAATAACTTCGTAAAAAACAAGTATTGACAGAAAGCGAAAAATATGGTACAATTATAGAAGCAAATAATGATAAAAAGGAACCAGCTGACTGCAGAGGACGTTGATTCCTTTATGCTTTTTAGAGGAAAACTTATGGTTAGGAAAAAGAAATTTACACTCTCAACCACGCAGATCATATTGCTCAGCTTTCTTGTGACTATTCTCTTGGGAAGCGTGCTGTTAGCATTGCCGATCAGTTCCGCCGACGGTGGAGCTGTGCCGTATCTCGATGCGCTGTTTACAGCAACTACCTCCACCTGCGTGACAGGACTTGTTACGCTTCCCACTGTCTCTGCTTGGAGCGTGTTCGGGCAGATCGTCATTCTATTATTGATACAGATCGGCGGTCTTGGTATCATCACCATTATGTCGGGGCTGATGCTTCTTTTGAACAGGAAAATGGGCATCGGCGACCGATTGCTCATTCAGGACGCTTTCAATCTAAATACGATGTCGGGACTTGCAAAATTCGTTAAAAACGTATTGTTCGGCACGATGATTATCGAAGGAATTGGTGCTGTCCTGTATATGTTTGTGTTTGTTCCCGAATTTGGCGCGAAGGGCATCTGGATATCGGTATTCAATTCGGTTTCCGCTTTCTGTAATGCCGGCATTGATATTATTGCGGAAAACAGCCTTTGCAATTACGCAACAAATTCATTGATAAACATCGTCACCTCGGCGCTCATCGTTCTCGGCGGTCTTGGTTATATCGTATGGTGGGATGTAATTCGTGTTGTTAAAAGCAGATCGTCAAGGAACAGAAAAATATTCAGGCATTTAACCTTGCACTCGAAGATTGCAATTACTGTTACCGTAGGACTTATTCTTTTCGGTGCGATTCTGATATTTATTTTTGAATATTCTAATCCGTTGACCATTGGAGAGATGTCCTTGCTCGATAAGATCCAAGTATCTCTCTTCCAATCGGTCACCACGAGAACCGCAGGCTTTGCAACCGTTCCGCAAGAAAATATGACGAACGCCTCTGCCGCCGTATCTGTTATTTTAATGCTGATAGGCGGTTCACCTGTGGGAACGGCAGGCGGTATGAAAACAGTTACGATTGCCGTCCTTGTTTGCTCTGCATTCGCTACGATAAAGAATAAGAACGGTGCTACACTATTCGGTCGCCGTATCTCTGAAGAATCAATAAAAAAGGCGGTTGCGGTTGTTGTAATGTTCCTTGCGATTTGCGCTACGTCTACCTTACTCTTGATGGCAACGAGTGACGTATCTGCCATCGATGCGGTATATGAAACGGTCAGCGCAACGGCAACCGTAGGTCTTTCGAGAAACCTAACCGCAACGCTTAACACATTTGGAAAGTTAATTATCATCGTAACGATGTATTTCGGCAGAGTAGGCCCCATTTCGCTTGCGGTGGCACTTGGCAGTAAGAACGAAAGTCAGAACGTAATTTCCGAGCCGACGGAAGATATCAGTATAGGATAAGGAGAAGAACAATGAAATCAAAGAAAACATATGCAGTCTTTGGACTTGGAAGGTACGGCATAGCCGTGGCAAAAGAGCTTGTAGAGTGTGGTATGGAGGTTATTGCCGTGGATACCGAACAAAGAATCGTTAACGATGCGTCGGCGTATCTACCCGTGTGCAAATGCGCCGACGTTACCGATGCGGAGGTTATCTCCCGTCTTGGCATCGGAAATATTGATACGGTCATAGTATGTATGGCAAGTAATTTGGAAGCGAGCGTTATGGCGGTCGCACTTTGCAAAGAGGCGGGAGTTAAGACCGTTATCGCAAAATGTGCCAACGAGATGCATCAAAAGATACTGTTTCGTGTCGGTGCGGATCAAGTCGTATTTCCCGAAAACGAATCCGGCATCCGTCTTGCCAAAAACCTCTTAAGCTCCGGCTTTATTGATATGATCTCTCTGTCGAAGGATGTATCAATGGTCGAGATCGACGTAAAGGACGAGTGGTGCGGCCAAAACTTGATCGAATTGAATCTTCGCAAAAAATACGGCTTCAATATCGTCGCTATCAAGAAAGGCGAGAATGTCAACATAAACATTAATCCTGAGCAAGTGCTTGATGCCCAAACCACGCTGATCGTTATTGCCAATACGGCAAAGCTTGGTAGGTTAAAATAATTCCATATAAAAACGCCGTCGAGGGAGTGAAAAACCTTGACGGCATTTTTTGATGACGGAAAAATTCATTGAGAAAACAGCTTGTCCTTATCATTTTTAATAAATTAAGTTGATTTTTTGCTAAAATGTTTGTTGTTGCTCTTATGTGATAGCAGGTATGCAAATTTTAAGCGTATTGCCAAAGTGTAAAAATCCTTATTGCACAAGAGGTTTCGCAATATTTTTATAAAGATTGCTCTTGCGTGGTTGCATCATCGGCGGCGAGGTCCTCGTTTAGGTCGGTGATTGGATCGCCCTTGACGGCGATCGAGGCGGTCGTGAACGGGAAGCCTGCGGCGGCGGTGGGATAAATGCCCGTGGTGTGATCGGTGAAGTAGGCGTCGAAGCCGCCCTCCCTGATCTGCTCGGGTGTCAGATCGCGCGTAAGCTGATAAAGAATCGCGGCGATCAGCTCCTGATGCGCCATCTCCTCGGTACCGATATCGGTCAGCATGCCGATGACCTTGCCGTCGGGCATCGAATAGCGCTGATTGAGATAGCGCGTCGATGCGCCCAGGTCGCCGTCGGGGCCGCCGAGCTGGGACACGATGATCTTCGCATACGCGGCGTTCGGGGTCGCGATCTTAACGGGGTATTGCAGTTTTTTCTCATAGATCCACATAGGTCAGTCCTCCTTCTTCTGCCAGGGCCATGGGGTGTCGCCCCAATCCCAGCTGCCGTTTTTGCCGGCGCCCTTCTGCGTGAGGGGACCGTAGCGCTCCTCATAGGTCTCGGTCAGCTCGGACAGGCGATCGCGGCACTCATCGAAGTAGCGGAGTGCCGTGCGGTTGTCGGGATACGCGTTCAAATACATTGCCGTTTCAAGGCATGCGAAGGAGAGCGCGCGAATCTCACGGAGCAGGGTCGCTTCGTTGCTGCCCTGCTGTTGGTTCATATTATTCATAATCAAAGCCTCCCGTGGTCAGGATGGGAAGATCGAGCGCCTTGAAGATTGTGCCGTGGGAGAGTCCCTCGGCGGGGCTGTAAAGCCCCTCGAAGACCTGCTTTGGCGTGTAGACCATCGCAAGACTCGGCATCGGCACGGGAAGCGCGCCGCTATGCGGCGTGCAGGGCGTGCCGTTATTCTGATTGCATCCGCCGCAGGGCGGAGTTTGATTCATATTCATAGCATCCTCCTTTCGGGTTTCCAATTTTATCATATGTCGGGCTTTTATGCCTGTGAATATCCGCCAAAAATGGCGCGCTTTCCTAAAAAGACACCGCTTTTTCCAAGCCCTGCCGCGCCAACCGTATTTTGTGGGTTGCGACCTCCCTCTCCCTATGCTACAATCAGGATAGAGTGGTAAGGATACACCGATAGCTAAAACCCACTTAAATTCACGAAAGGAGAAAATGCTATGCATATCACGAAAACAAAGAGTCATAGGCTCGGGGCGCTGATGCTTGCCTTGCTTCTGTTGCTTCCATTCGCCGCCGCACTTTCTCTGCGTGCTGATGCGAAAAGCAGTATCAGCTACATACCGAGCAGTGTGAAGGACAAAACAGTTGGTGCATACGAGGAGATCAAAGTCACCGCGAAGGACGGAAGCACGCTGAAGGGACGCCTGATTAACGGCACGACCTTCGTTCCCCTGCGTGCCTTTTACGACGCGCACGCTGATGCTACGATCAGCTATCACGCGGCAACGCGCACGGCAACCGTAACGGCTGACGGGCTGTCGCTGACGGCGACCGACGGCGCACGCTATCTGATCGCAAACGGCCGTTATCTTTACACCGATACGCCTCTTGTGATCCTGTCGGACGGCAGCTTCTACGCGCCGATCCGCCTTCTGGCGAAGACGCTCTCACTCACGGTCGGATGGGATAACGCCACGCGCTCGGCATCGCTCACGGGCAAGGTGACCCCGCTTGAGCACGGCAGCACCTACTACGATGCTGACGATCTCTATTGGCTCTCCCGCATTATTTCGGCAGAAAGCCGCGGCGAGCCGCTGATCGGGCAGATCGCAGTCGGCAACGTGGTGCAGAACCGCGTAGCGAGCAACCAATTCCCGAATACCGTGTACGGCGTCATCTTTGATTTCAAGCACGGCACGCAGTTTACCCCTGCGGCAACGGGTGCGATCTACAAGAGTCCCTACTATCTATCGGTGATCGCGGCAAAGATCTGTCTTGAGGGCTATACCGTGTCCGACGCGATCCTCTTTTTCTACGAGCCGACGGCATCGACGACAAACTGGATCGACCGCGCGCGGCCGTTTGCCTTCCGCATCGGCGCACACCGTTTTTATTACTGATCGCTAAAAAAAGCGGCAACCCCCTTGAATTTTCCCACGGTTTGCTGTATACTAATGGTGAAAAAAGAACAAAAGGAGTTTTTTACCATGGTATACAAAATTGATATCGCGGGACTGACAAGGGAGCTGCCGCTTTGTCCGCTTTCGGGCGAGCTGAACATTGCCGCCTTCGTGATGTTCGGCGACGTTGAGCTGACCGAGCACTGCGCGAAAAAGCTTGCCGAGATCGCACCCCCGCACGACGTGATGATCACGGCAGAGTCGAAGGGCATTCCGCTGGTCTATGCAATGGCTCATCATATGGGTGTAAACCGCTACCTTCTGGCACGCAAGTCGCCGAAGCTCTATATGCGCGACGTGAAGAAGTACGAGGTACAGTCAATCACCACGAGTGCGCGGCAGACGCTCTATCTTGACGGTTATGACGCCGAGTATATGAAGGGCAAGCGCGTACTGATCGTGGACGACGTGATCAGCACGGGCGCATCGCTTGAGGCGCTTGAGCATCTCGTTACCGCATCGGGCGGTACGGTTGTCGGCAAGATGGCAGTTCTCGCCGAGGGTGATGCAATCAACCGCGCGGACGTCATCGCACTCGCACCGCTCCCCCTCTTTGATAAGGACGGAAAAGCGCTCTGATATCAGTAAATAAAAAAGCCTTCCCAAATTCTGTTTGGGAAGGCTTTTTGTATACTTCAGTTTACGTTTTTACGCCATACGCTCGGTGAAAAGAGGACGATCATTGGGAAGATCTCAAGTCGTCCGATGAGCATATTCAGCGAAAGCAAAAGCTTTGCCGCGCCGTGGAAGAAGCCGAAGTTTTCCATTGGCCCGACGGCGGAAAGACCGGGACCGACGTTATTGATACAGGTCAGTTCCGCGGTCAGCGCGGTGGTAAAATCACCGACATCGAGCAAAAGAAGCAGGGTGGAGGCGCAAATAATCAGCACGTACAGCACAAAATACACGAGCGTACTGTGGATCACGGCGGTGTCCACGGGCTTCCCCTCATAACGGACGGGCGTAACCGCACGGGGATGGATCGCCTTGCGGACGCCCTGAAAGGCACTCTTGCACAGAAGACCGATCCTGCCGACCTTAAGACCGCCCGCGGTCGAGCCGGCACAAGCACCGATGACGGTGAGAAGCACGAGGACCCCCTGCGAGAACAGCGGCCAGACGTTTGCGAAATCGACCGATGCGTAGCCTGTGGTCGATATGATAGACGAAACCTGGAAAAAGGCGTGACGCAGCGTCGTACCGACCGAATGATAAAGATGATAGGTGTTGGCGAAGATCGCCGCGGTCGCTGCAAGCGCGATCAAAAGGAAGCTGCGCAGCTCCTCACTGCGAAGCGCCTCCTTCACCCTGCCGATCAGGATCAGATAGTAGAGGTTGAAGTTGATGCCGAACAGGATCATGAACACCGAAATCACGACGTCAATATATGCACTGTCGTAGAATGCGATCCCCGCATTCCTGATGCTGAAGCCACCCGTGCCCGCCGTACCGAAGGCGTGGCAGATGGCGTCGAACAGCGGCATTTTTCCAAACAGAAGAAAAACGACGAGGATCACGGTCATCACGGCATATACCGCGTAAAGGATCCGCGCGGTCTTGCGCATCTGCGGAACGAGCTTGCCAACCGTCGGTCCGGGGACCTCCGCACGCATCAGGTGCAGGGTGCGGTCGCCCGACATCGGCATCACGGCAAGGACGAAAACCAGCACGCCCATACCGCCGATCCAATGTGAGAAGCTGCGCCAGAACAAAAGACACTTCGGCAACGCCTCCACGTCGGAAAGAATCGTTGCACCCGTGGTCGTAAAGCCCGAAACGATTTCAAAAAAGGCGTCGATATAAGAGGGAATCGCGCCCGAAAGCACGAAGGGGATCGCGCCGAAGACCGAAAGCAGGATCCAGGCAAGCGCCACGACAACAAAGCCGTCCTTCGCATAGATCGCCGTGTCACGCGGACGAAGCAGACGCGAGAGGAGACCGAGCGTCAGAAGAATACCGATCGACGGCAAGAAGGAGAGCATTGCATCATATTCCCGATAGATCAACCCGACGACCACAGACGGAAGCATCAGAAGTGCCTCGATCAAGAGAATCTTACCGAGAATGAAAAACGACATCCGACGGTTCATCAGCGATCCTCCAGAATATCCGAAAGCTCGTTCAAAATAGTCTCACGCGAGACGACGAGAACGAAGTCGCCCTCTCTGATCTCATCTACGCCGTGCGGCACGATCGCCTGCCCGTCGCGGACAAGACAGCCGATCAGAATATTCTTTTTCAGCTTAAGATCGCGCAGCGGAATGCCGAGAAGCCCGTCCATTCCCGCAACGGCACGGAATTCCGATACCTCAACACGTCCGTCGGCAAGCTTATAGAGCGAAAGCACGTTCCCCTCGGGAGAGCGCGCCGCCATTGCACGCACGTAGCGACAGATATCGTTGCCCGTAACCACCTTCGGCGAAATAATGGTCTCAAGACTCTCGTCCTTTACGAGAGAGGCGATATTTTCGTTGTTGATCTTCGCGATCACCTTGGGCACATTGTGCTTTCCTGCGTAGATCGCGGAAAGAATATTGCCCTCGTCAAGCCCTGTCAGTGCAACGAAGGCATCGGTGCGGTTCAGCCCTTCCTCTGAGAGCAGCTCGTAGTCCGCAGCATCTCCCTGCAGAATGACGGCACGGGGTAGCTTTTCGGCAAGCTCCTCCGCCACCTCCACGTCACGCTCGACGATCTTGACCTTGACACCCTTACGCAAAAGCTCCTCAGCAAGATAATAGGAAACGCGGCCACCGCCCGCAATGATCACATTTTCGACGCGGTGCGCGAGCAGACCGATCCGCTTCAGGATCGTCTCAATCTCCTTCGGCGAGCCCGCAAGGTACAGAAGATCGCCCGCGAGCGGTACGAAATCACCGCCCGGGATCACGATCTCACCGTTGCGCTCTACGGCGCAGACCAGCGCGGTCACGTCAAGCTTTTGAGAAAATTCCGAGAGCTTCAGTCCGTCACAAAGAATATTTCCGCTCGGCAATCGGATCGAGATCAACTCGACACGGCCGCCCGCAAAAAGCTCTACGTGCGTTGCCGAGGGCAGACGCAGAATGCGCGCGATCTCCTCTGCCGCCGCCTTCTCGGGATTGACGGTCATGGAAAGACCGAGATCCTCACGCAGAACATACAGATGATCGTCGTACTCGGGGTCGCGCACGCGCGCGATCGTATGCTCTACGCCAAGCTTATGTGCAGCAAGGCAAGCAAGCATATTGACCTCATCGGTCTCAGCCAGCGCGATCAGAAGGTCGCTGTTTTCAACGCCCGCCGACCGCAGGACCGAATAGGAGGCACCGTTGCCCACGTATCCGATCACGTCCAGCGTGTTACTGAGCTGAGAAATGACGTCCTCTTCTTTATCTACAACGGTAATTTCGTGTCCCTCTGCCTGCAGCTGCCGCGCAACAGATTCACCGAGCTTACCGCCGCCAACGATGGTAATTTGCATAGCGCTCCTCCGCTTTAAAATCGTAGGTACAGTATACTACATTTTTTCTCCATTGTCAAGAAAGCAGAAGGAAAAACAGAAAACGTAAATCTTTATTTACAAAAGCTCCGCCGTGTGCTTGCACGGCGGAGCCCTTTTTATCTGTTTTGAATGGCGTCAATCGGACGCTTTCTTGCGATCTTCATAACGGGCAGGAAGGATCCGATGAAGGCGACGAGGATACCCACGCCGAGGATCAGCAGATACTGTCTGATTCCGATATTGAGGATCGTGAGTGCGAAGCCGTACTCAGTGCGCAAGAAGCTGTTGATGAAGAAAACAGTCACGGTAGACACCACCGATGCCAACACGAAGTTGATCAGCGTGATGATCATGCTCTCGTTGAAAAAGATGCCGAAGACATCGCTGCTTCTCGCACCCACCGCACGCAGAATACCGATCTCGCGCTTCTTGTAGTTGATGGATACCGAAATGAAGTTGTAGAGCATCAGTGCCGCAAAGACGGCGAAGAAAAGACCGACGTAGAGGAATACCTGCGACAGCACCTCGATGATCTCGTTGACGTTGTCGAGGTAGAAGCTTGCCTCGTTCTGCAGCATATACAGCTCGCTCTGTTCGTTCGGCGTATAGTTGTATTCGACGAGGTCGTAGATGTCCGAACGTCCGCTCGGCATCGTTCCGAGTGCGAGCCCCCAGACGGCGTCACTGCCCGCGGTCAGATATCCGTAGAGCTCGTCGGAGACGATCACAGCCGCGTTTCCCGACTCGCTGAAGCTCGGCAGATGCCAGGTTTCGCCGCCGTCGTGGCTGTATGCGTTTTCGACACCCGGCAGATAGTAGCCGACGACCTTGTAGCTCTTATCCTCGTCAGAGCTCTGATGGGTATTCTCGTTGTAGTAGGAGAGCTCGCCCGAGGGGGCAATGTCGCCGCCCTTGATACCCTCTCGTTGGAAGACCTCGAGGATCACGGCGTGCATCAGCTCAAAGCCGCTCTTGTCGCCGTATTTGTTTTCTCTGTAGCCTTCGTTCCCGAGGTACATATTGTAATACTCGCGCTTTTGATTCTCATCCACGGTTACTCCGCCGTACCACTCACTCACTACCTGCTCAAACTCCGCGGAGGTCGGCAGCGGCTGCTTGGCAAAGACGTAGGACTGAAGATCCCACGTGAGCGTGGAGATCGATGCCTCCGAATTGGTGTACCCGTAGGTTGCTTGCAGATGCTCGAACGTGCTCTTTGAGATGATCGCGTCAAACGCACTGCCGTACTCATCCCATCTGTTGGCGTAGGGAACGATGATCTCACCGTAGGCAAGCGTCGTTTTCGCACCGTCGACCCACTGAATGATCCCCTTATCGGTAAGCTCGGAGAGCTTTGCCACGCGGTTCGTGGAGGTTCCCCTGTTACCGCTGTAGAAATGGAGCCACGAATTCTGCAGACCGACGCCGAGCTGATAGAGCGTACCGCCGGCAGCCTTGCTATCAATCAGACTCTCCAGCGCGCCGTCGTTGATGATGCAAAGGCTGTGGATGCTATACAGAAGCCGCTGTCTCATCTCGGAATACTTGATGTAATCCATCACCTCGTTGCCGCCGCCCTGAGAGCCCCCGTCGCTGTTCGGCTTAAAGCTATCGTATGCCGAGGAATCGAAGTTCGTCTCCATCACGCCGACGATCTTCAGCCGGAAGGAACCGCCCTGATTGTTGTCGAAGGAGATCATCTTACCGATAACGCTGTCGGGCCCCGTGATATCATCTGCCTTCAGGGTCACGTCACCCTCCGTCTGATCGAAGTAGCGCAGACCCGCAAGCTTGAAATGCTCGTAGACGTACATCGGGATCACGACCTCGTCGTCAGCCGCAGGCATTCTGCCCGCGACGAGCGAGCCGCCGAGCGCCTCCATCGTATCACGCCCGATCTCGGCAAAGCCGACCGTGGTCGCCATATAGTAGGACGAGCCGTTTTGCGTGTTGAGCGCGCTCGAATCGTAAATACTCTGGTTGAAGCGTAATCCGTCCTCCCATGAGCTGGAGCCCGTGTAAACGGGAACGACGGCAACGCCCGTGTCGCGAAGGATGGTCGCAACGTCGGCATCGTTCATCTTGACTGCCATATTGTAGCCGTACTCGTCCTGAATATGCTTTTTGAAGACCGCGGAACGAATATCTCCGTCGATGATCGACTGCGTGAAGGTATCGTACTTATCGTACGAGCCGACCGTATCGGCAAGTCCGAACAGTGCGAAGGAAACCAGACACAAAAAGACGGTAAACATCAGGCGCACGGGCTTACTCTTCAAGGAGGAGGCGCCGATCTTCAAAGAGTTCTTGAAGGGCAGACGCGAGCGGATCAGCTTACTGTCCGCCGCCGTGTAGCTCTTTAGCTTGACGTCCTCGTCCTTCGTGTCGAGGAAGGCGTCCTTGTCACCCTCGTCGTTGATCTTGATCGCCTTGCGGATCTCGCCGTTTTTCTCGCTGTCCATCGAGATCAGCGTGTCACTGTCCGCCTTTTCAATATAGGAATTGATGCGTGCGAGATCCTCCTCGGTCAGACGGTAGCCCTTCTTGATATGGATGACCTTATCCTCAATGACGCTGATGCCCTCGCTCACACGGTCTGCGGCAACAGAAGTCTTGCTGACGTCGGAGATGACCTGCCCGTCCTTCAGCTCGATGATGCGGTCGGCGTAAAGCTCGGCAAAGTCGCGGTCGTGCGAAACGATCAGCACGAGCTTCTCACGGCTGAGCTTTTTAAGCGTGTCGAATACCTGCTTACCCGTGTTCGAGTCAAGCGCGCCCGTCGGCTCATCCGCCATGATCATCTGCGGCTCCTTGATCAGCGCACGCGCGATGGCGACCCTCTGCTTCTGACCGCCCGAGAGCTCGTTCGGCTTGCGGTTGCCGTAGCCCGTCAGATCGACCTCCTCGAGGATCCGGTTGAGTGCCTCATTCGTCGCCTTTTTCCCCTGCAGCTCCATTGCGAGGGCAATGTTTGCGCCCACGCTGAATTCCTGCAGAATGTTATACTCCTGGAAAATGAAGCCGATAAAGGTATTGCGGTAGCTGTCAAAATCCGACTGCGAGAAGCTCTTGCTGGATTTCCCCTTAATAATGATCTCTCCCGAATCGGCGCGGTCAAGGCCGCCGAGCACGTTGAGCAGCGTCGACTTACCGCTTCCCGACTTACCGAGGATAAAGACCATTCCCCTGTCCTCAAATTTCAGGCTGACGTTGTCAAGTGCCTTGACGGGAACGCCCTTTTTGGGGCGGTAGGTCTTACATACGTTTTTAATTTCGATCATACGATTCTCCTTTTTTCAAAAAGCGCGTCTGCTTTCTATTCACAGACGCGCCCTTGTTGCATTATTTTTTTACGATATAGCCCTCTCTGTAAAGGAGCTCTGCGATCAGAACGGCACCGCCTGCCGCACCGCGCAGGGTGTTGTGGGAAAGACCGACGAACTTGTAGTCGTACACGCTATCCTCACGCAGACGTCCCGCACTGACCCCCATACCGCCGTAAAGGTTGCGGTCAAGGTTTGCCTGCGGACGGTTATCCTCTTCAAAATAAGTAATGAACTGCTCGGGTGCCGAGGGAAGCTTCAGCTCCTGCGGCCGTCCCTTATAATTCTTCCACGCCTCAAGGATCTGTTCCTTGGTGGGCTTGTTCTCAAAGGTTACGAAAACCGCCGCGGTGTGGCCGTCGCTGACAGGCACACGGATGCACTGCGTCGTGATGATGGGACCGTCAGCCTTGACGATCTCGCCGTTTTCGATCTTACCCCAGATGCGGAGCGGCTCCTGCTCGCTCTTCTCCTCCTCGCCGCCGATGTAGGGGATGACATTGTCGATCATCTCGGGCCACTCGCGGAAGGTCTTACCCGCACCGCTGATCGCCTGATAGGTGGTGGCGACGACGGTCTTCGGCTTATACTGCATCAGCGCGGAAAGCATCGGCACGTAGCTCTGGATCGAGCAGTTCGGCTTGACGGCGATGAATCCGATCTTGGTGCCGAGACGGCGGCGCTGTGCCTCAATGACCTTGATGTGGTCGTTGTTGATCTCGGGAATGACCATCGGCACATCGGGCGTCCAGCGGTTGGCGGAGTTGTTTGAAACGACGGGGATCTCCGCCTTTGCGTAACGCTCCTCCAGCGCGCGGATCTCGTCCTTCTTCATATCAACGGCGCAGAACACGAAGTCGACGAGCGTTGCGATCTTCTCTACCTCCTCCGAGGAGAGAACGACCATATCCTTGACAAGCGACGGCATCGGTGCCGCGAGCTTCCAGCGGTCTCCGACCGCCTCGGCATAGGTCTTGCCCGCAGAACGGGGACTTGCGATCAGCGCATGAATTTCAAAATAAGGGTGATTTTCCAGAAGAGTAATGAAGCGCTGGCCGACCATACCGGTCGCGCCGACGATACCCACTCTCAGTTTTTCTGACATAACGGTTACCTCGCTTTTTATCGAATACATTGTTTGTTGTTATTTTAGCACACATAAGGCACTCTGTCAAGCAAAAAAGGGACGGTTACGTCCCTTTTTTCTTTATTTCTGTATTACGTTGACGTTTGCGGGCAAAATTCCCGTTTCGTTATAGACGATCTCATAGATCTGCGCGACCTGAGACGCTACGAGCGGATCTGCCTGCTTGACGATCACGCTGACCGAATCCCCGCTGATCACGGCGATGCAGTCCTCAAAGCCCTTCGCGCTCACCAGTGCCTCGATGTTCGCCTCGTTTTGAATGGCAAGGGCGATCTTCGAGATCTCCTCCAGCGCGTCGCTCTTCGCGGTATCCTCCGCATCCTCACTGGTCACGACCGACTGCAGGACCTCGAGCGCCTCGTCGCGCGCATTCTGGCGGGAGAGCGCGGCAGAGGTGAAATAGCTGTCCTCCGTGCTGACCTTGTCGTCGCTTGGCGCATTGTTACCGCTGGTGTAGTTGTCGTCCATATTGTTGTCGCCGTAGCCGATGTTTGAAACGGGATCGTAGAACCATAAGTAATTGAGGTACACCGCCACGCCGATCAGGAGCACTGCGGACACGATGATCCAATTTCTGCGACCGAATTTTGCAAGAGCGCCGGTCTTTCCAAAAAGCTTTACTTTCGTCATAATATCCTCCACTAAAATTCTGTGTTTCATATATACGCACACGCAATGCGGATTATTCCTTATTTTAACGGTGAGACCGCAATATGATGACTCGGAATATCGAGCGCTGTGGAAAGCAGAAGGACGAGCGATGCCCGCACCTCGGCATCGTTTGCTCCGTCGCACAGCACGGCAACCCCTGCGACCTTCGGCATTCTGACCGACAAAAGCAGTGCGTCACCTCCCACCGTCGCGTAATTTTTGCCGCTTGCACTCTCGTTTTCCGCATACACGTATTCCTCACACGCGGCAAGCGTGAGAAATACGCGCACCCTTCCCACGCCCTTGACCTCGCCGAGGAGCGACGCAAGCTCTCCCTGTAGCTCCGTTCGATATTTCTCCGCCGCATCCGCATCCCGCATCGCCACACTCTCACTCTTTTTTTGCGTGACCGTGCTTCCGTAAACGAGGCACACGATCGCCAGCACCAAAAGCAGAAGCAATGCCCACTTTCCCTTCAGTCCCGCGAGTCGCTTGAAGATCAGATTTCCCTTATTCATTTGCATACGGTATGACCTCACAGTTTTTACAGTAGTTGTTTTGAAGATAGCGCAAGATCCCCGACAGATCTGCGTGCGACGCATTGTTATGTAAATATAGCTTTACATTTTCGATGCTTGGCGTATCGTTTTCTCCGACAAGCGTGACCTGCACGCGAAGATCGGCGGGATCGAGCGAAAAGCGCTCTGCGACTGACAGCGCGATCGCCTCGGCAAGTGCCTTCTCCTTTTGCCCCTCAAGCCACGCGTTCTCCTCCTCGGCATCCTCCGAAAGGGCGGGCGGGAGCTCAAGCCCCGACAGATAGGACGGCAGTGCCGAAAGCGGTGAAAAGACCGCCGCGGCAAGCAAGAGTCCGAGGACGAACTCAAGCGTCCTGCCGAGCGATTTGCTCTCGGGCAGGAGCGCAGACGTTGCGAATACGAGTGCCGCCGTCCCCACGGCGGTCAGAAAATACCCCTGCATCACGCAAACGCCACGGCGCTTTTTGCAAGAAGCGTCACGAGAAAGAGAAAGAGAATCGAGAGGATCGCAACGGTCGCCATCAAAAGATCGAACAGCGCACGAAATTCCTTCATCTGTCGGGTGATCTCGGCACACCCGAGCATCCCCGCAAGACTGCCGCACAGAGAAAAGCACATCCGCAGATACCAAAGCGAGATCAGCTGCGGCAGAGTCAGCACGAGGACGGTCACGACCGCCCCGATCCCGACGGTGCTTTTGATGACCGAGACCGATGCCGCCGCCGTGCCGAGTGTTGCGCTGACCGTCCCCCCGACGACGGGCACGAGATTGCCGAGGGCAAACTTCGCCGTCCTCGCGGCAAGCGTGTCCGCTGAGGAGGCAAGCATCCCCTGCAGTCCGAGCGATGCGCCAAGCAGGGTGCATAACAGCGAGAGCAGCGTCAGATAGACCGTCCGCACGAAGGAGAAAAGCCCCTCCGTCAGATTCCGTTTGCCGAAGCAGCCGACGAGCGTGAGCGCGAACAAAACGGCGATCAGCTGCATCAGAAAGCCCGATGCGATCTCCTCTGCAACGAACAAAAACGCCGAAAAGGCAGTCGCACCCGCTGTGGCGGTGCCCGTGTTGCCGCCAAAGAGCAAGAGTCCGCCGAGAATGGGCGCGATCCCGCGTGAAAAGCTCGACAGATCGGCGCACCAGCCGATCGCGCCCGAAAGACTGCCGTAAAAGATGCCGAAAAAGGCAAGCGCACCGAACAGCCCCACGGCGCGCTCGCAGAGCTCTGCCGTTTTTTCGCTGTTCATCCCGCGGGAGAAAAGACTGCACAAGACGGATAGAAGCGTTACACCGACAATGCGCAATATCTGTCCACCCATCGCGGCGAAGCCGTCCTTTGCCGCCGTGACAAGGTAGGATAAAAGCGACTCGACCCCGACAAGCTCGCCTGCCGTGCCGTCACAAGTCAGCTTGCCGTCAAGCACCGCGTAGGCGTCGGGCGGAAGGATCTCATAAAGCTCCTCTATGCTCTCCTCGGGTTCTTGTGCAGCCGATACGGGATTGCACACGCATGCCAGAAGCGCGCAGAGTACCGCGATCGCAAACAATAATTTTTTCATATTCCCTCTATCAGACCGAGCGCAAGCTCGGCAAGCTCCCAGAATTTTGGCAGACAAAGCAGAAGAATCTCGGCTTTTCCGCACCACTCTACCCTCGCACCGAGCGATGCCTCCCCAAGCTCGCGGCACACGTCCGCGGCAAGCGTCGTGAGGTACGCAACGGCAAGTATTTTGACAAGCAGGACCCCGAGCACCGACAATCCGCTTCGGTCGGCAAACGCCAAAAGCTCGCCGAGAAGACTTCCGTAGCGCAAAAGCACAAAAATAGCGGCCCCAAGCGTCCCGACCAGCGGTACGAGGTGCGAGAGCTTTCCCTGCCACTCCTTTAGAAGCGCTGCGCAAAGAGCGGTACAGACCGCCACACCGCAAAGCGAAAAAAGTGTCAAAACCCAAACACCGCCCGCACCGTGTCAAAGAGAACGCCGATCTGCTCAATCAGCATCAGAAGCACGATGATAATGCCCGAGAGCGAGACCAGCATCGCCTGCTCGTCTCGACCCGATTTGCTGAGGATCTGATACGCAACCGTCACGAGCATCCCCACCCCCGCGACCTTCAAAACGAGTCCTACGTCCATATCTGTTCCTTCCTTTTGTTTATAAAAGCAAAATGACCGCCGCCAGCCCGCCCGTCAGGATCAGCGAGCGATAGAGCTTACTCTTTTTCGGCAGCTCGTTTTTCTTTCTTTCGCATCCGCGCGCAAGCTCGGCGATATAGGCATCGCAAAGCGCGAGCTGATCGGTGCGGTAGCTGTTTCCAAGCTCCTCTGCAAAAAAGAGGAGCATCCGCCGCTCGCCCTCCTCAAGATAGACCTCACACGTGCCAAGTGCTGCGGCAAGTCCGTCCTGCCGCAGGACCCGAAGGAAGCCCGCATCCGATAGCGCGGGGTTTTCAAAGGATGCGTAAATCTCGGGCAAGGGGGTCGAAAAGCAAGAGATCTGCGTTCGGATATGCCGCAAAAGCAGCAGCATTCCCTCTCCCTGAAGCATTCGTCGCCGCAGGACCAGACCCGACTCCATCGCCGCGTAAAGGCTGATGCCAAAAAGGAGCAAAGCCCCCACCGCCTTCAAGAGCATAGCACGTCCTCCTTCCTCACGGCGGTCTTCGTATATCGGTAACCCGTCGGGGCTCGCTCGATGCCGATCAGAGTCGAAAAGACACCGCCGTGAAGCAGGCGTGCGATCGGTGCACGCGCATAGAGATCCCCAACCGTGGCGGCGTGTGCCGTTGCCACGAGCGGCACGCCCGTATGCAAAAGCGAAAGGATCGCCGCCGCCTCGCGCTCGCTTCCGATCTCATCACAAACCAACACCTCGGGGGAAAGTGAGCGCACCGCGATCTCGATCCCCTCTGCCTTTTCAAAGCCCGTCAGCACGTCAACGAGTGCCTCGTGCGGGAAAAGCTCCGCCGATAACTCACCGCGGCAGTCGACTACGGCTACGCGCACGGCATCCCCGCCGCACGCGATCTGTGACGTGAAATCACGCAACAGCGTCGTTTTCCCGACCCCCGGCGGTGCAAAGATCAGCATACCCGAGCCCCTATGCTCACGCCACGCGGAAACGGCGAAGTCCCCTGCCCCCGCGACGGCGCGGCTGATACGGATCGAAAGCGAGGTTACGTCGGATAGCCCCGTAAGCCTGCCGCCCTCACGCACAGCACGCCCCGCGACCCCTACGCGCATACCGCTCTCGGTCGTCAGATAGCCCTCCTTCAGCGACTCGGCGTAGGCGTAAAGCGACCCGTGACAGAGCCGCCTTACCGTCTCCGTAAGCTCGGATGCCGTAACGGAGATGCCAAGCGTGCGGTTCTCCCCGCCGAGGGTCAGCGAGCAGAGCTTGTCAGCGCGCAAACGGATCTCCGAAAGACGGGCTCCGAAATGCGCGTGTGGGGCTGCGTAGTGCCTGATCTCGCTTGCCACCCTGCTCGGCAAAAGACACAGAATCTCGTTCAGCTTTTCCTCATCCCTTGTCATAAAACCACCCACCGACAAGAATTGCCAGCACCACCGTCACCGCCATCGTTAAAAGTGCCGCGGGCAACGTATGTCTCGTTTTTTTGATATGGACCGCGGAAAAATAGACCGCCGTCACGTAAAATACCGTCTCCGAGCTACCCGCGATCACCGATGCTAAAAAGCCCGTACGGCTATCCACGCCGTTTTGCTCATAGACCGACAGAAGCAACGCATTACTGCCGCTACCCGAAAAGGGACGGATGAAGATCAACGGCAAAAGCGCGGCGTCGATCCCGACCCTTTGACAAAGCGGCGAGAAAAGCCTGCCGATCAGCTCGGGAAAGCCCGAGGCGGAAAGCATGCTCACCCCCACCATCAGCAAAACCAGCGTTGGAAGCAGACGGAAGGAGGTATCGATCCCCGACCGCGCACCCAAAAGGAAACTGTCGACTGAGACCGATTTTGAAAACAAAAGATAAAAGGAGAGCAAAAGCAAAACGGCGGGTACAAGAAGCGAAAACGCAAGCTGTATCAACAGCCCGTCCTCCTACGCCGACAGCCGAGCCGTGCGAGAAGCAGAGCAATTACCGCCCCTGCCGCGCTGACCAAGAGGATGGGAAGCACCACCGCCGTTGCGCGATCGGAGCCTGCGGCGTGCCGCATTGCGAGAAGGGTCGTCGGTAAGAGATTGAGCGAGGCACAGGAAAGCACGGTCAGCGTCACCATATCGTCGGTGGCTCGATCGGGCTCGGGATTTTTCGCCTGCATCTTTTCCATTGCCAGAAGGGCAAAGGGCGTTGCCGCATTTCCTACCCCCAGAAGATTTGCGCTGATGCTCATTGCGATTTCCTCAATCCCCTCTCCCGTCTCGGCGGCAGTCGGAAAAAGACGGCGCAAAATCGGCATCAGAAGACGGCAAAGCCGCGTCAGCACACCGCTTTTTTGCAAAAGCGAAAGCACACCGCACCAAAGGCACATCATTCCGAGAAGCGATAGCGTCAGCGTCACCGCGCGCGCCGCCCCCTCCAGCACGGCGTCAGAAAGAAGCGAGAGCCTGCCTGTGCACAGTGCGGAGACGAAGGATAAAATACACAGCACCGAAAAGATCCTTCCGACCATAGCCGACCTCTTTTCCAAAAATTTGAATTTTTTGTCAAAAATACTTGACTTTTTTCCGGATAAATGGTAAAATATAGAAGAAATAAGAAAAATAAGGAGAAAATTATGAAATCCACCGGTATTATTCGACAGATCGACGACCTCGGCCGCATCGTGCTTCCGAAGGAAATGCGTAAAAAAATGTATATTGAAAGCGGCGATCCGCTTGAGATCTTCGTGGAGGGTGACCGCATCATTCTGACGAAGTATCAGCCCTCTTGCGTATTCTGCGGCAGCTCCGACAACGTCGTTTCCTTTGCTGAAAAGATGGTCTGCGCCGATTGCGTTGCAAGGCTGCAGAGCAAATTCTGATTTAATCTATGCAGGACAACTCCGAAATAGAACGTAGCGAGGACCAAATCGCAGAGGAAAAAGAAAAGGAGGTCGTGCGTGCGCACGGCTTCCCTTGCAGATCCTGCGGCAGTCAGATGCTCTACTCTCCCGAGCACAGAGATCTGCGTTGCCCCTATTGTGAAAGCGTGGGCGGTATGGAGGAGACGGTCGTTGAAGCGGCAGAATACCTTTATTTTCCCGACAGCGACGAGTATTCCGCCCCGAAGTGGGAGGATATGGCGGCACAGTCGGTCGTTTGCCCCTCCTGCGGTGCTGAGAGCGTGATCGCGGCAGACGTGATGACGACGCTTTGCCCCTTCTGCGGATCGGGCTACGTGACCGAGCCGAAGGAGAGCCTTGACGTCATCCGTCCCGAGACCGTAATGCCCTTCCGCATTTCAAAGGAGCGTGCAACCGCGCTTTACACCGATTGGCTCCGTCGCCGCTATATGGCACCGCGCTCGCTCAAAAAAGAGGGAAAGCTTAACACCCTCAACGGTATCTACACGCCGTTTTTCACCTTTGATATGGAGCTATCGACCGATTATCGCGGCTTTGGCGGCCGCCGTCGGATCGAGACCTATACGGTGCGCGTCAACGGCAAAACGCAAACGCGCACGCGCACGCGCATTGATTGGTATCCGATCAGTGGGCACGAGCAGCTTTCCTTCGACGATCTGCCGTGCTGTGCCTCCGCGCGCATTGACCGTAATATGCTGGATCAGGTCGCGCCTTTCAGCCTCAAGATGCTGAACGTCTATAACCCCGCCTACCTTGCGGGCTTTTACGCGGAGCGTTATCAGATGGGGCTTGGCGAGGGCTTCGCCGCGATTCTCCCGCGCGTACACCGCACGATGATCTCGCATATCGAGCGTACCCGCGGTTATGACACCTATCGCGGAATGACCTATCAGCACAGCTACGACCGCGTGCGCTTCAAGCATTTTCTGCTTCCCGTCTGGGTCGCCGCCTACAATTACAGGGGGAAGCTGTATCAGTTCCTCGTCAACGGTGAGACCGGCAAAATCGCGGGCAAGGCACCCGTCTCGGTCTTCAAGGTGCTCGGCATCGTCACAGGCGTTGCCGCCCTCCTTTCGCTGATTCTTCTAATCTATTACCTTTCTCAATAAAGCAATTCAAATACAAAGATCAATGAATCAGCATAAGCAAGAACAATTCAAAAAATGAGCAGAGAAATATTCTCTGCTCATTTTCAGCGGTATATCCTTCCTTGATTTCAACAGAATGATCGTGCAATCTCCTTTACAAAGAAGCCCCTTTCTCGCAAAAGAAAGGGGCTTTTGTTTTTTATTCAGCCTTCGGTGCCGCATCCTTCATGGACAGATTCATACGTCCGCGATCGTCGGTGCCAAGATACTTGACTCTGACAGTGTCGCCGAGGGATACAACGTCCTCAACCTTTTCGGTACGGGTCTGTGCGAGCTTCGAGATGTGTACCAAGCCCTCCTTACCGGGAGCATACTCAACGAATGCACCGATCGGGATGATGCGGGTAACAGTACCCTCGTAGGTCTCGCCAACGACGGGCTCGAATACGATCGCGTCGATGATCGCCTTTGCCATATCAGCCGCATCGCGGTTAACGGCAGAGATGAATACCGATCCGTCATCCTCGATGTCGATCTTTGCGCCCGTATCAGCGGTGATCTTCTGAATGACCTTACCGCCCGAGCCGATGACCTCACGGATCTTATCGGGGTTGATCTGCATCGAGATCATCTTGGGTGCGTAGGGAGAAACCTCGGCACGCGGTGCCTCAATCGCCTTGAGAATGATCTCATCGATAATATAGTCACGTCCCTTATGGGTCGTTTCGAGTGCGTTCTTGATAATCTCGGGTGTCAGACCGTCGATCTTCAGGTCCATCTGGATCGAGGTGATACCCTTGTGCGTACCTGCGACCTTGAAGTCCATATCGCCGTAGAAGTCCTCAAGACCCTGAATGTCGATCATCGTGGTCCAGCTACCGTCATCCTCGGTAATCAGACCGCAGGAGATACCTGCAACGGGAGCCTTGATCGGAACGCCTGCATCCATCAGCGCGAGCGTCGAGCCGCAGACCGATGCCTGCGAGGTAGAGCCGTTGGAGCTGACGACCTCGGAAACCAGGCGGATCGCGTAGGGGAACTCCTCAACCGAGGGAAGAACGGGAACGAGCGAACGCTCAGCGAGCGCGCCGTGACCGATCTCGCGGCGGCCGGGGCTTCTCAGGGACTTTGCCTCACCCGTCGAGTAGCCGGGCATATTGTAGTGGTGCATATAGCGCTTCGAATCCTCGTCGTCGATGCCGTCGAGCTTCTGCGCCTCACCGATCGTACCGAGCGTTGCAACGGTCAGAACCTGCGTCTGTCCACGGGTGAAAAGACCTGTGCCGTGCGTGCGGGGCAGAACGCCGACCTCTGCCGCGAGGGGACGGATCTGGTCCATACGGCGACCGTCAACACGCTTCTTTTCCTCGATCAGCCAACGGCGAACGATCTTCTTCTGAATCTTGTAGATCAGCTCATTGATGATCACGGGCATATCGGGATACTTCTCGCCAAAGGTAGCGGAGATATCCTCGATGATGGGCTGCAGCTTTGCGTCGCGAACCGTCTTATCGTCGGTATCGAGCGCTTCCATCACAGCCTTCTCGCAGTATGCGAAGATCTCGTCGAACATATCGTGGTCAAGCTCGCAGGAAGGATAAGCGAACTTCGGCTTACCGATCTCGGACACGATCGAATCGATGAACTTGATCAGCTCCTTGATCTCCTCATGCGCCTTCATGATCGCGTCGAACATCACGTCGTCGGCAACCTCGTTTGCGCCTGCCTCGATCATAACGACCTTGCCCGCGGATGCGGCAACGGTCAGCTCAAGATCGCTCTTTGCACGCTGTGCGGCGGTGGGGTTGATCACGATCTCGCCGTCAACGAGGCCGACGAACGCGCCGCCGATCGGGCCGTTCCACGGAATATCCGAGATGGAAAGGGCGATCGATGCACCGATCATAGCGGTGATCTCAGGCGAGCAGTCGGGGTCGAGCGACATAACGGTCAGGGTCAGGGCAACATCGTTGCGCAGATCCTTCGGGAACAGGGGGCGCACGGGGCGGTCGATCACGCGCGAGGTGAGGATCGCCTTCTCCGAGGGCTTACCCTCTCTCTTGAGGTAGCCGCCGGGGATCTTGCCCGCTGCGTACATCTTTTCGTCATAGTCTACCGACAGGGGCAGAAAATCGATGCCGTCACGCGGTGCGGGGGATGCGGTCGCGCAGGCGAGGATAACCGTCTCGCCATAACGGATGAGGCAGGAGCCGTTTGCAAGCCCTGCAACCTTACCGGTTTCTACCACGAGCGGGCGGCCGGCGAAGTCATAGTTGAATACCTTGTAATTTTCAAACATTTTTTCGTCCTCCATTTTTTGTTTTTGCCGCGGCGGACATAGCACTTAACTGCGGGTCCAAATTTTTGGGCGCACAGTTAACTGCTACTTCCCCACGGCTTGGTTTTTGCGGGTTAGTAGTTACCCCGCACGGAAGCCGTGCGGGGTAACCGTACAGTAATACGCAGGTATTACTTGCGAAGACCCAGCTTCTTTACGATCGCACGGTATCTTTCGATATCCTTCTTTGCGAGGTAGTTCAGCAGGTTCTTTCTGTGACCGACCATACGGGACAGACCACGCTGAGAGTGGAAGTCCTTCGGGTTAGCCTTCAGGTGCTCGGTCAGCTCATTGATGCGGAAGGTCAGAATGGCAACCTGTACCTCGGGCGAGCCGGTGTCGGTGTCATTGATCTTGTTTGCCTCAATGATCTGCTGCTTGATTTCCTTGTTGAGCATTCTTTTTTCACCTTTCTTCTAAATTTGCCGGGATCTTAGGCTGTGGCGGGTGAAAACAGCCGTCGGGCTCTTTGCCCACAGTCCAAGGTCGAGGTCATACGAAGTGTATTGTATCACACAAAACCGAATTTGTAAATACCTTTTTTAAAAATAATGAAAAATATTTTAGGAAGCCCCTCGAAGCGCTACTCGGCCGAGTTCGCCCCACGCGATAGGACGGTTTGCAGGACCCTTCGGTAGGCATCGCGACCGTAAAGCAGATTGATCGCCGCCAAAAGCGAATTGGCAGACATCTCGGACGGCAGTCCCATCTCCCTTGCCAGCGCCGCGCGGCGCGCGGCACTGCCACGTGCGCCCGAAAGACCGTCGGCGTAAAGCTCCGCCTTCGTGATCGGCTCCTTGCGCTCGGTGCGAGATGCGTCGGTAAAATAGGGGGCGAAAATGGCGAGCAAGCGCTCCTTCTCCATCCCCTCAACGCCGAGCAGTCCCGCTCTTGACGGCGCGCTCTTACGCTTTTCCTTGCCCTCGATCGCAGGGGTATACAGATGAGTCACGCGCTCCCTTGGCAAACAACCTGAAATGCGCGATCGGATCAACCGACCCGCACCGTCGGCATCGGTCAGGACGAGAATGCCGCGCTCCTCTGCCAGACGTGCAAACAGAGCCATTTTTTCTTTTTGATTAAAGATACCGAAGCCGTCGGTCGTGAAAACGTCCGCATCGAAGATCGAATCGAGCTTGATCTTATCGTACCGCCCCTCGACGATCACGGGCCTGTCAATGCGTGGCTTTTCCATGCTTTTCTCTCCTTTTGCAAAGCCCTGCCAAGGGGCACTCGGCACAGCGCGGCGCGCGCGCCATACAGTATTCGCGCCCGAACAGAACGATGCGGTGACAAAAATCCGAGGTTTCCGCCGGCGGGAGCAGATCGGTAAGAATGCGCTCGACCACAAGCGGTCTTTTTTCCTTTTCGGGATAAAAGCCGAGTCTGCCGCAAATGCGGATGCAGTGCGTGTCGGTCACCACCGCAGGCAGTCCGAACAGATCTCCGCGCAAAAGGTTTGCAATCTTGCGCCCAACGCCGGGGAAAGAAAGCAAAGCGTCCATATCCGACGGCAAAACGCCGCCGTATTCGCTCATAAGACGCGCGGATGCCGCCTTGATATCCGCCGCCTTTACACGGTAAAGACCGCAGGGGCGAACGATCGCCTCAAGCTCCTCAATATCAGCACTCGCCATTGCCTCGGCACTTGGATATTTTGTAAACAGATCTTTACATACGATATTGACACGCGCATCGGTGCACTGTGCGGAAAGCCGTCCCATCACCAAAAGGCGCCACGGGTCGCCCGCATATTGCAGGGCGCATTCTGCTGCGGGATAGATCTCCCTGAGTACCGAAACGACCGCCGCCGCATGCGCGCGTTTTTGGCTTTTCGTCATACGCCCTCCCCCGTGATCTTACACATCAGCTCGTCTAAAAGGGTGCGCGGCAGACCGACGACATTATCAAATTCGCCGTCGATTCCCGAAACGAGCTTGCCGCCAAGCCCCTGAATGCCGTAGGCACCCGCCTTATCCATCGGCTCGCCCGTATCGACGTACGCGACGATCTCCGCATCGGAAAGCGTGCGAAAATCGACCGCCGTCGTGCAGACGTCGGCGAGCATTTTTTCACCGTAGCGCACAGCCACCCCCGTATGCACGTAGTGACGCGTGCCGGAAAGTCTCCGCAGCATCCCGATCGCATCGGCGCGGTCGATCGGCTTGCCAAGCGGCACGCCGTCGTATTCCACCAGCGTATCTGCGGCGATCAAGAGCGTGTCGGCGGGAAGGGTCAGTGCCATCGCCTTCCGCTCTGCGAGCAGAAGAACGCCGTCACGCGGTGAAAGCCCTGCGGACAGACGCTCGTCGATGTCAGCGGATGCGGCGGTAAAGCTGTGTCCCATCCCCGCAAGATATTCCCGACGGCGCGGCGAGTTTGAGCCGAGGATGATCGGGATCCTTTTTTGATTTTGAAATTTATACGTCATTTTTTACCTATTCTTCTCACCTGTATACCGAGCGGCGCTCCGCACGCGTAGGCGCGCAGCACGGCGGCGATCTCTTTCTCATCTTCTACGGTAAAGATAAAATGCGTGTGGTTGATACGGTAGCGCGCAAGCTCCTCCCTCGCATCGCCCATATAGGTCGGCAGGCTGTTAAGGATCAGATTGCGGTGCGGATACTCCCGCAGCATCGGGAAGGCGGCACCGCGACGGTCTGTAAGCACAGCCTTGCCGCATTTGCTACACCCGAAATTCTCCTTGATAAAGCAACGCTCCGTCAGCATCAGCGGAATGCGGCCGTAAACGATCACGCCACCACCGATATCCCGTGCCTGCGGCAGCGTCAGCTCGGGGGAAAGCAGGGCGGTCGAAAGCCCCGCATCCTTCCAGAACGCTGCACTCTCACGGTTATAGATATTGAAGCGGAAATCGCCGTGCGGCGTCATTCCGTATTCCTTGACGAGGGCGATCTGTCCGCCACCCGATACGAGCGCGTCCTTGACACCGCGCGCGGCGGCATCCTTCAGCATACGATGCACACGGGGCATCTCTTTTTCGGTAACGGTCGGCGGCAGAAGAATGCCGATGCCGTCGCTCTTTACCTCCGCAAGCCTCCACAGCGGCAAAAATACGCGGTCAAAAAAGCGCTTGTTTTGTAAGCTTAACTTGTCATACGCCGTCGGATCGTAGAAGGTTGCCGTCCGAAGCTGTGGCGCGATACTCCCTTCGGCGACCTTCGGCATTTCTTCAACCCGCACGGCAGGCAGTGCCGTCAGCGCAGAGACGGCGTCGCGGCGCAGGCGGTTGATCGCGGCGGGGGAGAGATTCAGCCCCTCGTCCAGCGAGAGCGTAAGGTCTCCGTCAGCCAGCGTAAAGAAGGTTCCGCCAAGCTTTGAAAGATTGCGAAGCACCGATTCGCGCGAAAGCGGCGCACTGCGCGCAGGCTCGGGGATCTCGCCGTTTACGGTCACGGAGCGGCCGCGGTGCGTGAAGGTCAAAGTACTCGGCTGATCGCGCAGAAGCTTCATCTCTGCCGTGATCGGCTGCGTTTTTTCCTTGTTTTCCATCTCGGCTTGCGCCTCACTCGACACACGCGTGCCCGTCATCGGGTCGGCGATCCTACCCGTCAGATAGCCGTCGGTGAAGCCGCGGGAAAAGAGTGCGTGCAGCGCGGCGACCTCTATTTTCGTTGCGGCACGCCCCTCATCAAGAAGGCGGCGGTAGATTGCGACGGTGCCCGACACGTAGGCGGGGCTTTTCATCCGCCCCTCAATCTTAAGCGAGGCGGTGCCCGAATCGATCAGCGACGGAATATGCTCTGCAAGGCAAAGGTCGCAGAGGCTGAGCGGATAGTGATTGCCGCCATAGGGCAAGCGGCAGGGCTGGGCACACTCGCCGCGGTTACCGCTGCGACCGCCGACCAGCGAGGAAAAGAGACATTGCCCCGAGGTCGAAACGCAAAGTGCACCGTGCAAAAAGATCTCGGTCTCGATCCCTGCCTTCTCGGTCGTCGCCGTCAGATCGGCAAGCGACAGCTCACGCGCCAGCACCACGCGCGAAAGGCCGAGCAAGGCGAGCGCGTCGGCACCGTCCGCAGAATGCACTGACATCTGCGTACTGCCGTGAAGCGAAAGCTCGGGAAGATAGCGGTGTAAAAGCGACGCCGCACCGATATCCGCAACGATGGCGGCATCCGCCCCCATTTTTGCAAGCCCCTCGGCATATCGCAGAAAATCGGGAAGCTCTTTATCGTAAACGAGCGTGTTGAGCGTTACATAGACGCGCACACCGTGCGCGTGCGCGTACGCGATGCCACGCGTCAGCATTTCGCTATTCAGATTTTGCGCGTTCATACGCGCGTTGAAGGCACTCCCCCCGAGGTATACGGCATCTGCCCCCGCGTTGACCGCGGCGACCAGCGCATCGTACGAGCCCGCGGGCGCGAGAAGCTCGGGAAGTCGGTTTTTTCGTTTCATTTTCTGCCTTTCTTTCGGAAAGACTTGCTTTTTTCCGAAAAATCAGTATAATGTAAGTATATTATAGTAAAAACGCGCTCCAAAATCAAGGGCGTTATGAAAGAAAGACGGAAAATGAAGAAGATTCTCGACTCCAAACGCATCATCATTAAGGTCGGCACCTCCACGCTGACCCACGAAAACGGTCATCTCGATCTGCGCCGCATTGAAACGCTGGTGCGCATCGTCTCCGATTTTAAAAATCAGGGGCGCGAGGTGGTTCTGGTGTCCTCGGGCGCTGTCAGCGCGGGGATCGCACGCCTCAATCTCGACCACCGCCCCCGCTCGACCGAGGAAAAGCAGGCACTCGCCGCAGTCGGGCAGAGCCAGCTGATGAATATTTACGAGCGGCTTTTCGCAGGATACGGCCATTCGGTCGGTCAGATTCTGATGACCAAGGACGTTATTGACAATCCGCACCGCTTCGCCGCGGCGGAAAGCACCTTTGCGAAGTTGATCGCACTCGGCTGTGTGCCGATCGTCAATGAAAACGACTCGATCTCAAGTGAGGAGATCAACTTTGGCGGTAACGACACCCTCTCGGCATATGTTGCCTGCGTCTGCCACGCGGACCTTTTGATCAACCTCTCGGATATCGACGGTCTTTACACCGCCGATCCGCGCACGAATTCCGATGCACGACGCATCCCGTTGGTTGAGGCCTTGACCGACGAAATCTACGCGATGGCAGGGGGTGCGGGCACCGAGCGCGGTACGGGCGGTATGCAGACCAAGCTCAAGGCGGCGGCGATCGTCACCGAAAAGGGAATCCCGATGCTGATCGCAAACGGCCACAACCCCGCTGTTCTTTACGACGTTCTCGACGGCAAGGACGTGGGAACCCTGTTTCTCGCAAAATAAAAGAAATCCATTCAAGCCTTTCGCTTGAATGGATTTCTTTTTTCTTGTTTTTCGATCAAAACGAAGAGTGCCACCGTAATCAGCTCGTAGGGGAGCGGTACGAATTCACCGGGATTGACCTGACTCATCAGAAGGACACCGATATAGGACAAAAAAAGACACAGGGTACGGGGACCGATCCGCAAAAGAGCGGAGCGCACACGCAAAATGATCTGCCAGAGGTAGGCAAGAATGCCGACAAGACCCATACTGCCGATCACCTGTGGAATAAACATATGGTAAAAATACATCGCGCCCTGCCGCGGATTGTAAAGATCACTGTTTCCGCTGTACCCGATCCCCTGCCCGAAGATCGGCGCCGCCTTAAAGCCCTCGATCGCGCGGTCGATCAAAAGTACGCGTGCCTCTCCTTCCTCAACGATATTCCCGTCGAGAAGACGTTTGAAGAAGAAGGACAGATCATATTGCCGATGCAAAAAGAAAAAAGCGAGGGCGCAAGCGAGAAGGACTGCGAAATTTGCAAGCTTTCGCCACCTGCCCTTGCCAACGAGGACGGCGTACGGGATGAGAAGCGCCATCTCAACCGTGCCGAACAAAATCCCCCCGCGGGAGGAAGTGCAAAGAAGCGCCGCATACATCAAAACGCAAGCAAGCACGTGCCAGGGTCCCTTGCGCGCAAAATAAAGCGGAAAGGGCATACAGAGCATCAGAACCGTTGAAATATTGTTGCGCCACTGGAAATTCAGGCTCAGCTTTCCCGCCAGCATCGCTTCCTTATTCTCGAGGAAAAAGCCAATGCAATGCTCCCCTACCATATACGCGGCAAAGAGCCCCCAAAGATACATATAGAGCATAAAGCGGCGCGTGATCTCTTCACTGTCGTGCGCCTCGATATCCGAGCGCATCAGAAGATAGATCAGCAGCATTCCAAAGCCGAGCATCAAAACGTGATAGATCGCCGCCCCCGCAAAATAATCGCGCGCGCTGATATAGAAGGCACCGCCGAGCGTCAGCGCGACCGCAACGGCAAGCGAGCCCGTAAAATGCTCGCCGAGCTTGATCGGGTGGCGATAAACGGCGAGGTGGAGGATCAAGCAAAACGCCGCTGGGATCAGCATCCACATATACGGCGAGAAAAGCGCATAGCCGTCGTACGCCGTCAGGACGAATGCCGCGGGAAACAAAAGCGGTAGAAGCACCGAGCAGAAATCGTCGCAGACCAGAAGATAGAGCATCACGATCCAAAGAAAGGTGATTGCCCCCTCAACGGGCTTTTCAAAATGGAAGACTAAAACGGCAAGCAAAAAAAGCACGCCGTGCGCGAAGGGTGAGCGCAGTGCCGTGCGGGCAATATACAGATACTTCTGAAAATGCCGTAATGCTTCCATATCCGATCCTTTCAAATGATCACCCTTTATTTTACAACCTTTATTTTACCAATCTGTGAACAATCTTTTTTGTCTGTTCTGCACAAAAAAAGTTGGTTTTTTTGAAAAAATATGGATAAAGTCTTCAAAAACCTATTGCACATTGCATTTTGATGTAGTATAATAAATTCAGATGCTTCATATTTGTTTATCTTATGATACCATCAAAACTACATTTATATATGGGAGGTCTCTTTTTTATGGAACAGGTTTATACCAAAAGTATTCGCAATGTTGCTCTTCTTGGACACAGCGGTGGCGGTAAAACGTCGCTCGTCGAATCGATGCTTTATATTTCAAGACTGACCGACCGTTTGGGCACGACCGCAGGCGGCAACACCGTATGCGACTACGACCCTGAGGAGATCAAGCGCGGCTACTCGGTATCCGCGGCAACGGCGCCGATGCTTTGGAACGGCACGAAGATCAACATACTCGATACCCCCGGCTTCTTTGACTTTGAGGGTGAGGTCCGTCAGTGCGCACGTGCGGCAGACGCGGCGATCATCGTCGTTGACGGCAAGGCGGGCATTGAGGTCGGCACCGACCTTGCCTTCGAGCTTGCGACCGAGCAGGGGATCCCCAAGGCGTTCTTCATCAATAACTTTGACGATCCCGACGCACGCTTTTACAAGGTGTTCGGCGCGATCCGCGAAAAATACGGTCTGACCGTCTGCCCGATCCAGATCCCGATCATTGACGGCGACACGGTCATCGGCTTTGCCAACCTCGTCGAGATGTGCGTTTACACCTTTGAAAAGGCAACGGGTGAATACGCACGTAGCAGCATCCCCGAAAAGTTCAGCGAGGTTTGCGCCGAATATCACAATATGCTGCTGGAGGCGATCGCGCAAACGAGCGACGAGCTGATGGATAAGTTCTTCAACGAAGAGCCGATCTCGCGCGAGGAGGCGCTGGAGGCGATCCATCAGGGAATTATCACGGGCGACATCATCCCCGTATTCTGCGGCTCTGCCGTCAAAAATTGGGGCATCAAGACCCTGCTTGATACGATTGCGGAATCCTTCCCGCGTCCGCTCGCGCGCAAGGTCGAGCATCTGATCGACCTTGCGGGTAACGTCAGCGAAATACCGATCGAAATGGAAGGTCCCGATACCTCGATCTTCGTCTTCAAGACCATTGCCGACCCCTTCGTCGGTAAAATGTCCTTCTTCAAGGTTATGAACGGCGAGATCCGAAAGGATATGACACTCCGCAACACCACCACGGGCGTGCAGGAAAAGATCGGAAAGCTGATGATGATGCGCGGTAAAAAGCAGATTGAGGTCGACGCCCTCTCCTGCGGTGATATCGGCGTGGTCGCAAAGCTGCAGAACACCAACACGAACGACACTCTGACAACCCGTTCCGATCATATCCGCTATCTGCCGATCTCGTATCCCACCCCCTACTATACGATGGCAATTACTTCGAAGAGCAAGGCCGATGCCGACAAGCTCTCGGGCGGTATTGCAAGACTGCTTGAGGAGGATCCGACCCTTCAGTATAAAAACGATCCCGTCACGAAGCAGCTGACCATCTCGGGTCTTGGCGACATTCACCTTGACATTCTGACCTCGAAGCTGCAATCGCGCTTCGGCGTATCGGTCGAGCTGGCAAAGCCGCGCCTTGCCTATAAGGAATCGATCAAAAAGCCCGTCGACGTGGAGGGCAAGCACAAAAAGCAGTCGGGCGGTGCAGGTCAGTACGGTCACGTCAAAATCAAATTCGCCCCCTACGACGGTGAAGGGCTGGATTTCCAGACGAGCGTTGTCGGCGGTGCCGTACCGAAGAACTTCTTCCCCGCAGTCGAGGCAGGTCTCGTTGAGTGTATGCAAAAGGGTATCCTTGCGGGCTACCCGATGGCAAGCCTCTCTGCAAATCTCTACGACGGCTCCTACCACGATGTTGACTCCAACGAGATCTCCTTCAAGCTCGCGGCGGGGCTTGCCTACCGTGAGGCAATGCCGAAGGCGCAGCCAGTGCTTCTTGAGCCCGTCGGCTCGCTCAAGGTCACCGTACCCGAAAGTTACGTCGGCGACGTGTTGGGCGACCTCAACAAGCGCCGCGGCAGAGTGATGGGCATCGATCACGAGGAGGGTGGCAAGCAATCGGTGTTGGCAGAGGTTCCCTTTGCTGAAATGACCGATTACGTCATCGCTCTGCGTGCCGCAACGCAGGGACGCGGCAGATTCGATTATGCCTTCGTCCGCTATGAGGAGGTTCCTGCGAATCTGGCGGATAAGATCATCAAGGAAGCCGCAAACAACTAATTCTCATGCAAAAAACCACTCGGAGTGATCCGAGTGGTTTTTTGTATACTTTTATTTACATTTAGTTTTTGTTTCCAAACAACTTTTTGAAAAAGCCACTGCTCTTTTGGTTGTTTGCCTCGCCGCAGCTTTTCGCAAACTCCTGAAGCAGCTCCTTTTGCTTTTGCGACAGATTCTTCGGCACCTCGACCGTCAGAGTCAGGATCAGATCGCCCTTGCGCTTCGTATTGACGTCAGCGATGCCCTTGCCGCGCAGAGTAAAGACGGCACCGCCCTGCGTTCCCTCGGGGACCGTAAACTTTTCCTTGCCGTCAAGCGTTGGAATGTCGATCTCAGCACCGAGTGCCGCCTGCGTAAAGGTGATCGGGATTTCACAGTAGATATGATTGCCCTCTCGCTCGAAGATCGCGTGCGGACGTACCTTTACCTCAATGATCAGATCACCGTGCGGACCACCGTTTCTGCCCGCCGAGCCCATACCGCGCTGAACGATACGGTTGCCGTTGTCAATGCCTGCGGGAATGGTAAACTCCATCGTCTTCGTCAGCTTTACGTATCCGCTGCCGCGGCAGTTTTTGCACGGCGTGCGTACGATCTTACCCGTACCGCGGCATCCGCTGCACGCGCGGCTCTGCTGCATCATACCGAAGGGGGTCTGCGTTCTGACCGTGACCTGACCCGTACCACGACAGGTTTCGCAGGTCTCGGGGGAGGTACCGGGGGCCGCCCCGCTTCCCTTACAGTCGCCGCACGCCTCGACACGGTTGAAGGAGATCTCCTTCTTACAGCCAAAGACCGCCTCCTCAAAGGACAGCACGACGCGGGCATAAACGTCCTCACCAGGGATCGCGCGGTTGCGGGAGGAGCCGCCACCGCCGCCAAAGCCACCGAAGCCACCGCCAAAGAAGGAGGAGAAGATGTCTCCGAAGTCCATACCGCCGAAGCCGCCACCACTGCCGGCACCGCCCGCCTCAAAGGCGGCGTGACCGAACTGGTCGTACTGCTGACGCTTCTCAGCGTCCGAGAGGATCGCGTACGCCTCATTGACCTCCTTAATCCTCTGCTCGGCTTCCTTGTCGACGGGATTCATATCGGGATGATATTTTTTTGCAAGCGATCGGTACGCCTTCTTCAGGTCCGCGTCGGTCGCGCCCTTCGAAACGCCCAGTACCTCGTAATAATCGCGTTTTTGTTCTGCCATAGATTCTCCCGACAGAGCGAGGCTTCGCCCCGCTCTGCTACCTTGTCTTATTTATCGGTTTTATCCTCGTAGTCGGCGTTGTAGTACGTGCCGTCGCCGCCCTGTGCGCCACCCTGTGCTGCATTCGGGTCAAAGCCCTCGGCGCCTTGTGCGCCGCTTGCCTTGTAAAGCTGCTCGGAAAGCGCGTAGAACGCCTTCTCAAGTGCCTCGGTGTCCGCCTTGATCGCGGCGGTATCGTTCGTCTTGACGGTCTCCTTCAGCTTTTCGATGGCGGCGGTCACGGGTGCCTTATCGGCATCGCTGATCTTATCGCCAACCTCGGTGAGGGTCTTCTCGCTCTGGAAGATCAGATGCTCCGCGTGGTTTTTGGTGTCCACCGCTTCCTTCTGCTTCTTGTCCTCCTCGGCATACTTCTCTGCTTCCTTCACAGCGCGGTCAATGTCCTCCTGACTCATGTTCGAGGAGGAGGTAATGGTGATGTGCTGCTCCTTACCCGTGCCTCTGTCCTTTGCGGTAACGTTTACGATACCGTTTGCATCGATGTCAAAGGTGACCTCGATCTGCGGTACACCGCGCGGTGCGGCGGGAATGCCGTCGAGCGAGAAGCGGCCGAGAGTCGTATTGCCTGCCGCCATCTCACGCTCACCCTGCAGAACGTGGATCTCAACCGAGGTCTGACTATCAGCCGCCGTCGAGAATACCTGACTCTTCTTTACGGGAATGGTCGTGTTGCGCTCAATAATCTTCGTGCAGACGCCGCCCATCGTCTCGATACCGAGCGACAGAGGCGTAACGTCGAGCAGGAGAAGATCCTTCACGTCGCCGCCAAGCACGCCGCCCTGAATTGCAGCACCGATGGCAACGCACTCATCGGGGTTGATGCCCTTGAAGGCATCCTTACCGGTCAGATTCTTAACAGCCTCCTGTACAGCGGGAATGCGTGAGGAGCCGCCAACCAGCAGCACCTTGCCGATCTCACTTGCGGAAAGACCCGCATCCGAGAGTGCCTGCTTCACAGGCTTCATCGTTGCGGCAACGAGATCTGCGGTCAGCTCGTCAAACTTTGCGCGGGTCAGGTTTGCATCAAAATGCTTCGGACCCGTTGCGTCAGCGGTAATGAAGGGCAGGTTGATGTTCGAGGTGGTCATACCCGACAGCTCGATCTTTGCCTTCTCAGCCGCCTCCTTCAGTCTTTGCAGTGCCATCTTATCCTGACGCAGGTCGATGTTGTTTTCCTTCTGGAATTCGTCTGCCATCCAGTCGATGATGCGCTGGTCGAAGTCGTCACCGCCAAGACGGTTGTTACCTGCGGTCGCAAGCACCTCGAACACGCCGTCGGAGATCTCAAGGATCGAGACGTCGAAGGTGCCGCCGCCAAGGTCGAAGATCATGATCTTCTGCTCGCCTTCCTTGTCGACACCGTAAGCAAGTGCCGCCGCGGTCGGCTCGTTGATAATACGCAACACCTCAAGACCTGCGATCTTGCCCGCGTCCTTCGTTGCCTGACGCTGTGCGTCCGAGAAGTATGCGGGAACCGTGATCACGGCCTTGTCGACCGACGTGCCGAGATATGCCTCTGCATCCGCCTTCAGCTTCTGCAGGATCATTGCAGAGATCTCCTGCGGCGAATACTTCTTGCCGTCGATCTCTACCTTCGCATCGCTACCCATATCACGCTTGATGCTACTGATGGTACGCGTAGGATTCGTAATGCTCTGTCTTTTTGCGACCTGACCGACCATACGCTCACCCGACTTCGAGAATGCGACGACGGACGGTGTGGTTCTCGCCCCTTCGGGGTTGGGGATCACGACGGGCTCCCCGCCCTCGTAGACCGCAACGCAGGAGTTGGTGGTACCAAGGTCAATACCGATAATTTTTCCCATAATAAATATTCCTCCAAAAATTATATTCTTTATTAGTTTGCCACTTTTACCATGGCGTATCGGATAATTTTATCACCCCGGCGGTAGCCCTTCTGGAATACCTCAAGGATCTCGCCCTCCTTATGCTCCTCGTCCTCAATATGCATCACCGCATTGTGAAGATTCGGATCAAAGGTGTCGCCGACGCTTGCCGTCTGCTCGATCCCGAGCTTTTCGAACAGCGTATGCACGCTCTTTGCCGTGAGGGAAAGCCCCTCTGCTACCTTTTCGGCATCGCTGTAAATCGCCGCGCGCTCGAGGTTGTCAACGACGGACAGGATGTCGCCGATGGTATCGCAGACCGCGTCGCCGTAGATGCCGTCGCGCTCCTTCGCGCTCCGCTTACGGAAATTGTCGTACTCTGCCATCATACGCAAATATTTATCCGACAGCTCGGCAAGCTCGTTTTTCTTCGCCTCAAGCTCAGCGGTTGCCGCCGCAAGCTCTGCCTTCAGTGCCTTCGTATCGGTCTTCTTTTGCGTTTTCTTTTCGTTTTCGGTTGCCTCTGCGGTGTTCTCTGCCGCCTCGGCATTCTTCTGCTTTTCTTCCATCAAGATCACTCCTTAGGTCCTTCTATTTTTTTCGGCTCGGACAGATTCAGCATCTCATTGACGTCCTCTGCCAGCTGATTGACGGTCGCTATGACCTTTGAATAATCCATACGACAGGGACCGATGACGCCGATGGCACCCACGACCCGATCTCCGTCCTTGACGGTCCTGTATACGAACGCCGACTTCTGCATTCCGTCGGGCCCGTCCTCGTTACCGATATAAATATTCACGTCATCACTCGACGCGTCGGTGGGGATCAGATTCAGGATATCATCCTTATTTTCAATACTGCCAAGCAAGCGCTGAAGCCTGCCGACGTCGGCGTATTCGGGATATTCCAGAAGGTGGTTGAGCCCCTCGACCTTCAGGTCGCCGCCGTCAAGCTCTCGGATCACGGCGTAGACCGCCTTGATCACGGGGTCAACCGCAAAGGCATACTCACCCATACGGCGCTCCAGCTCCATGATGCGCTGAATATTAATCTGCTCGACCGTCACACCGACAAGACTCTCGTTGAGTGCCGCAAGTAAAAGCGTCTGCGCCGACTCGGGAAGTGCCGCGGGCAGATGCACGTTTTTCGTCTTAACCGTGCTGCCAAACAGCAAAACCAGGATGAGATCGTGCTCGCCAAGACGTACGCACTCAAAGCGGGTGACTGCTACCGCGCTCTGCCGCGGCTTCACGGCAATGGCGGTGTAATTGGTCAGATTGGAGGCAAGACGCGATGCCTCGGACAGAATCTGGTCAAGCTCGGATAGCTTGTGCCGCAGATTCAGATTGATCCGCTCGATCTCGCCGACCGTCATACTGTATCGCTGTAAAAGCGAATCGACGTAAAAGCGGTAGCCAAGCTCGGAGGGAACACGCCCTGCCGACGTATGCGGCTGCTCAAGATACCCCATCGCCTCAAGCTCCGCCATTTCATTGCGAATGGTAGCAGAGGAGCAGGTCAACTGCTTATCGCTTGCCAGATACTTCGACCCAACGGGCTCTCCGTAGGCAATGTGTGCGTCAACGATCGCCTTCAGGATCTGTTTTTTACGCGCACTCAAGCGGTCCTCGGACATATTTTACGCCTCCCTTCACTCAGGTTTTAGCACTCTTTCGCTTCAAGTGCTAAATTCTATGATAAATGTACCACTTCTGTGCGTAAAAGTCAAGGGGAAAGCGCAAGACAATTATGAATTTTTTGTTAATTTGAAAAAGATTGCACCCCAAGAGCAGGCGGACAAAAAATATCGACTTGACAAGTGAGTAATTATAGATTATAATTAATAGTATGTAAGGATATCGAGCAACACCCCCCGTCGGTCGGACGCCCTTTCCCGCCTTTCGTTTTTGCGTGTACGGACGGCGGTGCTGAGAGCGGCGGTTCGGGCAGTTGCTTCATCTATTTACGTAAGCACATATCACAAAACATTTCAAGGAGGTGCAAAATGGACATTTTGATCCCGGTTCTCGTCGGTGTTGGTGCCGCGGTTCTCGGTCTTGTCGTTGGAATGCTGATCCGTAAGAAGCTTGCCGAGGGTAAGGTCGGCTCTGCAGAGGCACAGGCGAAAAAGATGCTTGAGGACGCCATCTACGCCGCTGAGGCGAAGAAGAAGGAATCGATCCTCGAGGCAAAAGAACAGATTCTCAAGGAAAGAAACGAAGTTGAAAACGAACTGAAGGAACGCCGTAAGGAGGTCACCCGCCTTGAGCGCCGCATCGCGCAAAAGGAGGAAAACCTTGACAGCAAAACCGAGGCGCTTGAGCGCAAGGAAGAAGCGCTTGAGAGAAAGCAGAAGGAGGCTGAGGCGGCGAAGGCAGAGGTAGAGGAGGTCAAGGCACGCCAGCTCGCTATGCTTGAAAAGCTCTCCGGCATTACGAAGGAGGAAGCGAAAAACGAGCTTCTGTCCCGTGTGGAGGGCGACATCGCGCACGAAACTGCGTTGAAGATCTCGGAATACGAGGCACGCTTCCGTGAGGAGGCGGACGATAAGGCGAGAAGCATTCTCTCGCTCGCCATCCAGCGTTGTGCGGCAGATCACGTCAGCGAGATCTCGATCTCGGTCGTCAACCTGCCCAACGAGGAAATGAAGGGACGTATTATCGGTCGTGAGGGCCGTAATATCCGTACCATCGAAACGATGACGGGCGTTGACCTGATCATCGACGACACGCCGGTGGCAATTACTATCTCGGGCTTTGATCCCGTCCGTCGCGAGATCGCGAAGATCGCGCTTGAAAAGCTGATCGCCGACGGCCGTATCCACCCCGCAAGAATTGAGGAAATGGTGGAAAAGGCACGCAAGGAGGTTGAGGCATCCATCAAGCAGGCGGGCGAAAAGGCTGTTTTCGAGACGGGTGTACACGGGCTGAATCCCGAGCTTGTCAAGCTGCTTGGCAGACTCAAATACCGCACGAGCTTCGGACAGAACGTGCTTCGCCACTCGATCGAGGTCTCGATTCTGTCGGGCGTGCTCGCAGTTGAGCTTGGCGTTGACAGCACGCTTGCAAAGCGCGCGGGTCTTCTCCACGATATTGGTAAGGCACTGACCGCGGAGAGCGAGGGCACCCACATTCAGCTCGGTGTTGAAACGGCGCGTAAGTTCAAGGAAAGTCGCGACGTGATCCACGCTATTGAGGCACACCACGGTGACGTCGATCCGCAGTCGACCTACGCCTTCATCATTCAGGCGGCAGACGCCATCTCGGCAGCACGCCCCGGCGCGCGCCGTGAGGACGTTGAAAACTATATTAAGCGTCTGCAGAAGCTTGAGGAGATCGCTTGCGAATTCCACGGCGTTGAAAAGTCCTATGCCATTCAGGCAGGCCGTGAGATCCGCGTGATGGTCAAGCCCGAGGCAGTCAGCGATGACCGTATGAAGATCTTAGCGCGTGACATCGCGAACAAGATCGAAAGCGAGCTGAGCTACCCCGGTCAGATCAAGGTCAATCTGATCCGCGAGAGCAGATTCACCGATTACGCAAAGTAAGGTTTACATTCCACTCGTTCTACACGCAAATCAAACGGAATCGCCGCACGACGATTCCGTTTTTCAAAAGAGACGGGCACTCTATGCCCGATAGAAAGAGTTCATTATGAATATTCTTGTCATAGGCGATCTGACAGAGCCACGCGCGGTTGCATTTCTTGAAAGCAAGCTCTGGGACTACCGCCGCGAAAACGCGATTGACCTCGTGATCGCAAACGGAGAAAACGCATCCTTTATCACGGGTCCCTCACCCGAGCTTGTCACGCGTATGCTCAATGCGGGCGTTGACGTGATCACGGGCGGCAACCACACGGTCCAGAATTTCCGTCTGCATCCGATGCTTGAATCTACCCCCGTGCTTTTGCGCCCCGCCAATTACCCCGCAAGCGTCCCCGGCGCGGGCTACACGGTCTGCGACGTATGCGGCTACCGTCTGCTTGTGATCAACGTGCTGGGACAGGTACACATGGAGCCGACGCTTGACAGCCCCTTTGATGCAGTCGATCGCATCCTCTCCCGCGAGGTGGGCAATTACGATTTTGCCGCCCTTGATATCCATGCGGAGGCAACGGGTGAAAAGCTCGCCCTTGCCCATTATTTTGACGGCCGCATCCAGATTATTTTTGGTACGCACACACACGTGCCGACCGCCGATGCCCGCGTTCTGCCAAAGGGAACGGGCTACGTGACCGACATTGGAATGTGCGGTGCCGCCGACGGGATCCTCGGCATTGACAGGGACGTAATCGTTGCAAGATGCCGTCAGCACCTGCCCGTCAAGTACGCACCCGCTGAGGGGGAAATCCGCGCAAATGGTGCTATTTTTGCGCTGAATTCACAAGATTTTACTGCAAAATCAGTAAAAATTGTCTCTTTTTAATAGAAATTCTAATTTTTTTTTGAAATTTCTATTGATTTTTCCCAAACGAATCGTTATAATAGATGTATAAGCACCCTAGCGGCTCCCTACTTTGCGCCTCTGTCTCCCACCGCAGGCTTCGCTTGCTCATTTTTAAGAGGAGGCTTTATCTCATGGAAATCGAAATCCTAAAGGTTTCATCCAAGTCGACCCCCAACATGGTTGCGGGTGCGCTTGCCGGTGTTCTCCGCGAGGCGGGCATCGCCGAATTGCAAGCTGTCGGTGCGGGCGCTGTTAATCAGGCTGTCAAGGCGATCGCGATTGCCAGCAGCTTTATGGCGCAGGAGGCAAAGCAGTTGATCTGCAAGCCCGGATTTAAAGAGATCACCATCGACGGAACCGAGCGTACTGCCATTCGTTTCGTGGTTGAATCCTTACCCACCGAAGACGTTGAAGCATAATGAAGAATAGGAAAAGAGAGTCGTCAGACTCTCTTTTCTTATTCTTTTATTCATTTGCCCGCAATCTTCCGATCCTGCGTCGCCAAATGCCCCAACGAAAGGGCGCGTCCTTGCCATCGGGAATGGGGCGCGGTGTCCTCTGCCGCCGCAAGCGAAAGGTAAAAGAGGCAGCAGTAATACGAAGCGTATCAAAAACGCCCCCCGAGTCGGGGAGCGTTTTGCATTTATGCCTTCAGCGCATAGCCATCCTTCGCAAGTGTCTCGACGATCTTGTCGATCGTGGGCTGAAGCTCCGCCTTGCTGAGCGTGCGCTCGCCCGACTGGAAGGTCATACGGACGGTAACGCTGTCGCCGTCCTCGCCGTGGTAAACGTCAACCACATAGACGTCGGTGAGCGTCTCGCCGCCCTCGGCGCGGATCGTATCGGCAACCCTGCCGAATACAAGTCCGTCGGTATCCATACGGAGGGAGAGGTCGATGTCGATACCCGGGAACTTTGAGGGCTCGACATACTTTTGCGTTGCGATCTCGATGCGCGAGAAGGCTTCCATATCCAGCTCGCCAAACGCGATCGCCGCCTTCTTGTCGATCTTACTGCCGACGGCGGGATGCGGTACCGAGAAGAAGCCGACGCACTTACCGTCGATCGAAACGCTTGCGGTGTTTACAGGGTGCTGCCAATTGTAGCGCGGTGCGGAATCGACCGCGAAATCCGCATTCTTGTGCAGGATGTTTCTTGCGATCCTGTCGAAGATATCGCGCAGGCGCAGATAGAGCGTCTCCTCATCCTCGGTGCGCGAGAAGAGCGCAATACCGAGTCGCTTGTGCTCATCGCAGGTACCGTCGTCCTTCAGGCCGTTGACGGTTCTGCCGATCTCAAAGATACCGAAGGAATCCGCGTACGCGCGGTTTTCATTAAGGAAGGAAAGCAGGGTCGGGACCATCGAGTAGCGAAGCGTTGCGTGGTCGGGGGTCTGCGCGTTGATGACCTTTACATTCTTTTCGATCTCGATGCCAAGCTCCTTATACTTCACAGCGTCGCACCAGATGTAGGAATGCACCTCGTGGAGTGCGTAGCTTGCCACCAGCATATCCTTGATGCGGTCATCGTCGGTATTCGTGCGCTCACGGCGGATCGGTGCCAGCGGGCTTTTCGTCGTGTTGACGGCGAAGTTATCATAGCCGTAAATACGCGTGATCTCCTCGATCAGGTCAGCCTTAATCGTTACATCCTTGGTCGCGCGCCAGCTCGGCACGGTCACGTCAAAGACGTCACCCGTACGAACGACGCCGAAGCCGAGTGCCACGAGCGTCTTTTCAATCTGATCCGCGGAAATGTCAATGCCCGTGTAGCGGTCAACATACGCCTTGTCGATCGTGAGCTTGATGGTCTCGTAACGACGCGCGTACACGTCGGTCAGACTGCTGATCACACGCGCACCACTGTCGATCGAGAGCAGAAGCGAAAGGAAGCGACGGGTCGCAAAGAGCGTCAGCTCGGGGTCGAGCATCTTCTCGTAGCGCATCGACGCATCGGTACGAAGACCGAGGCGCGTCGAGGTCTTACGGATGCCGACACCGTCAAAGCACGCGCTCTCAAGCAAGAGAGAATCGGTGTCATCCTCGATCTCGGATTCAAGACCGCCCATCACGCCCGCAACCGCAACGGGCGTATCGCCCTTGCAGATCATCAGCGTGTTTCCGTCGATGGCTCTGTCCTGTCCGTCCAGCGTCTTGAAGCTGAAGGGGGTCTCAAAACGGCGGACGGTAATGGTATCGGCACGACGCAGATCGAAGGCGTGCATCGGCTGACCCAGCTCCATCATCACGTAGTTGGTCAGGTCGGCAAGCAGATTGATCGCACGGCTGCCGCAGTAGTAAAGGCGGATGCGCATATTCACAGGGCTGACCTTCACCTTGATGTTGTCAGCCTTGATGCCGATATAGCGATAGCAAAGCATCGGCTCCGCGATCGTGATGTCGACGGCGGGAAGATCGTTGTAGGCATCGGTATCGACGAGCGGCGGCGTCTTCAGCGATCTGTCGGCAAGCGTCGCGAACTCACGCGCGATGCCGTAGTGACCCCAAAGATCGGGGCGGTTGGTCAGCGACTTGTTATCGACCTCAAAAATGATATCGTCGATATCGTAAACCGACTTGATATCGGTGCCGAGCGGAATCTCCTCGGTGATCTCCATCAGCCCCGAGTGGTCGGCGGAAATACCAAGCTCCGCCTCAGAGCAACACATGCCGAAGGACTTGTAGCCCGCAACGGTCGCCTCGCCAATGGCGTTGCCGCACACAGAGCCGCCTGCCTGCGCGAACGCGACTGTCATACCCTCACGCACGTTCGGTGCACCGCAAACGCAGTCAACGAGTCCCTTGCCCGTATCAACCTTGAGCAGATGCAGCTTCCTTGAGTTCGGATGATTTTCAACCGAAGCAATACGGGCAACGATCACACCGTAGGTGTCCGCACCCTTGACGATAATATCCTCGACCTCGGCGGTCGAGAGCGAAAAACGGCGGATCAGCGCAACCTTGTCAAGTCCCGAAAGATCTACGAAATCCGAGATCCAATTCATTGATAAAAGCATATTCGTATCTCCTCCTTACAGACTTTCAAATTGCGAGAGTGCCTTCAGATTGCCCGAGTTGAAGTCGCGGATATCCTTCACGCCGTACTTCATCATTGCAAGGCGCGTCATACCGAGACCGAAGGCAAAGCCCGTATACTCGTCGGGATCGATCCCGCCCGCGATCAGCACGTTCGGATGGATCATACCGCAGGGGCAAAGCTCAAGCCATCCCGAATTCTTACAGGAGGGACAGCCCTTACCGCCGCAAATCGTACAGCTGATATCAAGCTCAAAGCCGGGCTCGGTGAACGGGAAGTAGCCGGGGCGCAGGCGCACGTTGATATCCGACTCAAACACCTCGCTGAGCATCTTCTTCATAAAGTAGATGAGGTTTGAGATCGAAATATCCTTGTCGATCATCATACCCTCCATCTGGAAGAAGGTATTCTCGTGGCAGGCATCGGTCGCCTCGTTACGGAAGCAACGGCCGGGGAAGATGGCGCGCAAGGGCGCACCGTACTTTTTCATAATATGATTCTGCGCGGCAGAGGTCTGCGTTTTCAGAAGCTGACCGTTTTCAAGATAATAGGTATCCTGCATATCGCGCGCAGGGTGATATTTCGGAATGTTCAGCGCCTCAAAGCACTGGTAGTCGTCAACGACCTCCACGAAGTCCTCAACGGTAAAGCCCATGCCCGAAAAGATATCGGCAAGACGGCGTGCCACCAGCGTGATCGGATGATAGGAGCCGCGGTCGGTCTTCTTCGGCAGGGTGGGATTATAATGCTTCGCCTCACGAATCGCACGCTCGAGCGCCTCGTTCTTCAGCGCCTCGGCACGGGCGGTGATGCTTGCCTCCACCTCGTTTTTCAGCGTGTTGATAAGCTGACCCGCTTCCTTCTTTCCCTCGGGCGTAAGATCGCGCATCCCCTTCAACAGATCGGTGATTTCACCCTTCTTACCAAGGAATGCAACGCGCAAGGCGTCAAGCTCTGCCTCGTCCCTTGCGGCGGACAGCCCCGCCTCGAAGCGCCCCTTCAGCTCCTCTATTTTTTGCTTCATAAGATTGTTTCCTTTCCCACTGCGCTTGCAGTTTTATCTAAAAGTTTATTATATAGGATATTGAACGTTTTGTCAAGGGGCATCAGAGCGCCGCATACGCCTTTTTCAGCGCGGCGACGACTGAATCCGGCACATAGCCGTCAAGCGGCGCGCCCACGCGCAAAAGCTCACGCACGACGGTCGAGCTGACGTAGATGTGCTCTGCGCGCGCGGGAAACCAGAGCGTATCGGTGCCAAGCACGGTGTGATTGACCGCCGCCATCTCTCCCTCGTACGCAACGTCTCCCCCACCGCGTACACCCTTGACCAGCACTGCGGAAAGCTCTGCGGCGCGTGCGGCAACCGCACGCCCTGCGGGCAGAATCTCTACGGTGACATTTGAAAGATGTGAAAGCGCAAGCAAAAGCAGCTCGGCACGCACCTCGGGGGTGAAGAGACCGTGTCCCTTCTCCGCGTTTCCGCAGACCGCAACCGTCACATGTCCGAAGATTGCGGCGGCACGCTCAACAATATCAACATGCCCTGTCGTTACGGGATCAAAGCTCCCTGGAATATATGCGTTTTTCATAGGTGTTCCCCCTTCTTTTGCAGAATGGTCACGTAGGATTTGCTGTATCTTGCTGCCTTGATCACGAGAAATTCGGAAAGCAGTGCACGGTTTTCCTCGGTGTCAAGCGGTGCACCGCTTTCCACGACGAAAAGACAGCCGTCGGCGGCAAGCTTCGCCTCAAGAATGCGTGCCACGGCATCCGCGGCGGCATCGCTCGCATAGGGCGGATCGATGAAGATCAGGTCGTATACGTCACGCCCCGCCGCCTTACGAATATAGCTTCTGTAATCGCTGATCAAAAAGCGTGAGCATTTGAAGAAGTCGGTCTTCTGCGCATTCTCCTTGATGATCGCCATCGCCTCCGCGGCGGAATCGATGAACATTGCGCTCACCGCCCCGCGCGAGAGTGCCTCAAGCCCCATCTGTCCGCATCCGCCAAACAGATCTAAAACACGCCGTCCCTCAATATCAAATTGCAGCGCCGAAAAGATCGCTTCCTTCACGCGCTGGGTGGTCGGGCGCGTTGCCTCCCCCTCAAGCGTCAGAAGACGTTTCCCCTTCGCGCTTCCCGTAATGATCCGTATCATTTCTTTTTCTCCGTTTTCTCTTCAAAATAGGCAAGGATGCTGACCGCGTCCCGCTCGCTGATCCCTTCAATACGGACCAGCTCCTCCCTGCTCGCCGCCTTCAGCGCGCGTAGGCTTCCAAAGGAGCGGAGCAGCCGCTGCGCCTTTTTCGGTCCGATGCCGGGGATCTCCAGAAGCGAGGAATGCTTCAGGGTCCTACGCTTCGCCCCTTGCGATGCACGATAGGCAAATCTGTGTGCCTCTTCCTGTATTTTGTAAATGAAAGTGTACACCGCCTGCTCGGTCGCAATACCGATCTCCCCCTCTCCGTCGGTGAGGGCGCGGGTCTTATGAAAATCGTCCTTGACCATACCGAACAGCGGAATATCAAGTCCCATTTCCTGCATCACGGCGCGCACGGCGTTCACCTGTCCGCGTCCGCCGTCAAGCAGGATCAGATCGGGTGCCGTACCGAGGGAGGGCGTGCCGTCGCCGATATGGGAAAGACGGCGCGAGAGCGCCTCACGCATTGAGCCGTAGTCGTCGGCACCGTCGGTCCCCTGAATCGTGAATTTGCGGTACTCCTGACGGTTGAAGCCGCCGTCCCTGTAGACGACCATCGACGCGGTGATATGCTCGTTTCCGACGTTTGAAATATCGTACGCCTCGATACGCTCGGGCAATACCTCGAGCCCGAGGAGAATCGCAAGTGCCAAAAGCGTCTTATCCTCACGCGCGGTATCGGTCATATAGCGGCGCACCTTTTCGCTTGCATTCTCCTCTGCCATATCGCAAAGGGAACGCAGGCGCCCGCGCTTCGGCGTTTTGACGGTCACGCGGTGTCCTGCCCGCTTCGTGAGATATTCGCCAAGCGATCTCTCCTCTCCCTCGGGCAGATCAAAATCGAGCAAAAGCGCCCGGGGGATCGCATTCTCCTCACCGTAATAGGCACAGATCAGCCCCGAAAGCCCGTCGGGCTCCAGAATGGTGTCGGGTGAAAGAATATAAGCGACCTTATGAATAAGCGCACCGCCGCGGATATTCAAAACGGCAAGTGCGCTGACAGCCCCCTCCGAGGCGACGGCAAACACGTCCTGCTCGTCCTTCTGGTCCGAGACGACCTTTTGTCTGTCGCGCAGGGCGGAAAGCGACCCGATGGCGTCACGCGTGCGCGCCGCCTCCTCGTATTGCTCGCGCTCAGCGAAGGCGAGCATCCGCTCCTCCATCTTCCCCGCGATGTCGCGGATGTTACCCGACAGGATCTCTGCGGCGTCAGCGAATACGGCGCGGTATGCCGCGGCATCGATCTCACCCGTGCAGGGCGCAATACATCTGCCCATCTGTCGGTAGATGCAGGGACGCTCCCTTCCGATGTCACGCGGGAAAACGCGGCGGCAGGTCGGAATACCGAGGATCTTACAGACGGTTTCCGCCGCGCTCCTGGCATCGCCCGCCGAGCCGTAGGGACCGAAATACGCCCCGCCGTCCGAGGTGCGCGTGCGCGTGACGAACAGGCGCGGATATTCTTCCTTCGTGATCTTGATATAGGGATAGGATTTTGCATCCTTCAGCTTGATATTGTAGCGCGGCGTATGACGCTTGATCAGCACGTTTTCAAGCGTCAGCGCCTCGACCTCACTGTCGCAAAGAATATAGTCGAAATCAAAAACGAGCGAAACCATCCGCGCCGTTTTTGCGCTATGCGTGCTGCCGATAAAATAACTGCTCACGCGGTTCTTCAGTTTTTTGGATTTGCCGACGTAAAGGATCCCGCCATCCTTATCCTTCATTAGGTAAACGCCGGGGGTTGCGGGAAGTGTTGCTGCCTTTTCTCGCAGACGCTCGATATTCTTTTGCACGGTATCCCCCTTTGCTTTCTTAAAAAAATGGCGGCGGGTCCTTCCCGCCGCCGTATTCATCACTTCAAAGGCGGTTATTCGCCAAAGCCGGAATCAATGAGTGCGACCAAGCCGTCGATCGCCGCCTGCTCGTCCGCGCCGTCGGCAATCAATGTAACGGTCATCCCCTTCGCAATCCCCATGGAAAGAACGCCGAGAAGGCTCTTGGCATTGACCCTGCGGTCATCCTTTTCTATCCATACCGAGCTTGCGTATGCATTCGCCTTTTGAATAAAGAAGGTCGCAGGTCTCGCGTGCAGTCCTACGCTGTTTTGGATCGTTACATTCCGAGTGATCATAATAGCACCTCTGCTTTTTTAATTTCAAAAACGAATTGGTATTGTTATCAGATGCTATTAGTATAGCAAAACCGAATCGCAAAATCAATAGTTTTTCCGTATTTTTTTGTTGAAAAATGGCTCAAAGCTTAATTTTTTTCGATCCCGAGAAGCAAAATCTCGGTTTTCAGGTAGCGTGTGCTGACATCAAGCGTTTGTCCTGCCGCCAGATGGCGTCCGCGCGGCAGTGAAAAGCCGCCCTCGGTAAAGCGTCCGTCGCAGTCGACCTTCGCACGCACATCGTAAAGAAGCGTGGAGGGTGAGGCAAACAGATGTCCGCGCTCGTCGGTGCCGTAGAGCATGCTCGGCGATGCGCTCACGCTATCCGATGCGAGCCGTCCGAGATAGACGCCGTCCTCAAGATAGAGATCGCCGCCCTTCTCGAGCGCGTGCAAAAGCGACGCATCCACCCCCGTCGCCTCAATGGAAAGCGTGACGGTGTCGGTCGGCTCCTCCTCACGCGTGGTGTAGAAGCGAACGACCGCCCCCGCGATCCCAAGGATCAGCGCGAGAAGAATGATCACGTCAATGATATTCGGTCCTCTTTTTTTCTTACGGTTCATATCTTTTCCTCAAATTCCACGCAGTAGCCAACCCCTGAAAAGGCGGGCAACCGCAGATAGATCGGCGTACCGATCAAGAGTCGATAGCCATCGATATAGACGGCACGCGCATCGGATACGGCATCGGCGTGCAGGGTCAGATAGATGTCGACGTAGCCGGGCTTTTCGGTGCGCACGTAGGCGGCGTCCCTTTCACTGTAGCACTCGGTCACGGCAGGCTCGACGCGCACGTCGCTCACCCTGCCAAGCGTGCGCTTGCCCGCATTTTCGAGTAAGAGCTCACCCACTTCGATGCTGTCGGCGAGCGCCTCCTTGACCGACGCAATCCGCACGGTGTAGGTCAGGCTGACCGACCTGCCCCCGTGACGGGGAAACGCCAAAAGAAAATAAAAGCACAAAAGAACGGCAAGGCTGATAAAGACGGTGATGATGCTGACAAGAAGCGTTCGGGTATACTTGCTTCTCTGCATAGATCCTCCGTATATTTTACAGATTCATATCGAGTGCCGCGCTCGTTTCGCCGCCCGTTTGCCAAGCGGCGTCATCCACCTGCTTTTTACCGAAATGGCGCAGTGCCGAGGCAAGGCCAAGTAAAAGGAAGAAGAGCAGGAAAATGCGGCTGTTGTAAAAGACGTGATCGAAGAGTCCGTGGATCAAAACGGCAAGCACCGCGCAAATGACGGCGGCACTCACTCCCTTTTCGGGATAATACGGTGTCCTGTACATATGAGTATACGAGCTTTGCAAAAAAATAAGCACAAGCCCCAAAAATACCAGAATACCAAAAATTCCAAGCTCGCAGAAGATCTGCAGATACAGGCTGTGGGAATGTACGGCACTCTCTGTGCCTGCCTCGGCATACAGCACGAAGAAACGGGAGAATGCCTCCTCCCCAACCCCGACACCGCCGAAGCCGTAGCGACGGAGCATCGAAAGCACGCCGCGCCAGATCGAGAAGCGGTGCGTCACCGAGGTGTCTGCGCGCAGACCGATCGAATAGAAGCGCGAGAGCACCGATTCGGGAAGCGCCAGCCCCAGAGTGGGGAGCGTGACGGTCGCCACAAAGAGAGCAAATCGGTTGCGCCGCGTGCAGAAAGGGATTGAGAAGAGGAAGATCGCCGCCAGCGCGATCCACGCCCCGCGGGAGAAGGTCAAAACGAGTGCCGCGAGGAGAAGCGCCGTATGAACGAGGCGGCGAAGACCCGTGAAAAATCCGTGCGAGGAGAACAGGCGCAGAACCGAAAACGGAATGGCAAGCAACAAATACGCCGCGAGGACGTTCGGGTTGCCGAACACCGACGTAATGCGGACCGTGATGCGCGAAAAGGCGTCTTTATCAAGCCACGCGGGATCAAAGGTCGTGTTGAGAACGTCAAAGACACCGATGGCGGCGACGAAGAATGCCGATACCATAAAGGCGGTAATGAAGCGGTTGAGCGTCAGACGGTTGGTCAGAAGATTCTCCGCAACGAAATAAACCAGCACGCAAAGCGCGCCGATCACACCGTGGAAGAAGGAGGGCCAGCCCCCACCCGTGAGGATCCCGCCGAACAGATAGACGGCGGAAAAGATCAGAACGAGAAAGTCAAGCGGACGGAACTCGAACACGCGCTTTCCGACCAGAAGCTTCTGAATATATCCGATCAGACAGAGCACCGACAGAGCCGCGGCGCAGGCGCCCGCATACGGCAAAAGTCCTAAAAAAGGAAGCACGATAACGAGGAACATCAAGCCGAACTCGGGAGAATAAATGACAAGCCCGCACAAAAGCAGAATACCAAGGACAGCAAGCACAAGGTAGGGCGATTTCCACGCCCCCAAAAATCCCGCGCCGATACCGAAAAGCAAAAGCAGCCATGCGGGGATCGTGGCGTGGCGACGCTCCCTCACCGAGCGGCGTAAGCCGAAGAAATCGTGTAGGAGAAAGGACAAAAATCGGTTCTCGCGGCAGACCTCGTAAAGTGGGTCGCCGAACACGCAAAGCGGGACCGCGATCAGACAAAGCACGAAGCCCGCGATCATATGGTAAATACTGACCGACAGCGTGTAGAGCTTGAAAAATTCGCCGAGGAAGGCGAGAATGATCACACCGCCAAAGCCAAGAAAAAAGGTTGCGTAAGCGCGCGGTGCCGTATGCACGAAGGCTGAGGCGAGGAAGCGGAAGATCCGCATCGGCACGCTCTTATAAAAGCGGCGGTGCATCCGCGTGTCGTGCCATACGTCGTGGATCGGATCGCCCCCGCGTGAAATCTCCTCCTCCAGCTCGTCTCGCTTTGCGAAAAAGCCGTGAAGCGGCGCGCGCGAAAGCCCGCGTGAGAGCGCCTCAAAAAAGCGCACGAGTGCTGATAGGATCAGACTGTTCGCAAGCTTTTTTTCAAAGCTCTTCGCTCTGTCGGTATGCTGTTCTCTATGCTTTTTCATACGCGCTCCTTTCATTCCGTTTATTTTCGTTTTTTGCGCGGCTCCTTCGGCGGATACGCCAGCATATACGCCTCGTACAGCTCGGGGCGGCGTTCCCGCGTCAGCTCAAGCGAGCGCTCAAGCCGCCATTTATCAATTTCAGCGTGGTTACCCGATAAAAGCACCGTCGGCACGGGCACGCCCTCAAATTCAACAGGGCGCGTGTATTGCGGATATTCGAGAAGCCCCGAGGCGATGCTCTCTCCCTCGTAGCATTCGGGGGAAGACAGAACGCCGTCAAGCATCCGCGCAACCGAGTCGATGAGAATGCAGGCGGGCAATTCGCCGCCCGTCAGAACATAGTCGCCGATTGAGATCTCCTCGTCAACAATTCGGTCAACGGCGCGCTGATCCACACCCTCGTAGTGACCGCAAAGGATCACGAGTCGGTCGTACTCTAAAAGCTCACGCGCAACCTTCTGCGTCAGCATACGCCCCTTCGGGGACATATAGATTACGCGCGTGCGCTCTCCCTCGGCAAAGCTCTGCGCGATCGCGTCGTAGCAGGCACAGATCGGCGGTGCCGCCATCACCATCCCCATACCGCCGCCGTAGGGGGTATCGTCTACGTTTTTATGTTTCTTTTCCGAATAGTCCCTGATATTGTGGCAGGTAACGGTCAGGATGCCGTTTTTCTGCGCGCGCCCGAGAATGCTCTCACCAAGCACGCCCGCCACCAAATCGGGGAACAGCGTCATTACGTCAAACTTCATCAAAAAAGCCCGGGATCGGGCGAATGCGGATGCACTCTCCGATCTTGATCTCCTTTACGAATTCGGGCACCGCGGGCAAAAGCACGTCACGCCCGAGGTCGGTGCGGACGGTATAGAGCATCGATGCGGGTGCGTCGTCGACCCATACGAGCTCACCGTAGCGCACGTCGCTGTCTGCGTCGATTACGGGAAGCCCCAGAAGATCGGCGATGAAAAAATCCCCGTCGGCAAGCGGAATGTCGTCGCGGTGTGCGTAAAGCACGCATCCGCGCAGGGCAAGCACGCCCTCAGGCGTGTCGATCCCCTCAAGCGTCAGAAGCGTCTGCGGCGGCTTGACCGCCCCCTTGACGACTGCCACGCGGCGATACGTGCCGTTAGCAGTACGGAAATAAACGGCGGGCAAGCCCGCCAATACCGCGGGGCTGTCGCAATAGGATTCCACGCGTGCGGTGCCGCGCACGCCGTGTGCGCCGACGATCTTTCCGCATTCAAGATATTCTGTCATGTTACAAGCCCCCGATTTCGGTGATCCGATTTCAAATCATACAAATTAATTGTAACATATTCTTCCGTATTTTTCAACCTTTTTCTGCTAAAAGCATTGAATTGTAAAGTTCGGTATACATTTTTGCCATATTTTCGGCAGAAAAACGCGTACTAGCCATCTTTTTTGCGTTCAGGGCGAGCCGCGCCTTCGTTTTTTTATCCCCGATCAGGCGCAAAACAAGTGCCGACAGAGCCTCCGCATCCTCACGCGGATACAAAAATCCGTTTTCCCCATCCCTCACCATCTCGGGATTGCCGCCGAAATTGCTGGCAAGCGTCGGGATACCGAGGGACATAGCCTCGCTGATTGCAAGGCAGGAGGTCTCGGTTCCGCGCGAGCAGTTAATATTGAGATCAAAGAGATTGAGATAGGGCGCAACATCACGCACGAAGCCGACGAAAACCGCACGGTCGGCAACACCCAGTGCGGATGCCAGCGCTCGGTAATCCGCCTCGCGCGTGCCGCACCCGACGAAAAGTCCGACGGCGTATACCCCCGCTGTCTTCAGCCGTGCCAGCGCCGACAGTAAAATATCCTGCCCCTTCACACGCTCCAGCCGCGCGTTCATCCCAAGCACGACGGCAGAGTCGGGAATGCCGAGCCGCCGCCGCAGTGCGCACCGCTCGGAGGGCGTGCTTTCTTGCTTCGGCTCACACCCGTTGCGGATGAGCACGATGCGTGAGCGGTCGTGTCCGCGGCGCAAAAGATCGTCGGCTGCGTAGGCGGCGGTAGCGACCGTCTTATCGGTAAAGCGCGAATAGATCGCGCCGTAAGCGTGCGGCAGATGGGCAAGTCTGCCGGCAGGCTCGGCGCAGTGCCGCGTGGCAAGGATATGCGGCACGCGACAAAGTCTGCCCGCCACGCGTGCCGAGAAGAAGCCGTGCGTATGCAAAATATCGGGTCGGTGTAAGGATAGGATCGGCAAAAGCGCACGCACATCGCGCAGGGAAAAGGAGGTGTCGGGTTGCGTGGCGACCTCACACACGGGGATCCCCTCCGCAAGGAAATAAGGTGTCAGAAGACTACGGCGCGGCAAAAGCACGCGCAGGTCAAAGCGATCCTTATCAAGATGCGACAGAAGGTTTAGCACCTGTATTCCCGCCCCCCCGACGTTCGTGTCACTGATCGCGTGTATCATCCTGATCATAGCTACCCCCCAAAAAATAAACGGACAGAATTTCTGTCCGTTTATTTTTTTCGTTTTCCGCGAAAATATGCGGATAGCGCGTCCTTGCATTCAGTCTGTAACACGCCGCCTCTGACCGTCACCTTATGGTTGAAGGGCAAGGACGGCAGATCGGTCATCGAGCCGCAACAGCCCGCCTTCGGATCGTATGCGCCGAAGATCACCTCGTCAATGCGTGCGTTGATGATCGCGCCCGTGCACATCGGGCAGGGCTCGAGTGTAACGTATAGCTTACAGTTTGGGAGCCGCCAGCCGCCAAGGGTGCGGCAAGCCTCCTCAATCGCGAGGATCTCGGCGTGATGCGTCGCGCATTTCGACCCCTCACGCGTGTTGTACGCCTCGGCGATGATCCGATCGCCCTGCACGATCAACGCCCCCACGGGCACCTCGTCGGCATCCGCCGCAATGTCTGCCAGAGCAAGTGCGCGCTTCATATAGATCTCATCTGACAAGAAAATTCACCACCAGACTCCATACCGACAAGAAAAGAGAGACCGCGAGAAAGATCGAAAGCGGCGAAAGGAGGATCTCGCGCAAGCGTCGGAAATTAATTTTTGTAAACCGTAAGTTGTCAATATTCAGGTAAACGAAGAGTGCCGTCAACACGACCGCGAGCAGAACGAGAAGCCCCGTATACAGCATCTGTCCGTACGAAGGAAGCTCGACGTAAGCGAAAAGCACCGCCAAAAAATTGTTGACGAAGTGGAATAGCAATGAGGGCAGGATCGACTCCCCCTCGACCGTGATCCAGCCGAGGATCAGCCCACTGAAGAGCGCGTAGGGAATCTGATAAAAATTCATATGGAAGAATCCGAACACGAGCGCACTGACAAGCACCGCAGTGCGCCGCCCGTAGGGGAGCATCGCGCCAAGCACCATATAGCGGCAGAAGAATTCCTCACACAAGGCGGGGAGCACCGCGAGCAAAATCAAAGCCTCGATCATTGAATCGGGATAGCTCGGCGCGGGAAGCGGAAGTTCAAGGAGCGTATAGGGGAGCGATGCGACAATGCCAACGATACGCGTGGCGAGCATAAAAAACGGCAGGAGCAGGAAAAGCGACCGCTTCTTTGGCAAAAGCCTTGAAATCGCGGGGTAGTCCATATCCTCCCGCCACAAAAAACGGCAAAGAAGGATCGGCGAAAGCAGACCGAGACAAATGACAAGTTCCTGCATCCACAGCGGCGCAAAAAAGCCCGCAATGATCAGAGATGCCGTAAAAAGCATCGCGTATGACGTTACCATACCAAGCGCACGCCGCATATGTTTCTCCTTTCATCCTTGACCTTTTTATTCTATCGTCTTTTTTGCGTTTTGTCAAGTAAAAAGCGGGGTCATCCCCGCTTTTCTTTTTCAAAAGGAGCGCCTGATGCGCTCGATTGCGCCCTTTTCGAGGCGGGAAACCTGCGCTTGGCTGATGCCGATCTGTTCGGCGATTTCCATTTGCGTTTTGCCTCGGTAAAAACGCATACTGATAATCTTGCGCTCGCGCTCGCTGAGCGTTTTCATCGCCTCCTTCAGCGTGATGCTCTCAATCCAATTCTCATCGGTATCCCCCGTGTCGCGGAGCTGATCAATCACGTAGACCGAATCCTCACCGTCGTTGTAGACAGAATCGTAGAGGGAGACCGGCTCAACGATCGCATCCATTGCGGCAGCAACGCTCTCGCGCGGCTCGCCGATCGCCTCGGCGATGGCATCTACGCTCGGCTCCCTTCCCGTTTGCCGCGTCAGCGCCTCCCGCGCTTGCAGGGCGCGGTAGGCAAGATCGCGGAGCGAGCGGCTGACGCGGATGGCGTTGTTGTCGCGCAGATAGCGCCGCACCTCGCCGATGATCATCGGAACGGCGTAGGTTGAAAATTTGACGCCGAGATCCGTGTTGAAGTGGTCGATCGCCTTGATGAGCCCGATACAGCCCACCTGAAACAGATCGTCAAGATTCTCGCGTCGGTGACTGAAGCGTTGTATAATACTGAGCACCAGCCGCAGATTGCCGAGGATCAGCTCCTCACGCGCGTTGGTGTCTCCGTTTTTCGTGCGCAGTAACAGTGTTTGCTTTTCTTCGTCGGTCAGGGTTTTGAGCTTTGCGGTATTTACACCGCAGATTTCGACTTTGTTTGGATACATTCCCGACTCCCTTATTTGGTTTTGCCAAAAAAGTATTGCCGCGGCAACGGTCGGGTTATACAGGTAATTTTTGACTTGACAAGCCCTCGATTTTATTGTATAATATACTGATGTGATAATAAGAACACCCAGGGGGTTTTACTGTGAGCTACAAAATATCGCTTGCGGGCGATCTCGGTAGCGGAAAAAGTACGGTTTCCGCAATCGTGACCGAACGCACTGAGCTTGAATACTATTCGACGGGCGCGATCCTGCGCTCGGTTGCCGCCGCACACAATATGACGGTTGCCGAGGTCAACGAGTATGCCGAAACGCATCCTGAGATCGATCGTGAGATCGACGACGGGCTGATCGCGCTCTCGGACGATCCGCGTTCCCTGATCATTGACTCGCGCATGGCGTGGCACTTCGTCAAGGGGAATTTCCCCGTCTACCTGACGACGGAGCCCGAGGTTGCCGCCGCACGCATCTTCGCCGCGCACCGCAGTGAGGAGTCCTTCCCCACCGTGGAGGAGACCGCCGAAAACATTCGCCGCCGCAGGAAAAGCGAGCAGAAGCGCTACTTTGAAAAATACGGCGTCGATCGCTCGGATCTTTCAAATTACCGTCTCGTGATCGATACGACCTTTGCAACGCCCGAGGAGGTTGCTGAGAAAATGCTCTCCTCCTTCGCCGCTTGGAAGCGCGATCCCGATTTTTCCGCCACCTACATTTGCCCGCTCCGTCTGCACTACCGCACAACGAGTGACGCGGACAAGGTTTCCGCCCTCGCGCGGGCGCTTGATGACGGGGAGGATATCGGCGAATGCGAGGTCTTCTTCGAGAACGAGGGCTTCTACGTGACCTCGGGCACCGAGATCGCACTCGCCTACGCCCTCTCCGACTATCCCTTCGTCCCCTGCACGCTCGTCAAGGGCAGTCGCGGCAAGGACGAATACGTGCGTATGACCGACTCACTGTAAAAATGGAGATTTGATATGCTGATATTGAAGGAACAAACCGCAAAGCTGATTTCCAACGCCGTCCCCGCCCTTTTCGCGGGTGCGACGCTCGACACCGCGGAGCTTGCCGCAATGCTCGAATACCCGCCCGACGCCGCAATGGGCGACCTGGCACTTCCCTGCTTCAAGCTCAGCCGCACCCTGCGCCGCTCGCCCGTGCAGATTGCCGAGGCGCTGGCAGGCGCGATCTCGTCCGACTCCTTTTCAAAGATCGAGGCGGTCAACGGCTACCTGAATTTCTATCTTGACGGTAAGGCACTCGCCGCACGCGTGCTGTCCAAGATCGCCGAGCAGGGCGACTCCTACGGCTCGCCGAACTGCGGCGGCGGAAAGACCGTCGTACTCGACTACTCCTCACCGAATGTTGCGAAGCCCTTTCACATCGGGCACCTCGGTACGACCGTGATCGGTCACTCGCTGAAGCTGCTCCACAGCTTCGCGGGGTACAACTGCATCGGCATCAACCACCTCGGCGACTGGGGCACGCAGTTCGGCAAGCTGATCGTCGCCTACCGCACCTGGGGCAACAAGGAGGAGGTTGAAAAGGGCGAGATCGACGCACTCGTTGCGCTCTACGTCAAATTCCACGCCGAAGCCGAAAAGGATCCCGCGCTCAACGACGCGGCACGCGCTGAGTTTGCGAAGCTCGAGGCGCACGACCCCGAAAACATCGCGCTTTGGAAGTGGTTCATCGAGATCAGCCTACGTGAGTATCAAAAGACCTACGGTATGCTCGACATCTCCTTCGACAGCTACAACGGCGAGAGCTTTTATACCGATAAGATGCCCCCGCAGATCCAAAAGATGAAGGATATGGATCTGCTCACGATCGACGACGGCGCATCGGTCGTCAATCTCGACCAGTGGAATATGCCCGTCTGCCTGATCCTCAAGCGTGACGGATCGACCCTCTACCCGACGCGCGACATCGCCGCCGCCGTCTATCGCAAGGATACCTACGATTTTGAAAAGTGCATCTACGTCACGAGCGCGGGACAGTCGCTCCACTTTGCACAGTGGTTCAAGGTCGTCGAGCTGATGGGATACGATTGGCACGACAAGCTGGTGCACGTCCCCTACGGCACGGTCAGCATCAACGGCGCGAAGCTTGCGACCCGCACGGGCAACGTCATTCTCCTGAAGGATCTGTTTGCGCAGGCGATCGACAAGGTACGCGACATTATGGAGGAAAAGAATCCCGAACTTAAGGGGCGCGACGATATTGCCGAGGCGGTCGGCGTTGGCGCGATCGTATTCTACTACCTGTCGAACAATCGCATTCGAGATATCAACTTTATGCTGGAGGATGCGCTCTCCTTTGACGGCAACACGGGTCCCTACGCACAGTACACCTACGCGCGTACCTGTAGCCTGATCTCGAAGGCGGGAACCGAGGGGGCCTACCACGCCTACGATATGAACGAGGAGGAGACCGCGCTGGTCAAAACGCTTGCCACCTTCCCCGAGCGTGTGAAGGCGGCACTCGCTGACTACGAGCCGAGCGTGATCACACGCTACGCACTCGACCTTTGTGCGGCTTTTAACCGCTTCTATCACAACTGTCAGATCCTCTCTGCCGAGAACGAGAAGGTGCGCGCCACGCGCATCGCCCTCACCGCCGCGACCAAGTCGGTGCTTGGTAAGGCGTTGGAGCTGATCTGTATGAAGAAAACCGAACAAATTTAAAAAGAGGATACCGATATGTCAGGACACAGCAAATGGGCAAACATCAAGGTCAAGAAGGCGAAGACCGACGCCGCAAAGGGTAAGATCTTTACGAAGATCGGCAAGGAAATGTCGATCGCGATCCGTGAGGGCGGTCCGAATCCCCAGAACAACGCAAAGCTGCGCGAGCTGATCGCGAAGGCAAAGGCAAACAACGTTCCGAACGATAACATTGAGCGTTGCATCAAGAAATTTTCGGGCGAGGACAATACGGTCTACGAGGAGATCGCATACGAGGGCTACGGTCCCGCAGGCATTGCCGTGATCGTTGAGACCACGACCGACAACCGCAACCGCACCGCGGGCAATGTGCGCTCTTATTTCTCAAAGTACGGCGGCAATATGGGTCAGAACGGTTGCGTCTCCTACCTGTTCTCCGAGCGCGGAACCATTCTCATTGAAAATGAGGACGGCGATATCGAGGAGGACGCACTGATGGAGGCGGCGCTTGAGGCAGGCGCCACCGACTTTGAGGCGGACGAGGATTGCTTCACCGTCTACACCGAGCCCGATGACGTATTCGCTGTGCGCGACGCACTCGTCGCGGCAGGCTACACCGTCGCCTCTGCCGAAACGGCAAAGATTCCCTCGACCTTCGTCACCCTCTCCGACGAGGGCGATATCAAGAATATGTCGAGCCTACTTGACAAGCTCGACGATGACGACGACGTGCAGAACGTATACCACAAATGGGAGAACGTTCAATAAAAAAGAGCCGTATGGCTCTTTTTTATAATGCTGATAGCAGGTAGAAACGCGACGAAGCGTTTCTACGAGTCGATTGAATCGACTCCCGCAAGGATTGTTTGTACCAAATGATCCTTGCGCTATATCATTTCAATGAGATTGCCAAATCTTCGATTTGGCGTTGAAATCGTGCATTCCCACGATTTTAACTCTCGATCATCATGATTGAACGTCACCTGCCCGCGGCAGGTGTTTTGAATCCGCCGCAGGGCGGTATGGAATCAAGGCGCAGCCTTACAGACTGCAAAGGAGTAAACCATGACAGAAAAAGAATTACGCGAGATCAAACGCCGCTTCCGTGCGGAGCGGAGCAACATCCCCCGCATCGTCGGTTGCTTCGTCAATCAGAACAACCAGATCATCGCGCGGATCTCACAGCCCCTCGCACTTGCGGAGTCAAATGTCAGCGAGCGACTGCTCGGCATTCTCAAGAAGACTCTCTCGGGCGGTCTTGGCACGAATCTGCACGATATTCCCTTCAGTATGAAGCAGGTCACGGGCGGGCAGGAGCACGGACTTCTGATGGGGCCGCTCAAGAGTCATCTCGGTGATGCCGAGCTTTTGGAGAGTTTTTACGAGAATGTAAAGGAAAGCTTGCATTTTGACAGCAACTATGTCATTCTGCTTGCGAATGATATCTACGACGTGCCCACCTTCGGCAAGGACGGGGAGAAGAACGATACGACCGAGACCTACTCGTATCTCGTGTGCGCGGTCTGCCCCGTCAAGAGCATGAACGACGCGATCTCCTTCCGTGAAAGCGATCGTCTTTTTCACACGCTCAGCCTCTCGGCACTGCTTGCAGCACCCGAGCTTGGATTTCTCTTCCCGACCTTTGACGATCGCCGCAGTAACATATACGATGCCCTTTATTACACGAGAAGCCTTTCGGAAAGCTATCCCGAGTTTACGAAGCGGATTCTGGCAAGCGAGCCGCCGATGCCGCCGCAGACCCAGCGTGCCACCTTCAACGGCTGTTTGACCGACGCCCTTTCCGAGGAATGCAGCCTTGAGATCGTCCGTGCGGTACACGCGCAGATCGCCGAGAAGGTGACCGAGCATAAGGAGTCGCGCGATCCCGAGCCGCTGACGCTCTCAAAGGGCGAGGTGCGCTCGATGCTCGCAAATTGCGGCGTTGAGGAATCGAGGCTTGAAAAGCTCGACACCGCCTTAACGAAGGAATTTGGCGGCGACGCAGAGTGGACCCCAAAAAATGTCGTGTCTGTCAACAAATTTGAGCTCTCGCTCCCCGAGGTCTCTATCAAGGTCTCGCCCGAGCACCGTGATCTCGTCACCACCGAAACCATCGGCGGTAACAAGTACGTGATGATTCGCGTCACAGGCGCCGTCGAGGTCAACGGCATCCCGATCACGATTGACGGGGAGTGATACAGCCGTCTGTATTTTAGGCGTGCGCGTTCTTTTTTCACTCTTTTTTCAAAAAAGACTTGACAAATCCGTTGAAAAGGGGTACAATAAGAACGCTCGCGGATTTAGCTCATTTGGTAGAGCGCAACCTTGCCAAGGTTGAGGTGGCGGGTTCGAGCCCCGTAATCCGCTCCAAAAATAAAGCCCACATCACAGGATGTGGGTTTTGTTTTTGGTATTCGGATCGGGCGAGAACAGCCCGTTCGCCACAGGGCGATTGCGAGTTGCCGGGGGCAAGTCGCAAAGGGCGCTGGGCCTGTCGCGGTACGGTAGTGCCGCGAGGGAGCCCCGTAATCCGCTCCAAAAAGAAAGCCCACATCACAGGATGTGGGTTTTGTTTTTGGCATCCGGATCGGGCGAGAACAGCCCGTTCGCCACAGGGCGATTGCGAGTTGCCGAGGGCAAGTCGCCACACATCACAGAATGTGGGGCCTTTTTTATACGAATTTTCTGATATCGACCAGCGTCGGCTGACCGATATAGTTGAGTCCGCACCGCGCGACGATGTCCTCGGCAACCGCCAAAGAGTCGGGATCGTACGCATCCGCCGTGCTGTGTGCGTCATTGCCGAAGGTAACGGGGACGCCCAGCTCGCCCGCAATGCGCCAAAACGCCTCGTTCGGGTAATTGCGCTTCGTGCGGATGCCGAGGAAATTGATCTCCAGCGGCAACGCCTTTGCCCTGCAATACGCACAAAGCCGCCGCACCTCACGCGCGTAGATCGCGGGGTCGCCCGTAAAATTGAAGATGTCGGGGTGTGCGATATAGGTCAGCACTCCGTACTCCGCCGCCTCGATCAGAAGCGAGGTGTAGCGCACGAGGTCTGCCTCGGAAGCGTTTGGACGGATCGCCGCAGATCCGCCGCAGTTTTCTTCACCGAGAAAATGCTGACCGAGGATCAGATATTCCGCGCCGAAGGCGACGGCATCCTTGATCATCTCTTGAAAAAGCGCGGGATAAAACTCGGTCTCAAAGCCGATTCTGATCTCAATTTTATCCTTATACTTTTCACGCAAGAAACAGGCTTCTTCATAATAGTCACGCACCTCGGCAAGCGGCACGCGGTGCGCGCTCTCACTGCCGTCAGCGAAGCGCAGGGGGATGTGATCCGAAAAGCCCATCGTCCGAATCCCGCCCTCAATGGCGCGCAAAACATACGCCTCCATACTGCCCGTTGCGTGTCCGCACCGCGTGGTATGCGTGTGAAAATTGTAATCCATCGTTTACATTTCTCCTTTTTGAGGCTCGGTGATCTGCTTAATCCACCTCCGCGTTATAAAATGCCCGACGCAAAGCACGCCCTTGATCACGTCCTCCCCGAGCATCATCACGATCACCAAAACGACGAAGTGATAGGGGCGCACGAGATACGCCGTGATCAGCACGGCGGGAATGCCGAACAGATATACGCCGACCATATCGAAGATACAGCCCGTTTTGGTATCACCGCCCGCGCGGAATACACCGCAGATGAGCGTATATTGGATCATACGCGCACCGATCCAGAAGCCGTAGAACAGAAGGCAGACCGACGCAACGCTACGTGCCTGCTCGGTTTCGATCGGGAAGAGTGACAAAATCGGATTGCGAAGCAAAACGAGAAGCCCGCCGAGCACGAGCCCGACGATCGGTGTCATCACGGCAAAGCGGCGCGCAGTGATGTACGCCTCCTTATGCTCGCCCGCGCCGACCCGCATACCGACCATAACCGAGCAAGCACCGCAGATCCCGACGAAAAAGACGAAAAAGATCTGCTGAATGTTTTCAAAAAGCGTATAGCCCGCGTAATTTTCAACGCCCTGACGGGCAAAGACCATCACATAAATATTCGTACCGATCGCCCAGGCACCCTCGTTGAACAGGACGGGGAGCGCCGTCTTGAAATACTTGATACAGAAGGCACGCGAAAAGCCGAAGAAGTCGCGCAGTCGCCCGCGAAAGGGTGTATCCGCAAAGAGGACAAACAGCAAAATGACCGTCGCTTGCACGATATACCCCGCGACGGTGCCGACCGCCGCGCCGCGCAATCCGAGCGCGGGGAAGTCGAAATGCCCACCGATCAAGCAGTAGTTCAAATAGGTATTCAACACCACCGAGACCGCTGCCGAGATCAGGGGAATACGCACGCGCTCGATCGAGCGCAGAGCAATACACATAATCTGTGAAAAAACGACGAAGGGAACGCCGATGGCGTACACGCGCAGATAGTCCGCCCCGAGCCCGATCGGTGTGGCATCGTCCGTGAAGATCCGCATCATCGCACTCGGTACGATGGCAAGCACCGCGGCGTAGATCACCCCGAAGCCGAACGCTACTGACAAAACGAGACCGAGACAGCGACGGATATTATTTCGATCCTTCGCCCCCCAATACTGCGACAAAAGCGACGCGCACCCCGAGGCGAAGCCGAAGCACACGACGTTCAAAAGGAAGCTGAAGCGGTTAGCGACCCCCATTGCCGCCGTTGCGTTATCGCCAAGACCCACGACCATTGCCGTGTCGATCAGGGTCGCGCAGGAGGTCAGCAGATTCTGAAGAGCAATCGGCAGTGCCAGCGACAGCGCCATACGGTAAAAGTGACCGCGCTCGCCCGTGAAAAGACTATGCCTCATATCCGTTCCTCCTTTTTTCAAAATCCTACTCATTGTATCACATTTTCCCCGAAAATAAAAGAGGAAAAGGAAATTATTTTTCGAAAAATCTTGCAAAAAATTTTTGCGCGAGCTATAATGTACGTGGAAACGTAAAAACCGTACGGAGGTATCTATGGTCCATTCCTTTTTACTGATCGGTCAGTCCAATATGGCGGGGCGTGGATTCCCTGCGGAGGCGCTTCCGATCGACACCGAGCACATCAAGGTCCTGCGCAACGGGCGCTGGCAGTCGATGTACCGCCCCGTCAACGGCGACCGTTCCTTCTCGGGTGTCTCGCTCGCCGAAAGCTTTGCCGAGGCGTATGCCAAGGTGCACGGCGTTGACGTCGGTCTGATCCCCTGCGCCGACGGCGGCACCTCGCTCGCACAGTGGCGTGTTGGCGGACTTCTTTTTGATCACGCCATCGCGATCGCGCGGCTGGCACAGCGCACCTCAACGATCGCGGGGGTGCTGTGGCATCAGGGTGAATCCGACTGCGGACGCGGGCGCCATACGACCTATGCCGAGCGTTTTCAGCCGATCATGGACGCCTTCCGCCGTGAGCTTGACCTTTACGACGTGCCCTTTCTGCTCGGTGGGCTTGGAGATTTTCTGCCCCTGCACGACCCCGATTGGTACAAGACCTACCCCACCGTCAACGAGCAGCTGAAGGCACTTGCCGACAAAAACCCCATGACGGGCTACGTCCCCGCCGACGGTCTTTCGGCCAATCCCGACAACCTGCACTTCTCCGCCGCGGCGCTCCACGCCTTCGGTCTGCGCTACTACGAGGTGTTTGAGACGCTACGCGACAAAAACAAGGTCTTTGAGGAAAAGCCCTGTCCCGACGACGCTCTGCGTAGTGAGCTTGAAAAATTGTAAATAGGACTTGTCACATATAGAAGAAGGCAGCCACGGTTCAAAACACGAATACTATATCAATAAAAAAACGCACAGAGTTTCAGCGAAACTCTGTGCGTTTTTTTATCAATCGCCAATGTCGGTCAATTGCCCTGTCACGGCTTTAGCATAGTTCTTGATATATCCATTGTACGTTGGATAATAACTCTTAAAATGCTTTTTTATCCAAGCAGCCTCTTGCTTGAGCAGCTTTCGATCTGCAATCTGATCGTATATCCATCTGCTAACAAATAACAAAACAGCCACATAAAGCAACCATTTGTCCTGTAAAATCGAGAATTCTAATTTCTCGATTTGTCCCCAAAAAATCCCGGACATATACATTTCGGCGTTATTAATCATAAATATACACAGCAGCAGAGCGACTAAGATCGACGCCACCAAGGTTAATATCGCACGGTTTTTTTCGCGTTTTTTGAATGAAGGATCGGTCATATACATTGCCGCTTGTATCACTTGCTTTGTTGAAATACATACATCCCAAGCCGTTTTTTTATTAAAATCGGTCGGAATCCTCTTGAATGATTTTTGCAACAGATCCTTTGCATTTATCCCTTTGTTAACCAACCACTTTTCAGTACTGCGAACTAACAGATGGGAAGCGAATGAGCCGTAATAAGCACTGATAATTACATATGTAATAGCACCGAAAACCAAAATCCATTTAACACTGTTCAGGGTGTCTTCATATGCAAAAAGCAAATCCTCCATGTCACACCATAAATCAATTTTTGCATAAGCTATAATCCCAAACAAGCAGGGGAGTAGCCATATCCATATAGCAATCCAATAATTACGCAAAACAGGCTCAAGAATGCCTCTGACCACAAAGCGTTCCGAAATCCATTCTTTTCGTGCGGAAACTGCATTCGGATAATCTTCCGCGGAGGTTTTTTCTGTAATTTTGTTTTCATTCTCAAACGAATACCCACAGCAGGGACAGCATTCCCTTTCTCCGACCGAAATTGTCTTACACTCTGAACAACGGATTATTTTACAACCGCAATGAATACACTGCTTAACAGTATCAGAAATCTGTCCTCCACATTCGGGGCACTTTATAACAGCCATATCTTTCCTCACAAATTGTTTTTTTCATTTTCTATCTGTCGTAGCGCTTTCTCTTCTTCCGGACTCAACAATTCAAGCGTGCATTCGATATTCTTGTTTTCGCGCAACCATTTTCGAAAGCAATTAATGTATGTGAATCGTTTTTTGGATTTTTTATAAGTCTTGAGGTAAAAGGCATTTCCAATTGAGATTATACTAAGGAACGCCACTAACACAAGTATGCCAATGAAACAAATCCAAAGAGACTGCCTTTGATAAATGTGCAAACGTGACATGCGGGCAAGAAAGAGCGCAACATTAAGTGGTCCAACAAAGTAAAGAAAAACGTTGGCTACCAACTTGTTCATTTTTTTCGATTCCACATATTTACTTCGAACAGTCATTGCAAGTTCATTCTGCTTTAAAAATTCATTTTCAAGCTGAAACTGTTCCTGTTCGCTTAAAGAATTAAAAGAAATGATTTCTCTTTCATGCGTAGGTTTTTCAAACAGAGGTATCCCATTTACACAAATATCTTTGTTTGATTTTCGCGTAGAAAAAACAGGAGCTCCGCAATGAATACAGTTATTTGTAGTATTACTGATCTTCTTACCGCAAGAAGAGCATTCAACCAACGGCATGTCTATCTCCTTTCTCTAAAAGCAGTTAAAAGTTGACGAGTACAACACGCGGGAGTGCATTGCATTTTTCAAATATTCTGCCCGCATTGTTACTAATTTGGGGATCATTGTTTTTTCTCTCCCTAATGAAGTGGCAGAAAACTCAAAATAGCGCATATTAGTATCAATACAATTAATATCGCAACAACAGTTTGTATCAAAAAATAATACAAGCTTTTTCTTATCTTTAACTCTTTCTTCAAGACTTTCTCTCCAAATCAGACTTGTAACAAAATGTTACACAATCAATAATAACATTTTGTTACAATAAAGTCAAGAGGTTTTCCAAAAAAAGAGGTTTTTGTCGGTATGAAAGAAACGAAAGGCCTTCTCGGCTTAAAAGTAATACGCAAGCAAAGGAAATATAGTCAATTGAAGGTTGCAATGGATTTGAACATTAGCCGTGAAGCGCTGTCTTACTATGAAAACGGAAAACGCAATCCTGATTTGCAGATGCTACGCAACCTATCCGAATACTTCAACGTCTCCATTGATTTTCTGATCAACGGAAAGGATTTTAAAAAATGAGCAGCATGTCAGTTCAGCGGCTCTATTGCTTTTCTATCAAAAACAAAAAACGGTGATTGCATAAAACAGCAATCACCTTTTTTTATATATGAAATCAACCCTGCTGTGCTACGATTTGCTTGCAGTGAAGATCCCGTGCACGCATGAAATCGTCGAATTTGTCGATTGGGCCGAAGATTTCTACGTCCACATCTCCGTTTGCGGCATGGTATGTAATCATGATCTCTCCGCAGTTTGCTACCGCGGAAACGATGCGCCCCATGAAATCGAAGGTACCGATTTCGGCATTTCCAACCGCACTGACCGTGTTCAACGGAATGGTCTTGCACTTATTGGGATTGGCAGAATGAATGTAAATAACTTCATTATCAAACGCAATGAACTCATCCTTATCCATAAGCATGCCGATTCCATAGGGAAGCAATCCTGAAACACCGTTGATCAGAAGCAGGGCGCCGATCAAGAGAAGGACAATACTGGGGATGGAAACATCACCCTCCAAAAAGATTGCCTCCAAGCCCCCGCTTGTAAAAAGAATGATTGCACCGACGATCGCGAGTGCAAGTCCGATCCCTGCCTCGATGATCTGCGCGATGAATTCGCTCTTACTAACCTTTGCTTTTTTGATAAATTCTCGATTTTGCTCCATTTGTTTACTCCTTTTAGCTTGTACTTTCCCGTGAATTCCGTGGACTTCTCGGGATTGCAACGAATTGTTGTTTATACCTATGGTAGCATTTTATCAGGGTAAAGTCAAAAGGTTTTCCCAAAAAAAGAGGTTTTTGTCGGTATGAAAGAAATACAGGGGCTTCTTTGCTAAAATGCAATGAAAGCTTGCGGTGGTTTTTTCATCAATACCCCGATCCGTCGGTTTGCTCGCCCCGTCGGTCCCACAGCATCCTCGCGCCGTCAAAGCACTCGATGCCCGATTGGAAACCCTTATTTCCCATCGCTATTTTTCTATCCTCCGCGCTGAGTTTACTTTTCTCATTTTTGCGTGCGGCAATTCGTATGCCAACCGAACGGATCGCGAAGCTTTTTCATAAAACGGGATGCCTCAAATACAATTCGAAGCATCCCCTTATGATGGATAGCCAGGTTTATCAGGGGCGCAGACCCATACCGCCCTCAAGCGTCAGCGTCTCGCCGTTCATATACTTGAAATCGGGCGAGGCAAGCTGGACGCAAACGCGGCCGATCTCTGTCTCGGGGTCACCGAAGTGCCCTGCGGGCGGTACCTTCACGTTCGCGCGGAAGGCATCGGGATACGCCCGCTCAAAGCTTTCAAGCTGTGCCGTCCAGGCAAGCGGACAGATCACGTTCGTGTTGATTCCGTCCTTCGCCCACTCGGTCGCCGCCACGCGCGACAGACCGCGGATGCCCTCCTTCGCCGCCGCGTAGGAGCATTGTCCGTAGTTGCCGAACAGACCTGCGCCCGAGGCGAAGTTGATGACGGAGCCCTGCGTTTCCTTCAGATAGGGATAGCAAGCCTTCATATAATAAAATGCTGCGTAAAGTCCCGAATACATCGCAAGATCGAACTGCTCGGTCGTATGATTTTCAATCGTCACGCCCGATGCCGATGCCTGCGCGTTATTGATCAGCACGTCAATGCGCCCAAACTCCTTGATTGCCGCCTCGGCAACGCCGCGCGCGGTCGCCTCGTTATCTGAGCCTGCCGCGATATCGGCGGCAAGCGCTAGCACCTTGATGCCGTATGCGCCCTCAAGCGCCTCCTTTGCCTTTTCCAGCTTCGCGACGTTACGCCCCGTGATCACGAGATTTGCGCCCTCCTTGGCGTATGCCGTGGCAATGCCGTAGCCGATCGAGCCGCAGCGCCCGTCGGAGAGCACCGCATAGCCCGCACCCGTAATGATCGCGGTTTTTCCCTGTAAAGATCCCATTCTATTTTCCTCCGTAAACGTATTTTCTTCATCATTATAGCATAAAGTATTGTAAAATAAAAGACTTTTTCAAAGTTTTTCAAAAAAACGAAAAACCCCTTGACAAACACAAAAGTCTCTGCTATAATAGCGGAGTAAGTCAAATGGCGCCATAGCCAAGTGGTAAGGCACGGGTCTGCAAAACCCTTATCCCCCGGTTCAAATCCGGGTGGCGCCTCCAAACAAAAGAGCACTGCGAGAGCAGTGCTCTTTTGTTTGGAAATGAAGCGCGCTGACGCGCATGAAAAATGATGCAGGGCTTCGCCCTATGAAGCGTGGCTTCACCACACGGAGAAGTAACATTGCGCTTCGCTTCATACGAGCGTAGCGAGTGCTTCACGGCGCAACGCGCCGCTTCATGTTTGCGAAGCAAAACGCTTCATTGACAAAACATTGAATTTGTGCTACACTTTATCTAAAGGCGGTGATATTATGGTAAACGATAAGCTTTCAGAGCAATCAATGGATTTTGCGGTTCAAATTATAAATCTTGTGAAACAGTTAAAAGAGCAAAGAGAAAGCATTATTTCTAACCAAATTGGCAGAAGCGGAACTTCTATCGGGGCAAACATTCGTGAAGCCAAATATGCACACGGCACTGCTGACTTTATCTCAAAAATGCAAATTGCACTTAAAGAAGCCAATGAAACGGGATATTGGCTCGAGTTGCTTTATAAAACGAATTATATTGGAGAAGAACAGTATAACTTCCTTGAATCAAAATGTAAATCACTCAGAGCTATGCTTGTTTCTTCAATTAACACTGCTAAAAATAATAACAAATAATTCTCAAATATTTATCCGGACTTAGGACTTCCTTTCGGTAACGCGGTGACAACCCGACCGAAGGGAATTTTTTATTTGTATCTTCTCGGACAATCCGTTTCTCCGAGCAAATAGTCTATGCTCGTGTCGTAAAAGCGGGCGAGCTTGATAAGGATCGCCGTCGGAATATCGTTTTCTCCCGTCTCATACTTGGAATACCCCGTTTGCGACATGCCGAGCATTTTGGCGACCTGCGTTTGGTTGAGATCCTTATCCTCTCTTAAATCGCGAATTCTCTGATACATAGTGTCCCTCCACACAAAGTTTTGACACGATCATTTTAAAATAATCTGTTTCAGGGTATTGACTTTTAATCTGAAATAGGTTATAATCAAAAAGCACGTTAATGAAACGAAAGATTCATCAACACGCAGATGCTTGTACGGTTTTTTGTGTAAATCGAAAGATGCCAATCGGCATTTGGGGCAAAGGAGCGAAAATGAACATTGCCCTTTCCTTTTGGTTGGCAAATATTGGAAAATACAGAAAAGTGTGATACAATATTTCTTAGACTGTTGGGAATGTTCAAGGAGGCTTTTATGCGCGAGGGAACAAGCGGATTTTGGGTCACGAAAAAGGGCGGAAGGATCACCATTGGCTACGAGGATTACGGTGTATCCGAATTTGGCGGCGGCGATTTTGAAAAAACCTACGAAATGGATCGGGAAAATTCAAAAAAATTCGTTTCCGCGCTGAAAAAGCTCTACCGAGGCTCTCTTGAAAAAATGATTGAGGATGCCTTCGGAAAAGGCTTCAACGATCCCAAATTTTGGGATTTTTGCAAGGAGCACGGAATCAAATATTCCTCCTTTAGCTGGAGCGGATAAGCCGTAGAAGCAGACTGTCACCTTTGGGCAAAACCGAAAATGGCGAAAAAGCATCGCAACGCAGAAGGGAAAGACTATGTCAAGCATAACGGATCTGATCAAAACAATGTCGGGGCCATGCACCTGCGGGCTCTGTCACGAGACCGCGATCGAGGATGTAAGGATCGGCTCGGGATTGGTTCACGAGGTGGGGGCGATTCTGAAAAAGAACGGCTTCCCAAGAAAGCTCCTTCTTGTTGCTGATCAGAATACCCTACGTGCGTCGGTGGGGATCCTAGAGAGCCTCACGGACTTTGACATCACCCTGAAGGTATACGAGGCGCTGCGCGTGGCAAAGGCAGAGCACGTAGAGGAGCTGGAAGCGCTGATCCGAAACGAGAAAATTGGCGTTTTATCGGTCGGTACGGGCTCGGTCAACGACCCCTGCCGATTGGCAAGCGCAAGACAGAATAAAAAGCTCTGCATCTTTGCGACCGCCCCTTCGATGGATGGCTTTGCTTCTTACAGCTCTCCCATCGTCGCAAACGGATTTAAAGCAAGCTATCCCGCCAAGAGCCCCGGGGTCATCATCGGCGACACGAAGATCTTAGCCGATGCGCCGAACGAATTGAAATCGGCGGGCTTTGGCGATATGATCGCAAAATACACGGGGCTTGTGGATTGGAAAATTTCACACCTTCTGACGGGGGAGATCTACTGCGAGAGGGTCGCCGAGCTGACGCGCGCCGCCGCCACCGAGGTTCTGGATCTGGCAGACAAGATGACGCTACGCGACGAGCATACCGCGGGCAAAATCTTTGAGGCGCTTTTGAAAACGGGGCTCGGTATGAGCTTTATGAAAAATTCCCGCCCCGCAAGCGGTGCGGAGCACATTGTTGCGCATCTGATCGAATGCATTGAGCTACAGGACGGCATTATCCCGAATCTTCACGGCGACGATGTTGGGGTGGCTACGCTCGAGCTGCTTCGGCTTTACGAGCGATTGGCGGCGCTGCCCGCGGTGACGGCAACAAAGGAAAGCGTCGATTGGGAGAAGGTCTACGCTTTTTACGGTCCGATGCAGGACGAGGTCAAGGAGCTGAACCATCCCGACAATATCATCGATGCGGTCGATCCCGCGGCGATCGAGGCTCAATGGAGCGAGATCGTCAAGTGCATACGCAGCGTTCCCACCTACGAGGTCTGCCTTTCCGCAATGACGAGGGCGGGATGTAAAACCTCGGTCGACGATATCGGGAAGGACCGCGTTTTGTTCGACAACTGCGTCAAGTATTCTCCGTTTATGAGAAGAAGACTCACCCTGCTCCGTATGAGCGGAATGATCAAGGAAAACCCGATCGCTTGAGACGAAAGCTCTCCGCGTGCGACTTGACATAACAGTCGCCTATGGTATACTGAAGGCGAAGAAAGCATTAAGGAGGAAACAACTATGGCATATCGCTACCCCTACGACGAAGAAGAAAGAACCTATCAGCACCCGAAGCTGCGCACCGACCGCCGTCTTTGGAAGGTCATCGTATTCGGCATTCTGACGCTTGGGATCTACAACCTGTTTTTTATGACGCAGGTCGCAAACGACGTCAATACAATTCTGTCGTCACGCCACCGCACGCCCCTGATGCCCTTTATAATCGTGTTAATTCTCGGCTCAGTGACGTTTTCGATCGTGCTTGACATCTGGATGTATCAGCTGACCGATCGGGTTGAGGATGCGCTCCGTATGCGTAAGCTCCGCTACGATTTTGAAACCGGTGATTTCTGGATCTGGTTATTCTTCGGCGCGCTCTTTCTCGTCGGCCCCTTCATCTATTACCACAAGCTTTGCCGAGCGATGAATCTACTTTGCGCCGATTACAACGAGCGCCCCGTGATCGAACAGGCGGCGTGAGTTGTCTTCAACCGAATATCAAAGAACCCCGAGAGCCTTCGCTCTCGGGGTTCTTTTTCTATTGTCGATCAAAGCTTTTCAGCAAGATCGAGGATCAGCCGCTCGGTCTTTTCCCAGCCGAGGCAGGGGTCGGTGATCGATTTGCCGAAGATATGCTCACCCGTGCTTTGCGCGCCGTCCTCGAGATAGCTCTCAATCATCAAGCCCTTGACAAGGTGCTTGATGTCCGCATTCTGGTTGCGGCTGTGGACGATATCCTTCGCAATGCGTACCTGCTCAAGATACTGCTTGCCCGAGTTGTTGTGGTTGGTATCGACGATCACCGAGGGGTTTACAAGCTTCGACTTCTCATACAGCTCTCTGACGCGGATCAGATCCTCGTAATGATAGTTCGATGCGCTTCTGCCCGCGTAATCGATATAGCCGCGCAGGATCGCGTGCGCGTAGGGGTTGCCCTCGCTCGTGACCTCCCAGCCGCGGTAAAGGAAGGTGTGGCTCGACTGTGCCGCAACGATGGAGTTCATCATCACGGAAAGATCGCCGCCCGTCGGATTCTTCATCCCGACGGGGACCTCGATGCCGCTCGCGGTCAGTCTGTGCTGCTGATTCTCAACCGAGCGTGCGCCGACCGCTACGTAGGAAAGCAGGTCCGAAAGGTAACGGTAGTTCTCGGGATAAAGCATCTCGTCAGCGCAGGAGAAATCATAGTCGCGCAGTGCAGCCAGATGCAGATCGCGGATTGCAACGATGCCCTTGTACATATCGGGCTTTCCGTCGGGATCGGGCTGATGGAGCATTCCCTTATAGCCCTGCCCCGTCGTCCGCGGCTTGTTCGTATAAATGCGGGGGACGATCACGATCTTGTCGGACACCTGCTCCTCAATCCGCTTCAAGCGTTCGATGTATGCAAGCACGGGCTCCTTATGGTCTGCTGAGCAGGGGCCGATCACGAGAATAAACTTGTCGGATCTGCCGTTGAAGATCGCCTTGATGCTATCATCACGCGCCGCCTTGACCGCCTGCATCCGCTCGTTCAGCGGGTATTCTTCTTTCACTTCCTGCGGGATCGGAAGCTTTCTGTGGAAGTTCATTGACATTTGGATTTCACCTCGGTTATTAAAGCTTGCTGATATCTGCGTCCGTGATCAGCTTGAAGCCTGCGCCCGACAGCACGGACTCTGCCGCGGCGTTGTCCTCCACGCGGAGAACGAGATACGCGTGCCGCTCGGTACGCGCTAAGAAGGCGTAGAGATATTCAACGTTGATATCCGCACGGTCCAGCACCGAAAGTGCCTCGGTCAGCTTACCGGGGGCATCCGCGATCTTCACGCCGACGACGTCGATCACCTTGATGAGATATCCGTTTTCGGTCAGCACGCGCTCCGCCGTCTTCTCATCGTTGACGATCAGGCGCAGAATGCCGAGATCCTGCGTCTCTGCGATCGAAAGCGCGCGCAGATCCACACCGCTTTGCGAAAGCAGGTCGGTTACCGAAACGACCGAGCCCCTTTTATTCTGTACAAAAACAGTTAACTGCTTGATTGCCATTATTCTGTCTCCTTTCGTCTTAAACCAGCTTGCGCTTGTCGATCACGCGTACCGCCTTGCCCTCGCTTCTCACGATGGTCTTCGGCGGGACGAGATGCACTGCGGGATTGATGCCAAGCATCGTCTTCAGCGCGCCCGCCAGCGATTTTTCCATTGCAACGACGTCGCTGACCTTATCGGTAAAGGTCTCGGGCGTCATTTCTACGTTCACGTCAAAGGTATCGTTGTTCTTCACACGGTCAACGACGATCTGGTAGTTCGGCTGATAGCCCTCGTTAAGAAGCACGGTCTCGATCTGGCTCGGAAATACGTTGACACCGCGAATGATCAGCATATCGTCGGTTCTTCCCATCGGCTTCGCCATCTTGACGAGCGTACGGCCGCAGGAGCATTTTTTGCGCGAAAGCACGCAGATGTCGCGGGTGCGGTAACGCAGAAGCGGGAATGCCTCCTTATCAAGCGAGGTGAATACCAGCTCACCCTTGCTGCCCTCAGGCAGGACCTCACCCGTTTCGGGATCGATGATCTCCGCATAAAAATGGTCCTCATTGACGTGCATGCCCGTCTGCTCACTGCACTCGAACGCCACGCCGGGGCCGCTCGTCTCGGTCAGACCGTAGATATCGTACGCCTTGATACCGAGCGACTCCTCGATCCCGCGGCGCATCTCCTCGGTCCAGGGCTCTGCACCGAAAATACCCGCCTTCAGCGGAATATCCTCGGGCTTGTAGCCCATCTCCTTCAGGCTTTCACCGATGTACGCGGCGTAAGACGGCGTACAGCAAAGAATGGTCGCGCCAAGGTCGGTCATAAACTGAATCTGTCGCTCGGTATTGCCCGAGGAAAGCGGAAGCGTCAGGCATCCGACCTTATGCGAGCCGCCGTTAAGCCCGGGGCCGCCCGTGAACAGACCGTAGCCGTAGGCGACCTGGCAGACGTCCTTCTTGGTTCCGCCTGCCGCCGTGATCGCGCGGGCACAGCAATCCTCCCACAGATCGATATCCTTCTGCGTATAGAAGGCGACCACGCGCCGCCCCGTCGTGCCTGAGGTGGACTGAATGCGAACGCAGTCCTCCAGCGGCTTTGCAAGCAGGCCGTAGGGGTAGGCATCACGCAGATCCGCCTTGCTGAGGAAGGGGAGCTTGTGCAGATCCTCAATGCCGTGAATATCGTCGGGGGTCACGCCCTTCTTGTCCATCAGATCGCGGTAATACGCCACGTTCTCGTAAACATGCTTTACCTGCCTCACGAGCTTTTCCGACTGCAGCGCTCTCATTTCTTCGGGCGCCATCGTCTCAATTTCTTTTTGATAGTAGTTCTGTGCCATTTCTTTACCCTTTCTTTTTTGCTTCGGTTCGGAGAAAACAAAAAGTCCTCTGCATTCCGAAGAAGAATGCAGAGGACGAGAACATATCCCGTGGTACCACCTCTGTTCACCGTTCCCTCACGGGGACGGCCTTGTCAGGTACTTGCATACCGTAGTTCTGTGACGGGAACACCCGTTGCATCCTACTGAAGATCACTCTCGTTCAGCGCACTGCTCGCAGAAGGAATTCAATACGGTCTCTCCCATTGCCTCGCACCAAACGGCAACTCTCTTGAGGGGCTTTCCGTATCTACTTGTTTCTGTTCGTTGCATTTAACGGTGAAATTATAACACACTACTCTGCTAAAGTCAATGGGTTTTTGAAAAAAATCGGTCGCTTTTGAATATTTATTCCTCGCGGTAGCAGGAGAAAAGCGCGTCGATCCGCTCGGGATCCTTCAGCTGTCTTCGGCTGAGCAGGCTGACGGCGATCACCGCAACGACGGAGACTGCCATTGCCGCAACACCCATCTCAGGCGACCTTGCCGCCGCCGCGGAGAAGCCCGATCGGAGCGAGATCACGAGGGTCGCGCCTCCAACGGTGAGCAGACCCGAAAGAATGCCCGCATACGCGCCGAGCTTCGTAATCCGCTTCGAAAAGAGTCCCCAGATATACGGACCGATGAAGCAACCCGAAACGATGCCCCAGGAGAAGGACATCAGGCTTACGATGATCGGAATGTTCCGCGTGGCAAAGATGAACGAGCAGGCAACGAAGACGAGGCAAAGCACGCGCGTCAGAAGCATCTGCCGCTTTGCGGGGATCTCTTTTTTGCTGACGGCGGGGATCAGATCGACCGCGACCGCGGAGGCAGAGGTCAGCACTACCGCAACGAGCGTTGACATCGACGCCGAAAGCAGAAGGATCATAATGATCGCAAGCAGCATACTGCCAAGCACGCCGCCGCCAAGCACCTCCATCAGAAGCGCGGGTACGACCGAGTCGATGCCCCCCTCGGGCAGCTTTCCGCCGAGGACGAGGCGCGAGGTCGCGCCGATCAGGTACGCTCCACAGCCGATGATCAGACAAAATACGGTTGAAACGACGGTTCCGCGCTTGATCGCGGCGGTATCCTTGATCGCGTAAAACTTACCGATCATCTGGGGAAGACCCCAGGTACCGAAGCTCGTCAGCATAATATTGAAGCACAGGAACTTGAACGCCGAGCCGCCGAAGATACTCGTCAGCTGGGTGCCCGTCGTCGGGTTGGGATCGCCGGGGAGCGACTCGAAGGCGCGGAGATTTTCGAACAGCCCCGTAACACCCTCGACCGATCCGTGGCAAAGCACGGCAACCACAAGGCAAACGACACCGACAATCATAATGACCCCTTGGATCAGATTGGTGTACGCCGTCGCAATGTATCCGCCCGCAACGAGATAGACCGCAGTCAGGCAGGCGATGATCAGCATCCATACCCAGGTCTCAACGCCGGGGAACACCGCGCTGAACAGAGAGCCGAGTCCCTTGTAGACCGCCGCGGAGTACGGAACGAGGAAGATGAAGATGATTGCCGCCGAGAGGATCTTCAGCCCCTTGGAGCCGTAGCGCTTCTCGAAGTAGTCGGGCATCGTCTTCGCGTCGAGCCGCTTCGTCATCTTTCGCGTTCTGTTTGCGAACAAAAGCCAGGAAAGAAGACAGCCGAGCACCGCGTTTCCAACGCCGATCCAGATCGCGCCGACGCCGATGTTCCAGCCGTGCTGTCCTGCGTATCCCACGAACACCACCGCCGAAAAGTAGGTCGTGCCGTAGGCAAACGCCGTTGCCCACGCACCGATCCTTCTTCCGCCGAGCAGGAATCCGTCGAGCGTTTTTGATTTTCCGTAGCTGATACAGCCGACGATTGCCATCGTGAGCGCGTATGCCACCAGCGCAACGATTGTGTAAATTTGTGCCTTATCCATTGTTTCTGCCTCCGCGTCCCTTTGGGACGGCTTTTTATCTCATTTACGGCTATTATACAACACACCCTTACGATTAGTCAAACGAATGGTTTTAATGATAACCATCTAATTTTTTGATGGTTGTGAAAAGACGGGTAGATTCCTTTTATTTTCAGAAAATGTGACAAGTGTATTGCTTTTTCGTTTTTTTATGATAGAATAAGTAGGTAAAAACGAAAAAGCGCTATGTGAAGAACGCAGGAAAAGGGAAACCGCCGAAGGAGTAACGCTCTCAGGTCAAAGCGACTGTGTTTGGATAGCGCCCCGGAGAAGTCCATTTATGGGTGCCGAAGGTGCAAGGCGATCTGCCAAATCTCTCAGGCAAAAGGACGGGGCATAGGAAAGACCGCACGCTGTGCAGTGCTTTCTGCTTGCAATCGGGGTCACGCTTTCGCGTTGGCTCTTTTTTGTTGCAATTTGATAGGAGGTTTTGTATGTTTGACAAAATCATCGCCGTCGTTACAAAGGTAAACGACGCAATCAACGGAGTGGTCTGGGGCTGGCCTATGATCATTCTCATCCTCGGCACAGGCATTCTGCTCACGATCCGCACGCGCGGCTTACAGGTACGCCGCTTCGCGCTCTCTTGGTCCAGCACCATTCTTCCGGTATTCCGCGGCTTTGGTAAGAAGCACAAGCAGGATACCAAGGCAAATTCGATTTCTCAGTTTGAGGCGTTTGCCACGGCTATTTCAGGTACAGTCGGCACGGGTAACATCATCGGTGTTTCCTCGGCGATCCTCACGGGCGGTCCCGGTGCCGTCTTCTGGATGTGGGTCTCTGCCTTCTTCGGCATGGTAACGAATTATTCGGAAAACCTGCTCGGCATCTACTACCGCCGCCGTGAAAAAAACGGCGATCTGTCGGGCGGTGCGATGTACTATCTGTCCGAGGGCTTGCAGTGGAAAAAGCTTGGCAAGGTGCTGGGCATCCTTGCCGCCGTCTTCTGTGCGCTTGCCGCAATCGGTATGTCGGGCGCGCAGACCAATAAGATCTCGATTACACTGCAGAGCGTTTTGCCCACCTTCGATCCGAAGAAGGTTGCGCTGATCGCAGGTATCGTCGTTGCCGCCGTGCTCGCGCTCGTGATCATCGGCGGTATCAAGCGCATCGGTCGCGTTGCCTCGATTCTCGTTCCCTTTATGTCGCTGATCTTCATTGTAATGGCAATCGTCATTATCTGCATCAACATCACCGCCGTCGGCTCTGCCTTCGCCCTCATCTTCAAAAACATTTTCGGCTTCCGTGCTGTCACAGGCGGTGTTTCGGGCTACGTCTTCGCTCAGGTCGTTCAAAAGGGTATGGCGCGCGGTGTTTTCTCGAATGAGGCAGGTCTTGGCTCCTCGGTTATCGCGCACTCCGTTAGCGAAACGCGCGAGCCCGTCAAGCAGGGTCTTTGGGGCGTCTTCGAGGTATTCTTTGATACCTTCTTCATCTGCACGCTGACAGCCCTCGTCATCCTCGTCAGCTACGATCCGACCGCACTCTACGCAACCGATGCCACGGGCGCACTCATTATGACCGATGCGGGTGCCTCCCTCGGTGCGTTCTCTATGGCGTTCGGCACCTTCGGAAGAATCGTTTTCTCGATTATCATTCCGTTGTTTGCCTTCACCACCATTCTCGCGTGGAGCTTTTACGGTGAAAAGGCGATCGGCTTCCTCTTCCGCAACCGTTCGGACAAGACCCGCAAAATTGCGGTTATGGTGTTCAAGGTACTTTACATTCTGCTCGTCATAGTCGCCGCTGTCATCAACGGCGAGCTTGCCTGGGCGATCTCCGATACCTGTAACGGTCTGATGGCGTTGCCAAACCTGGTCGCGCTTGTCTGCCTGTCAGGACTGGTTACAAAGATCACGAAAAACTATTTTGCCCGCCGCCGCGGCGAGAAGGTCGCGCCGATGCTCTCCGCCTACCCCGAGATGAACGAGGAGTTTGCAAGAGAGCTTGCCGAGGACGGCAAAGCGAGTGATTGATTCATAAAAAAGATGCCGCAGTATAGTGTGATGTTCTTAGCGGAGAATTTTCACTTTCATAAAAGTGGAAGTATCGCATTTG
>JAFTLE010000029.1 GCA_017452895.1 Clostridia bacterium
AGATTTTGAAGCTGTTGCAGGACACCTCCCGCAAGACGGGTATGACGGTGGTAATCATCACGCACAACAGCGCGCTGACCGCCATGGCCGACCGCGTGATCAAGGTGAAGAACGGTACGGTCGTGGATATGAGAAGAAATGAAAACGCAACGCCCGTAGAAGAGATCGAATGGTAATGCCTATGCTACTGAAAACTACCCTTCGAACGATTAAAAAATCCCTTGGGCGATATCTTGCCATTCTTGCGATTATCGCCCTTGGCGTCGGCTTTTTTGCGGGGCTTCGGGTGACCGAGAAAGCAATGCTCGCTACCGCCGACGAATACATAAACGAGCTGAATCTGTACGATTTCAAGCTCATCTCCACCTTGGGACTCACAGAGGATGATGTAAAAGAGTTTGAAAGGCTCGACGGGATCGACGTGGCGGTAGGCTCTGTCAGCGTCGATGCCATCGCACTGCGCGAGGACGGCTCGGATGCCGTACTGCACGCCCACACGCTGTTTGAAAATATCAACGGCGTCGACCTGCTCTACGGACGGTTGCCGCAAAGCGACAACGAGTGCGTTTTAGATTCCCGTTACGCGGGCGAGAGCGAAATAGGCAAAACGGTGATACTTTCGGAAAACAATTCCGAGGAAACGCTCAATAGCTTTGCGCATGGCGAATTTACCGTTGTCGGCATCGTGGATTCCTCGGAATACATCAACTTCCAGCGCGGCACGACCGCGCTTTCGGGCGGTACGGTTTCGGGATTTTTCTACCTTCTGCCGTCGGGCTTTGCCACCGATTACTATACCGAGATCTATCTCTCCATCCCCACGGATGCCGAGATCTATTCGGACGAATACGAAGATGCGCTCGACGGGGTTCGTTCCACGGTTGAAACACTTCTATCGGAGCGCGCCGATATCCGCTTTGAGAGCATTTATAACGATGCAAAGTCTGAATTGGACGATGCCAAAACCACACTTGAAGAAAAGAAAACAGAGCTTGCCGATGCCAAGACCGCGCTTGACAGCGCCAGAGCAGAGCTTGATTCCAATTGGGCGACGCTGAACGAGGCGAAAAAGCAGCCTGCGGCGGCACTCCCCGAGGTGCAGGCACAACTTGCTATGCAAGAAGCCGTCCTCAACGAAGCCGAGGCGGAATATACCGAAAATCTTGCAAGCTACAACGAAGCAAAAGCAACTGCCGATGAGGAGATCGCAAAAGCCGAGGCAGAGCTTGCCGACGGATATGCCGAGCTTGAAGCACTCGAGGAACCGACCGTATACACACTTGACCGCAGCGCAAACTTCGGATACGTCGGCTTTGAGAACGACATCGCCATTGTTTCGGGTGTCGCCCGTGTGTTCCCGATCTTCTTTTTCCTCGTTGCCGCCCTCGTCTGCATTACCACCATGACGAGAATGGTCAGCGAGCAACGCACGCAGAACGGCGTTCTCAAAGCGCTTGGATACAGCTCTGCCGCCGTGGCGTCGCAGTATCTCATTTATGCGGGAAGCGCCTCGATCCTCGGATGCGTTGTCGGCTTTTTGCTCGGCTCAAAATTCATGCCGCTTGTGCTGTGGGAGGTGTACAAGATCATGTACACCATCGCACGTCCCGTGGCATTCGTGCTTGATTTCGGCTTATTTGCACTTTGCACATCACTCTATCTGCTTTGCTCACTCGGCGTTACCTATGCGGTATGCCGCAGAGATCTGCGGGAGAGCTCGGCACAGCTGATGCGCCCGAAAGCGCCGAGCGCGGGAAAACGCGTATTCCTTGAAAAGATCGGCTTTATTTGGAAACCGATGAAGTTTTTGCATAAGGTCTCCGTCCGCAATATCCTCCGCTACAAAAAGAGAATGTTTATGATGATCGTGGGCATTGGCGGCTGTATGGCGTTGCTACTCACGGGCTTCGGAATCCGTGACACCATTCAGCCCATCGTTGATCATCAGTACGGCGAGATCAATCTCTACGATGCAAGCGTCTCCTTCCTGCATCATCCCACGGATGAGGAACGCGACACCTTCGAGGAAAACATATCCGAATTTACAGAGGCATCGGTGCTTCTCCATTCGGGTAATACGGATATTATTTTCGACGGGCAGACGGTCTCGGTTTCACTCATTGCCTATAACGAGGATATGAACGACTTTATCGACCTGCACGAGGGGGACGAGCCGATCGCGTGGCCGACGGGCGAGCAGGCAGTCATCAACTACCGCATCGCCGAGCTGTACGGCATTTCCGTGGGAGATACCCTGACACTCCGCGACAAGGATTATAAAGAGATGTCTGTCACAGTTTCGGGCATATTCGATAACTATCTTTACGATTACGTCTATATCCATTCAGATACCTTCGAGGAGGGCTTCGGCTACGCCCCCGAGATGAACACGGCGTATCTGAATTTTAAGGACGGTGCAGACCACTATACCTCGGGCGCGGCACTTCTCTCGGAGGAGAACGTGGCATCTATCATGCTGACCGAGGAAGGCAAGGAAACCGTGGGCAGTATGCTGCAAAGCCTTGACTATATCGTTCTGATCGTTCTTGTGTGCGCCGGTGCGCTTGCGATTATCGTGCTTTACAACCTCACGAATATCACCATCACCGAGCGCACCCGTGAGATCGCCACCCTGAAGGTGCTTGGCTTCTACCGCCACGAACAAAGCTCCTATGTGTTCCGAGAGAATATTATCCTTTCGGTACTTGGAGCGATCTGCGGCATACCGTTTGGCATAGCACTTCTGAATTATACGATGGCGCAGATCCAGATCGACAACTTCTATTTCGGCTGTCGCCTGTCGGGACTCAGCTATCTGTGGGCGTTTCTCTTGACACTCCTATTTACCGTCATCGTTGATGCCGCACTCACCGCAAAACTCAAAAGGATCAATATGGCAGAGGCTATGAAGGCGATTGAATAAAATATAACGAACTCAAACGCAAGATCGGCGGCATATCAAACACTATGCTCGCCAAGGCTCTCGGAGAGCTTGAGGAGGACGGTCTTGTGAAGCGTACCGAGTTTTTGGAGGTTCCCATCCGTGTGGAATACGAGACCACCGACAAGGCAAAGGAATTGACCCCTATCCTCGCACAGCTTGCAGGATGGGCGATGAAATCATAATGAAAAAGTGCAGCCCTCGTTCCATTTCGGAACGAGGGCTATTTTATCAGTTGTATGAGGATCAATTTACAACTTTTTCACAAACAAAGCGCGAATAGCGTTGAGTACGGCGAGGATCATTACACCTACGTCGGCAAAAATAGCGATCCACATATTAGCCAGACCAAAGGCAACCAAAATA
>JAFTLE010000030.1 GCA_017452895.1 Clostridia bacterium
CTTGGTTACACCCTCCGAAAATTGAACGCTCAATTTGTATTCGGGAAGCGCAGAGACATTTTTAATCTTGTGAAACATTATGCTACCTCCTTATTCAAGTGGCGGGATTTTCTTAAACTCCTGTGTTTTCCATATTTCCATCAAAGTATCCCTATGCATAGAAATCCATTCCTGCACCATATTCATTGCTTTACTCGGGAGATGCCCTTCGAGAACCTCGCCCGTCATAAAATCTATTGCTGCAACATCTTCATTATAAATAGCGTGGATATGCGGCGGATTGTGCTCACTCTGCAAAAAATACATTCTTATGATAATTCCGTAAAATCTCGATAATACAGGCATTATTATTCTCCTTTCGATTTTACCTTCAATTGTATTATATCACGATATCGTGATTTTGTCAATGCCTTTTTAAAATTTATTTTCTTATATATCGTCAACATCGCCACCCGATGCTGATAAAAGCTATATGCAATGCATAAAAATTTAATTTTGCGTATTTTGACGAATAATTTGTGATGTAAGAAAAGTTACCAATCGGCTATTGCAGTTGCCAATTGGTAACTTTGTATAAATGTCACTTTTCTTTGTTATATCATACGAAGAGTTCTTTTATTCTATCAGCATCGCATCGCCGTAATGTACGGGATATAAGAAGTGAGGAATGCTGATTAGTAGAAAATTCGCAAGACAAGGCGTAAGGGCGCAAGGGAGGCGAAGGTGTAGTTACCTACTCCGAGCCGACCGCGTCGCCCGACAACGCAGTATCGCGGATTTTATACAATCAACATCGCATCGCCGAAGGAGAAAAAGCGATACCGCTCCCTTACCGCCGTTTGATAGGCGTTCATAATATGGTCGCGCCCTGCGAGGGCGGAGACGAGCATCAGAAGGGTGCTTTCGGGGAGGTGGAAGTTTGTGATCAGGGCGTCGATCGCTTTGAACTTATAGCCCGGGTAGATGAAGATCTTTGTGTTGCCTGACATTGCTTTGACCTCGCCGTTTTCGTCTGTGACGCTTTCGAGGACACGGCAGGAGGTCGTGCCGACGGCGATGATCCTGCCGCCTGCCCTTTTGCGGCGGTTGATCTCTGCCGCGGTGTTTTCGCCGATGCTGAAATGCTCGGCGTGCATCACGTGCTCCTCGATCCTTTCGACCTTGACGGGACGGAAGGTGCCGAGCCCGACATGGAGCGTGACCTCACCGAAGCCGACCCCCTTCTCTTTGATTTTCTCAATCAGCTCGGGGGTGAAATGGAGTCCTGCGGTGGGGGCGGCGGCGGAGCCGATCTCCTTCGCGTAGACGGTCTGATAGCGATCTTTATCCGAAAGATGCTCGGTGATATAGGGGGGCAGAGGCATATTGCCGACGGCATCCAGCACCTCGTAGATACTGCCGTAGGTGTCGGGATAGGTGAAGCGCACGCGGCGATTGCCCTCCTCAACGATCGCGGTGACCTCTGCCTTCAGGATCCCGCCGAAGCTGAGGGTCGCTCCAGGCCTTGCACGCTTGCCAGGACGGACGAGCGTCTCCCACGTGCCGTCGGCGTGCTGCTTCAGAAGCAAAAGCTCGATCGGTCCGCCGTTTTTGTCGGCGGTGCCGAGCAGGCGGGCGGGAATGACCTTCGAGGAATTGACGACGAGCATATCCTCGGGACGAAGATAGTCAATGACCTCATAAAAGCGGTGATGCGAGAGCGCACCGCTTTCTTTGTTCAGTACCAAAAGGCGCGACGCGTCCCTTTGCTCCGTGGGGGTCTGCGCGATCAGCTCACTCGGCAGATCGTAATAAAAATCCGCGGTTACAAGGTCGGTTGCGATGCATTTGTTGACGATTTCGGTTTGTTCGGTCATAGAATACCTTCCTGCCTTTTTCGGCATATACTGTTACTGCTATACATTTCAATTTATTATACATCAAAGCTTTGACTTTTGCAAGTGAAACGAGGTAATTATGAGCAAAATCAATAAAAAACCGATCTTTACGGGCGCGGCAACCGCCCTGGCAACGCCGTTCAAGGAGGACGGGATCGATTTTTCGGCATTCGGGACGATGGTCGAGCATCAGCTGGACGCGGGGATCGACGCGTTGGTGGTGGCGGGCACGACGGGGGAGGCGGCGACGCTGGAGGACAGCGAGCGCTTTGCTCTGACCGAATGGGCGGCGGAGATCATTCGCGGGCGCGTGCCGCTGATCGTCGGCGTGGGCTCGAATTCGACGAAGCGAGCCGTCTGCTACGCAAAAAAGGCGCGCGAGTTCGGCGCGAACGCGCTGCTTGCGGTCACGCCCTACTACAACAAGGGGACGCGTGAGGGGATCCGCCGTCATTTTCTGGCGATCGCCGATGCGACGAGTCTGCCCGTGATCCTTTATAACGTACCAAGTCGCACGGGTGTCGATCTGTCTGTCGAGGATTATGCGGTGCTTTCGGAGCATCCGAACATCGTGGCGGTCAAGGAGGCCGACGGAAATATCAATAAGCTTGCCGATACGCGTGCGCGGCTCGGCGATGCGCTGACGGTCTACGCGGGCAACGATTCGGAGATCGTTCCGACGATGGCGTTGGGGGCGAAGGGTGTGATCTCGGTGGTCTCCAACATATCGCCCGTGAGCACGGTGCGGCTTTGCCACCTCTGCCTTGATGGAAATTTCAAGGAGGCGGAGAAATTACAGCTCACCCTGCTGCCCCTGATCCGACTTCTCTTTGCCGAGACGAATCCCGCGCCCGTGAAATGCGCCCTCGCACTCTCTGGGATCTATCCGCCGCATCTGCGCCTGCCGATGGCACCCGTATCGGATGCACTCGCTGAGAAAATCCGCGGAGCACTTCCCTTTTTCCCATAAAAAGCGGCTGTCTCAAATTGTTTTTGAGACAGCCCATTTTGTAAGCACCATCAGCGGAATCCATAGATATTTCACGGAAGAGTCTCCTCCAAAAGAATCCCCGTCACGAATAGCGACGGGGAATTTTTTATTTGTTGATCTTATATTTCGTGCCCTGTGCGGTGTCCTCAAGGACGACGCCGCGCGAAAGAAGCTCGGCACGGATACGGTCTGCCTCGGCATAGTTCTTCGCCTTCTTCGCGGCGGTTCTTGCGGCGATCGCCTCCTCAATCTCAGCGATGAAGGCATCATCCCCGCCCGACTCCTTCACGAAGCCGAAGAGAGCCGTCAGCTCGTCGAAGATCGCCTTGCCTGCCTTGACGGCGGCGCTCGATGCGGGGTTTGCTCCGTTGACGGCGGAGTTAAGGTCGCGCACGAGGTCGTAGAGGGCGGCAATGCCGTCGGCGGTGTTGAAGTCGTCGTCCATTGCCTCGACCATCTTGGCACGGGATGCCTCAAAGCGAGCGACGAGTGCGTCCTCACCGTCACGCAATGCTTCCTCGGGCGAATTCTTCAAGAAGAAGTCAACCGAGTCGGCGCAGTTGAAAATACGCTCCAACGCGGCGGCAGACTGCTCAATGATCTCCTTCGAGAAATTGATGGGGCTACGGTAGTGCGCGCTGAGGATGAAGTGGCGGATCGGCAGGTAGCCGTATTTCTCGGCAATTTCACGTACGGTGAAGAAGTTGCCGAGGGATTTTGACATTTTGCGGTTGTCGATGTTGATATAGCCGTTGTGCAGCCAATAGCGTGCAAAGGGCTTGCCCGTGCAGCACTCGGACTGTGCGATCTCGTTTTCGTGGTGGGGGAAGATGAGGTCCTGACCACCGCAGTGGATATCGATCGATTCACCAAGATAGCGGATATTCATTGCCGAGCATTCGATATGCCAGCCCGGTCGGCCCATACCCCACGGCGATTCCCAAGCGGGCTCGCCCGGCTTTGCCGCCTTCCAGAGGGCAAAGTCGAGGGGGTTTTCCTTTTTATCGTTGATGTCGATGCGTGCGCCCGACTCAAGATCCTCGATCGGCTGACCCGACAGCTTGCCGTAGCCGCGGCAGGTGTGGGTGCGGAAGTAAACGTCGCCGTCAACGGCGTAGGCGTGCCCCTTATCGACCAGCGATCTGACGATGTCAAGGATCTGCTCAATATTATCGGTCGCAAGCGGATGGACGGTTGCGGGCTTTACGCCAAGCCCCTTCGCATCCTTGAAATATTCGTCAATGTAGCGGGCGGCGATGACGTCGTAGGTGACGCCCTCCTCATTCGCTCGCTTGATGACCTTATCGTCGATGTCGGTGAAGTTCTGGACGAAGGTGACCTCATAGCCGCGGTATTCGAGATAGCGGCGGAGCATATCAAACACGACGAAGCAACGCGCGTTGCCAACGTGGAAAAAGTTGTAGACGGTAGGACCACAGGCGTACATTTTGACCTTTCCTGCTTCGACGGTTACGAATTCGTCCTTTTTACCGCTGATGGTATTGTAAAACTGTATCATATGTACCTCCTTATTTCTGCTTTTCCTCAAGCTGTGCGATGCGGGATTCAAGGCGCGACAGCTCCTTTTCGATCGGGTCGGGGATATGGATCTGGTCGAGCTCGTCACACACACGCTCGTCATTACACTTGACGACGCGCGCGGGGATGCCGACCGCCGTACAGTTGTCGGGAATCTCCTTGAGAACGACGGCGTTTGCGGCGATCTTTACGTTACTGCCGACACGGAAGGGGCCAAGCACCTTCGCCCCCGCGCCGACGAGAACATTGTCGCCGAGGGTTGGGTGACGCTTACCCGTATCCTTACCCGTACCGCCAAGGGTGACGCCCTGATAAATGGTACAGTTGTCGCCGATCTCTGCCGTTTCACCGATCACGACCGAGGAGCCGTGGTCGATCACGAGTCCCTTACCGATGGTGGCGGCGGGGTGAATCTCGATCCCCGTCATAAAGCGTGCTGCCTGACTGACGGCGCGCGCCGAGAGGCGGTAGCCGCTTTTGTGCAGCTTGTTTGCGACCCTGTGTGCCATCACTGCGTGAAAGCCCGAATAAAGCAGGGCAACCTCCGCATCCGAGGTGGCGGCGGGGTCACGGCGACGGTATGCCGCAATATCCTCCCGCGCGATATCGAGCGCGCGCTGAAAAAGGCTCTTTGCCGCCGTTGCTTTTTCGGTGATCTTTTGCTCGAGATTATCCATATGCATATCTCCAAAATCAGGATAAAAATATATTTACAGTATATTGTATCACGGAAAACAAGTTCTGTCAATGGATTTTTTTATCCTGCTTCAGAGAAAAAAGCCCCGCGATTGCAAGGAAGCCGCCAAAGATGCGGCGCACGAGAAGCCCCGGGAGAAGACCCGAGAGAAGGCTGCCGAGCACAGCACCGACAGCACCGAGGGATAAAACGGTAAGGAGCGTCTTTTTTTCGTACGCGCCGCGTCTTATCGCAATGACGGCGGATGCCGCGAGCGCGAAGACGAAGAAGAAAAGATTCATCCCCTGCGCGAGACGTTGCGGCGTGCCGTGCGCGAGCGTGAGGTAGACGGTAAAGAGCCCGCCGCTACCGACCCCGAGTCCTGCCAGCACGGCGATGAGAAGACCTGCGAAAAAATCAAGAAGGCTCATAGCAGCATCCGCACCCCTGCGAAGACGGTGACCGCGGCAAAGATGAGGCGCAGATATTCGACCCTGATGCGCGGTAAAAGGAATGCACCGAGAAATCCGCCCGCTACCGCAACGGGTAAAAAGGGTAGAGTCGCGCGGATATCGAGGTTTCCGTGCAGAAGGTAAACGGCGGAGGAGATGAGCGAAAAGACAAGGATTGCGGCGACGTTCATCTGAAAGGCCGTGCGGTCGCCGCCCGCACGGCGGCGCATTGCGTAATACAGAATGATCCCGCCGCCCGCGCCGAGCAAACCGTTGAGAAAGCCCGCGAGCAGAGCGGCGGCGGCAAGGATCAGCCACTCCATATGCATTTTATTTTCCGTGTGCGTCATAGTTTTTTACGATACCCCCTTGTATTTTTTCCGTTTTTTTGGTATCATATATTATTATAGGGTATCGTATCCTTTTTATACGAAAACGTGTGCGACAGCGCACAGGAATATAAAAGCAAAAGAGAAAGGAAAAGACTATGAGGTTTTGGAAGAAGCGATCCTCCCGCAACGAAGCAAAGGACACGTCCAAAAAGGAGCGCCGCGCGCGTGAGGACGATCGCAACGAATACGAAGACGATGCACCCGTAGTGCGCGAGAGCAAGCCGCGCCGCCAAAGAGAGCGTCGGGATTTTCGTGATACGTCGAGAAAGATCCATCTGCTGGTCCCGATCCTCTTTTGCGTTTTGGCTCTCTTTTTGCTCATTTCGCTCATCGACCGCGATGCGGACGGTCTGATCGGACCCGTTGGGAAGTGGCTGGGCGACTGTATGTTCGGGCTGTTTGGCTTTGCCTCTTATTTTCTGCCGCCCGTTCTCGTTTTGCGCGCCATCCGCTGGCGGCACGACGTGCGTGAGAAAAACGCGCTGTTTGCGGGGCTGATCTCCTTCTTTTTCCTTGTGTTCGTTGGGATCGTTGCCTATATTGCGGTAACCGATGCCGATGCGCGCGTGTTCAGCGCAAGCGAGTTTTACAAAATGGGCGTTTCGCGCCGCGGCGGCGGATTTTTTGGAAACGCGATCGCCTTTGGACTTTTGTCGACCATCGGTCCTGTCGGTGCATTGCTTTTCTGCGTTTTGGTATTCGGACTCTTTTTGCTCTTTGGAGTAGGCTTGGAATTCAAGCGTGTCTACGCATTTTCGCGCGCGTTGCCGACCCGCCTTCAGGAGCTGCGAGAAAAGCGTGAGAAGGCACGGCAGGAGGCGGCGGACAAAAAGGCCGCCGAGAAGAAGGAAAAGCCGCAGGAAAAGAAGCCGACGGTGGAGCCCGAGCGCCCTGCCCCGCGCCGTCAGGTCTACGATATTTTTGACGAAACGCTCTTCCCCGAGGAGCGACCCGCATCGCCCGCACCGATACCGAAGAAGGAGACGCGGCGCAGCAGCTCTCCGCTTTCGGTCCTTTACGATTTTGATGCGGACCAGAGCTTTCCCGAGGGGGATGCGCTCCCCGCGGAAGCAACCGAGCTGATTGACGACAGTGCGCTTTTAGCAAACATTCCGATCGTCAACGGCGATCCGCCGAGCGAGGAGGAGCCCACGGCACCCCCGAGCTTTGAGTACAGTGAGATCGAGGCGGTCGAGGACGTTGATCACAGCTTTGAGGAGCTTGCAAGGATCACCTCTGCGGGCACGCTTCCGCCGACGGTCGAGGATATCCGCACGAAGCCCGCCCCCGAGGATGCGCAGATCAAGACGACCCGCACGCGGATCCGCGTTGAGGAGGTCGCACCCGCACCATTCGAGCGCCGACACACCGACGACGGCAGTATTCTTGCCGAAGCCGTGAATATGGGAACGGTATCCGATGGGCGCGAGATCGGCGAGCTGCCCGACGAGGAGGCACGCAGTAACGCGCAAAAGAGCCCCGGTTTGAAGAAGGCAAAGCCCTCGTCAAAATACAAGTCACCGCCGCTTGATATGCTGGATCCGCCCGTATACAATGCCGACGCGGTCACCGACGAGGAGATCCGCGCGAATGCGGATACGCTGATCCGTACGCTCTCGACCTTCGGTATCGGGGCGCGTGTGGTGGCATATGAAAAGGGACCGCGTATCACGCGCTACGAAATCAAGCCCGACGACGGAACGCGCGTGCGCGCGATCACAAATCTTGCTGAGGAGATCAGCATGAGCCTCGCGTGTGACGGTATCCGTATCGAGCGTATCCGCGACGTGATCGGCGTTGAGGTGCCGAACCGCAACAGTCAGAGCGTATATCTGCGCTCGCTGGTCGACCGCGACGAGTTCAAGAAGGCGGCCTCCAAGACGACAGTCTGCCTTGGCTGTGACGTTACGGGCAAGCCGATGTACACCGATATTGCAAAGGCACCGCATCTTCTGATCGCGGGTGCTACGGGTATGGGTAAATCGGTCTGTATCAACACGCTGATCGCGAGCATTCTTTACAAATCGACGCCTGACGAGGTGCGTCTGATTCTCGTTGACCCGAAGAAGGTCGAATTTACTCCCTACCGCCAGGTGCCGCATCTTCTGGTTCCCGTCGTGACAGACCCAAATCAGGCGGCAGGTGCGCTTGAATGGGCGGTGAACGAGATGGAACGCCGCTTTGAGATCCTGAGTGAGGCGGGCGTGCCGAATACGCTGGAGTACAACGAGGGCATCAAGGACGATCCCGAGCGCGAGTATATGTCAACCGTCGTGATCATCATCGACGAGTTCAACGACCTTCTGATGACCGCATCCGACTCGGTTGAAAAGTCGGTGCTTCGTATCGCGCAGAAGGCGCGTGCCGCAGGTATGCACCTGATCATCGGTACACAGCGACCCGACCGAAACGTCATCAACAGTACCATTAAGGCGAACATCCCGGTTCGTATCGCCTTCAAGGTCGCACAGCAGGTCAACTCTCAGGTCATTCTTGACCAGGGCGGTGCGGAGCGACTGCTTGACAAGGGTGATATGCTGGCGATCCTGCCCGGAAAGACGACGCCGATCCGTATGCAGGGGGCCTTTGTTTCCTCGAAGGAGATCAAGCGGTTGACCGAGTTCCTTGCACAGAATTCGGGCGGTCAGCTCTTTGACGACGCGGTGCTCGCGGAGATCAACGAGAACGCACGCAAGCTTCAGCACGCCGACGACGGCGAGGAGGACGACGCTCCGCTTGAAAAGAAGGCGGATCCGAAGTTTGAGGAGGCCGTTGAGGTCGCGTTCCGACGCGGAAGCATCTCTACCTCGCTCTTACAGCGAGAGCTTGAGATCGGCTTCGGACGCGGTGCGCGTATCATTGACCGTATGTACAAGATGGGCATTGTCGGAGAAAGTGAGGGCGGCGCGAAGCCGCGTAAGCTCTTAATCTCCCGCGGGGAATATCTTGAGATGAAATATCAGCAGGAGCAACGCGAGGCAAAGGCTGCAAGAAAGAAGGAGGACGAGGACGACGATTATTAAGCGTCCTCTCGATAGCTATGATCTATACGTTACTTGCCGACGGATTTGAGGAGGTCGAGGCACTTTGTCCCGTGGACGTTTTGCGCCGCGCGGGGCTTGCCGTCAAGACGGTCGGTATTACGGGAAAGACCGTTACGGGATCTCATGGGATCGCCGTGAGCGCTGATCTTTCACCGAGCGAGGCGACCGAGCCGATCGACCTTTTGTTTCTGCCGGGTGGCATGCCCGGCTCGTCCAATCTTGACGCGTCGGCGGAGGTTGACGCGCTGATTGCGCGTGCGGTGGCAGAGGACGCAAAAATTGCCGCGATCTGTGCCGCCCCCTTCGTGCTTGGCGTGCGCGGTCTTCTCAAGGGTCGGCGCGCGACCTGCTATCCCGGCTTTGAGGATCGGTTGCTTGGCGCGACCTACACGGGTGCCGCCGTCGAGATCGACGGGAGCTTTATCACGGGCATCGGAATGGGTGCCGCGCTTGATTTCGCGCTTCGTCTCGTGGAGATTTTAAAGGATAGAGATACTGCCGAGGCAATTCGCGCGGGCGTATTCGCAAAATGACGAAGGAAGAGCTGCGCCGACACTATCTGTCGCTAAGGAAAGCGCAGAGCGACGCTGAGCGTGCGGAAAAGAGTGCAGCGGTCTGCCGTCGGCTTTTATCACATCCGCTGCTTATACGTGCGCCGCTGATTCTCGGCTATGCCGCGGTGCGCGGTGAGCTTGATCTTTCTTCGTTTTACGAACAGATCTGCGTGCCGATCGCATTCCCCCGCACGCAAGATCACGGTATTATGGAGTTTGCGGTGATGTTACCGTCTGAGCTTGTACGTGGCAGATTCGGGATCCCCGAGCCGTCGGGCGAACGTCCTGCGCTTTCCGAGTTTCCCGCGGGGACGGTGTGTCTTGTGCCCGCACTTGTTTACGATGCCGACGGCTACCGTCTTGGCTACGGCGGCGGATATTACGACCGCTTTCTTGCGAGCTTTCGGGGCGTGACGGTCGGCATTGCCGACGCGATCGCAGAAAGACTTCCGCGCGGGGAATACGATCTTCCCGTTTCAATGATCTGCAGTGATCTTGGCGTGACTCTGCCGAGGTCAGGAAAGGCTTAACTATGCTACTCAATCAAAAAAAGACCAACGTTGCCTACCGCTGTCCGCGGTGCGGCTCTGCCGTTGTGGGAATGGCCGGCTCGTTTTCGCTTTCTGCCGCAATGATCAAGCTGAAGTGCCCCTGCGGGGAGAGCGAGCTGACGATGGCGTATACCAAGGACAAAAAGATCCGACTTGACGTGCCGTGTCTGTTTTGCGGTACCAAGCACAACTATCTTCTGTCGCAGAACGTGTTTTTCGGTCGGGATCTTTTCCTGATCAACTGCGCGTACACGAATTTTGACATCGGCTTTATCGGGACGGAGGAGAATCTCAACCGTGAGATCGAGCGCAGTGACACCGAGCTGAACGAGGTCTTAAACGAGGTGGGGATCACCTCGCTTGACCAGCTCTCGCGCCCCGAGAGCGAGCCCGAGCTGCCCGACGCGCATATTTACGATATCGTGCGCTTTCTGATCCGCGAGTTGGAGGCAGACGGACAGATCGACTGCCCCTGCCACAACGGTGAATACGAGGTGGAGATGCGCCCTGAGGGGATCCGCGTATTCTGTCTCAACTGCGGCGGCGAGCATTTGTTCTCTGCCGACAGCGTGAGCGCGGCGCAGGACTTCTTGAACTGCGATCATCTGAAGCTGACCGACCCCTCGGGACGTCCTTAAACGTAAAGTTAACTTTACAATCCGTAGTACTGCCGAATACCCTGATAGATTCCCCTTGCGAAAAGGGCGGGGTTATTCAGCATCAGCGCGGCATCGTTTGCGTTGGTGATGAAGCCGAGCTCCACGAGCACGGCAGGCATAGCGGTACGGCGCAGAACATAGAGCCCCGGGCGCAGCTTGACACCGCGGTTTTGCAGTCCCGTTGCCTCGGTCAACCGCTGCAAGATATCCTCGGCGAGATCGTATGCGACGCCCCCCTCGGCATAAACGAGTGCTTCACTGCCCGTTGCCGACGGAATGCTTGATGCGTTGGTGTGCAGGCTGATGAAGGCATCAGCACCCCAGCTGTTTGCATCCTCTACACGCAGGCGCAGGCTTTGGGCGTTGCTCGTACCGATCTGTGTTTCGGGCGTGGGGCGCGAAAGGCGTACCTCAAATTCGGGGTCCGCCTCCAGCAGTTCTGCAAGCTCGATGCCGATGCGGTAGACAAGATCCTGCTCACGCAGGCCGTTGCCCTCCGCTCCCGCGTTCGGATTCTGGGGGTTATGCCCCTGATCGACGTAAATTTTAATTGCCATATGCTACCTCTCTTCCCTTTTTATTCTATGTCAAAAAAGAAAGATTGCCAATGAAAGAGATCCAAAGAATCCTAAGCTTTATGCGGCGGGCGCTTGATGATTACCAAATGATTAGGCAGGGCGACCGCATTGCCGTCGGGGTTTCGGGCGGCAAGGACTCGCTCACACTCCTAACGGCGCTCTCTGAGCTGCGCCGATTTTACCCCGTTTCCTTCACGCCCGTTGCGATCACGGTCGATATGGGCTTCAAGGGGGCTGATTTTTCGGGGATCGCGGCGTATTGCGAGTCGCTTGGCGTGGAATATCACGTGGTCAAGACCGACATTGCCGAGATCATTTTCGACGTGCGGCGTGAGCCGAATCCCTGCTCGCTGTGTGCAAAAATGCGCCGCGGCTCTCTGCACGCGGCGGCAAAGGAATATAACTGTCAGCGCGTGGCGCTCGGTCATCATTTTGACGACGTGGTCGAGACCTTTATGCTGAATTTGTTTTTCGAGGGGCGGCTTGGCTGCTTCTCGCCCGTTACTTATTTATCGAACACCGATCTGTACCTGATCCGACCGCTGATCTACGCTGAGGAAAAGGACGTGCAGTACTACGTGCGGCACGCTGATCTGCCGATCTACAAGAATCCCTGCCCCGAGGATCAGCACACCGAGCGTGAGAATATGAAGATTCTTCTGAAAAAGCTCGAGGCAGACAACAAGGGGCTTCGCCATCGCATCTTCAAGGCGATCTGTAAGGGCGAGGTCGATGGGTTTCATTTGTAAGTCTTTTAAACTGTTTGCTTGGTTTGGAAAAGGAATAAAGAAAACGGCACACTGCAGTGTGCCGTTTTCTTTATGGTATGGATAAACACTTGTCTTTAAGAGAGCATTTTGAGGAAGGCTTCCTCGTCGATGACGGGGATGCCGAGCTCCTTTGCCTTCGTGAGCTTCGAGCCTGCCTCCTCGCCAGCGAGGACGTAGGAGGTTTTCTTGGAGACCGAGGAGACGACCTTGCCGCCTGCTGCCTTGATCTTTTTGCCCGCTTCGTCGCGCGTCACGGTGGGTAGGGTACCCGTGAGGACGAAGATGAGACCTGCAAGGGTGTCGGCGGTGGGGGCGGCGGCGACCGCCGCGGTGCTGACGCCCGCCGCGACGAGACGGTCGATGAGAGCGCGCGTAGCTTCATCGGCGAAGAATTCAACAAGGTTTGAGGCGGTGATCTCACCAACGTCGTCGATGGCAGAAAAGTCCTCGTAGGATGCGGTCATGACCGCATCAAGCGTGCCGAAGCGCGCGGCGATCGCGGCGGCGGCGACCTCACCGACCTGACGGATGCCGAGGGCAAAGAGGAGCCGCTCAAGTCCTGCGGATTTTGAGGCTTCGATCGCGGCGATCAGATTCTGCGCGGATTTCTCACCCATACGCTCCAGCGGTGCGATCTGCTCTGCCGTAAGGGTATAGAGGTCGGCGGCATCGTGAATGAGATCTGCCTCAAGAAGCAGGGCGATTACAGCAGGACCGAGGCCGTCTATATTCATCGCACCCTTCGAGGCGTAGTGGATGATGCCGCGCGCGGTCTGCGCGGGACACCCCGCGTAGGTGCAGCGGACGGCGGCACCGCTCCCTTCCCCATCCTGCACGACGGGATGACCGCAGGAAGGGCAGACAGCGGGCATTTCAAAAATCCGCTCCCCGCCCGTGCGCTCGCCCTTGACCGACTCGACGATCTCGGGGATGATATCGCCCGCCTTCTGAACGAGGACGGTGTCACCGATGCGGATATCCTTTTCACGGATGTAGCCGATATTGTGCAGAGTCGCGCGGGCGACGGTGCTGCCCGCAAGTCGGACGGGCGCAAGCTCGGCTGTCGGGGTGAGAACGCCCGTTCTGCCGACGGCGACCGTGATGGCAAGCAGCTTCGTTGCCTTTTGCTCGGGGGGATATTTATAGGCGACCGCCCATTTGGGGGTGCTGGTATTCTCGCCGATCTTCACGCGTAGGGAAAGATCGTCGATCTTAACGACTGCGCCGTCCATATCAAAGGGCAGATCGCTACGCATCTCGCCAAGATGCGCAACGTGCGCAGAAACGGCGTCGTAGCCCTGCACGGTTTTTCTGTGGGGGAGAACGTGGAAGCCGAGCGCCTCAAGCCGGTCGAGCGTTTCGCTATGCGTTGCGAGAGCTCTGCCGTCGGTATAAAGGCTACCCTCCTGCAGGTTAAACACGAGGATGTCAAGGCGGCGGGATGCCGCGATCCTCGTATCCAGCTGACGGAGCGAGCCTGCGGCGGCGTTGCGCGGATTGGCAAAGAGGGGCTGACCCAGCGCCTCGCGCTCCTCGTTGAGTGCGTCAAAAACGCGGCGCGGCATATAGACCTCACCGCGAACGACGAAGTAGGGGATCGGCTCGGGAAGCGTCAGGGGGATCGTGCGGACCGTGCGAAGGTTTTCGGTAACGTCCTCACCAACCTCACCGTCCCCACGCGTGGCACCGCGGACGAATTTGCCGTTTTCATAGATCAGGCTGACCGAGAGTCCGTCGATCTTCGGCTCGACCGAAAAGAAGGGGGCGTCGGCCGCGTTTTCTATACGGTCGGTGAATTCTTCAAGCTCCTCCATCGAAAAGACGTCGGAGAGGCTGCCCATTTTTACGGTGTGGGTGACCTTCTCAAACTTATCGAGCACCATACCGCCGACGCGGTGGGTGGGAGAATCGGAGCTGTCGAGCGCGGGAAATTCCGCCTCCAGCTCCAAAAGCTCACGGAAAAGAGCATCATATTCGGCATCCGAAATCTCGGGGGCGTCGTTGACATAGTAAAGGCGTGCGTGATAATCGAGCGTTTCACGCAGGGTGTCTATTTTCGCTTTGGCGGTTTTGATATCCATAGCGGACTCCTTTTATGTTTTACGCTTTTATTTTACCACAAAAGGTCGTTTTTGTCCATCTTTTTTTGTGAAAAACCCATTTGCATTCCGAAAGCGCGGAATTATTATGGACTTACAGAAAAAAGACGTGAAAAAACGCTGTTTTTTCCAAAAAATCGGGCAAAGGGCTTGATTTTAGCGCATCTATCGTATATAATGATAAGAGTAAAGCTTGGCTTTTCAAGCCATAAAAGAGGTATTACTATGAAAAAGAATATTGCAATCATCGGTTACGGCGGTCAGGGCGGCTGGCACGCAATGCACGCGCTGAAGAGTGACGTTTTGACTCTCGTCGGTGTTTACGACATCAAGCCCGAGAGATGTGAGCTTGCGCGCTCCCGCGGGATCAAGGCATACGGCTCGGCTGACGAGATCTTCGCGGATCCCGCAGTTGATATCGTCACGATCGCAACACCGAATGACGTACATAAGGATCTTGTGATCCGTGCCCTTGCGGCAGGCAAGCACGTCGTCTGCGAGAAGCCCGTTGAGATGTCGGTTGCGGCACTTGACGAAATGCTTGACGCGGCAAAGGCAGCAAAGGGACTCTTTACCGTGCATCAGAACCGCCGTTGGGACGTTGACTTCCTTGCAGTCAAGGAGCTGATCGCATCCGGGAAGATCGGTGCGCCGATCCGCATTGAATCGCGCATTCACGGCTCACGCGGAATCCCGAGCGACTGGCGTTGCCTGAAGCAGTACGGCGGCGGTATGATCCTTGACTGGGGCGTGCATCTGATTGACCAGATGCTGCAGCTGATCCCGAACGATACCGTAACGGGCATCTACTGCGAGACCACCGCAATCACGAAGTCTGAGGTGGACGACGGATTCCGTCTCTCACTCACCTTCGCATCGGGCAAGACCGCATTCGTTGAGGTCGGTACCTATAACTTTATCGCAATGCCCCGCTTCTACGCACAGTTTGAGAAGGGCACGGCAATGATTGAGGATTGGCAGAAGAATATGCAGGTCGTCAAGTGCAAGTATTGGCACGAGAACGAAGTGCTTCCCGTACAGACCGCCGCAGGTATCACCAAAACGATGGCACCGCGCGACGAGGTGACGGTTGACACCTTCGAGTGGACGCGTCCCACCTCCGACGTACACGACTTCTACCGCAACTTCACCGCCGCGATCGACGGCAAGGCAGAGATGCTGATCAAGCCGGGCGAGATCCGCCGCGTGATGCAGGTGATGGAGGGGGCGTTTGAGTCGGCTGAAAAGAAGCAGGCTCTGTCGGTTTCGATCTGACGAAGTAACAAAATAAAACGCTCGGCATATGCCGAGCGTTTTTGGTTTACAGAAGCTTTTCGATCGAGGCGAGCTTGACTGCGGTGGTAAACACCTTCATTGCCTTCGAAAGATCTGTGTCCGAGGGGAAGGTGGGGGCGAGGCGCAGGTTTTTGTCGCAGGGGTCCTTACCGTAGGGGAAGGTCGCGCCGACCGAGGTCAGGGTGACGCCTGCGTTTTTGCAAAGCTCGTAGATGCGGGTCGCACAGCCGTCGAGCGCGTCGAAGCTGACGAAGTAGCCGCCGACGGGGCGCGTCCATTCCGCAATGCCGAGGTCGCCGAGGTCGGATTCAAGCGTGTCGAGGACGATCGAGAATTTGCGGCGCAAAATCTCTGCGTGGCGCATCATTTGCGCGTGCACGGCTTCCTTATCCGAGAGGAATTTGACATGGCGGAGCTGATTGAGCTTATCGTGGCCGATGGTCTGCACGTTGATGATCTTACGGATCTGTGCGAGGTTCTTTTCCGATGCGGCGAAGATGGCAACGCCCGCACCCGGGAAGGTGACCTTCGAGGTCGAGGTGAAGTAGTAGACGCGATCCTCGGTTCCGTATTTCTTGCTCGTTGCGAAGATATCAAGAAGCGAGTCGCCCGTATTCCCGAGATCGTGGACGATATAGGCGTTGTCCCAGAAAAGGCGGAAGTCGGGGGCGGCGGTCTTCATTTTCGCAAGGCGGTCGACCACGGCGTCGGAGTAGGTGATGCCCGTGGGGTTCGAGTATTTCGGCACGTTCCACATACCCTTGATCGAGGGGTCGGCGGCAACAAGTGCCTCAACCGCGTCCATATCGGGTCCGTCCGCGTTCATCGGGACGGTGATCATCTCAATGCCGAGCGATTCACAGATGCCGAAGTGGCGGTCGTAGCCCGGGACGGGGCAAAGGAAGCGCACCTTCTCCTCTCTGATCCACGGACGGGGCGAATCGACCGTGCCGTAAAGCAGGGAGTAGACGATGGTGTTATACATTAAATTGAGGCTGGAGTTGCCGCCGATGAGGATGTTTTCGGCGGGCAGACCCGTGATCTCGGAGAATACGCGGCGCATTTCGGGCACACCGTCGGGCAAGCCGTAGTTACGGCAGTCGAAGCCGTTCTCCGCAATGCAGTCCTCCTTCTCCATCGGCAGATTCAGCATCGGCATGGAAAGCGCAAGCTGCTCTGCCGAGGGCTTTCCGCGCGAAAGATCGAGCGCGAGTCCCTCTGCCTTATAGGCGTCATACTGTTCCGTGACGGCATTCTTCTGTCTTTGCAGCTCTGCCTTATCCATCGCGGTGTATTGCATTTTTGTCTCCTTCAGGGGATTTTTGAATATTTAAAGCTTCAATATTGCATCCCGTTTTTTCGTTACCCCGATATTATACCCTTTTTTGCAGCATTTTGCAAGGGATTTTGCAAATTTTCTTTAAAAATCTTTCATTTTTTAAAAAGAAAATGAAAAAAGAAACGCTTGACATTTTTTAGGTTGTGATATATAATATTTAGGAATATTATTTTTGTGATTTCAGGAGAGAAAAATGGCAGAAAAGAAATTGGTCGAGCAAATTACCTCGATGGACGAGGATTTTGCGAAGTGGTACACCGACATTGTAAAGAAGGCCGATCTGATTGATTATTCGAGCGTGAAGGGGTGTATGATCATCCGCCCCTACGGTTATGCGATCTGGGAGAATATCCAGCGCTTGCTTGACGCGCGCTTTAAGGCAACGGGGCACGAGAACGTCTATATGCCGATGTTTATCCCCGAGTCGCTTCTCAACAAGGAGAAGGAGCACGTTGAGGGCTTTGCGCCCGAGGTTGCGTGGGTCACGCACGGCGGCTCTGAGCGCCTGACCGAGCGCCTTTGCGTCCGTCCGACCTCCGAGACGCTCTTTTGCGAGCATTACGCAAATATCATCCGCTCCTACCGCGACCTGCCGAAGCTGTATAACCAGTGGTGCAGCGTCGTCCGTTGGGAGAAAACGACGCGCCCCTTCCTGCGTAGCCGTGAATTCCTCTGGCAGGAGGGGCACACGATGCACGCGACGGCAGAGGAGGCAGAGGCAGAGACCCTGCAGATGCTGAACGTGTACGCCGACTTCTTTGAGAAGGATCTCGGTATGCCTGTGCTGCGCGGCCGTAAGACCGATAAGGAAAAGTTCGCGGGCGCGAAGGCGACCTACACCGTTGAGGCGCTGATGCACGACGGCAAGGCCCTGCAGGGCGGTACGTCGCACAACTTCGGCGACGGCTTTGCACGCGCGTTTGACATTCAGTATCTTGACCGCGACAACACGCTGAAGTATTGCCACCAGACCTCCTGGGGTGTATCGACCCGTATCATCGGCGGTATCATTATGACGCACGGCGATGACAGCGGACTCGTTCTGCCGCCCGCGGTCGCGCCGATTCAGGTCGTGATCGTTCCCGTGCAGCAGCACAAGGAGGGCGTGCTTGACGCCGCGTACGCGCTGCGCGACCGTCTTTCCAAGGTTGCCCGTGTGAAGGTGGACGACAGCGACAACAGTCCCGGATGGAAGTTTGCGGAGTATGAGATGAAGGGTGTTCCGCTGCGCGTGGAGATCGGTCCGCGCGATCTTGCGAACAACTCCTGCGTGATCGTACGCCGTGATAACCGTGAAAAGCTCTTCGTTTCGCTTGACGACGTGGAAAAGACCGTCACCGAGCAGATGGAGGCACTGACCCTTGCCCTTTACGAGAAGGCATCGAAGAACCGCGAGGAGCGCACCTATACCGCAACGACCCTTGACGAGCTGATCGGCATTGCCGCCGAGAAGAGCGGATACATCCGCGCGATGTGGTGCGGCGAGCTTGAATGTGAGCTGGCACTCAAGGAGAAGGCAGACGTGACCTCACGCTGTATGCCCTTTGACGCAGAGCCTGTCGGCGACAAATGCGTCTGCTGCGGCAAGCCTGCGAAGACACTCGTATACTGGGGGAAGGCATACTAATTACCCCTCGGAGGTATTATGAACGAGCAACAGATCCGCGAGAACGTGAAAACGCTCAAAAGCCATCGCGGACACGTCATTTCGATGCAGATGCTGAAGCCGAACGTTTGCACGGAGACTGCGATCCGCGAGCTTGCGCGGGAGGGTGTTCCCGAGCGTTATGCCACGGTGTCGCACACGGACCGTCGCAAAAGACGGAGCCTGTCGCATGTCAGGATGAACAAAAGCGGTGGTGTTTCGATCAGCGTGCTTTTGCGCCCTGTCCTACACGCGGGGCGGTGCGGTCTGATCACCTCAATGGCGGCACTTGCGATCACGCGCGCGATCGAGCGTCATTCGGACGAGCGTGCCGAGATCCGCTGGATCAGCGACGTGATCTGCCGTCACCGATGCGTTGGCGCGGCGAAGGCGGAGGGTGCTGTGCGTGGCAACGGATTTTTAGAGTATCTGATCCTGACGGTACATATCGCGCTTCCCTCCTCGCTTTTCAAGACGCGTCTGTCCGACACGCTGGAGGAGGTCTTCGGCGGCAAGCCCTTCTC
>JAFTLE010000031.1 GCA_017452895.1 Clostridia bacterium
CCGCAATCCTTCAGATCGTAGCCGAGCAGGCACTCGGACTCGATGGTATTGTTGGAGAATACCTTCACGCGCTCGCCGTCGGCAAGGACGATCACGACCTCGTTAATACCGGCGCGCTCGACGGCAAGAGCATCCTCGTGCGACAGGGTCTTCCCTGCCTCGAACACGACCTCGCCCGTGATGGGGCTGACGGCGGCATCGGCAAGGGTGCGGCCCTCGATGCGCTCGGCAAGTGCGACCTTCTTGTCGAACTTGTAGCGACCGACTGCTGCGATATCGTAGCGGCGGTTATCAAAGAGGATGTCGGAAAGCAGCTTCTGTGCCGCCTCTACCACAGGGGGCTCACCGGGACGGAGCTTCTTGTAAATCTCCTTCAGTGCCTCCTGACCTGCCGAGGTGCGGTTGCGAGCAGCGCTCTTCTCTGCCTCGTCCTTCTCGAAGGTGGCGTGCAGGCGCTCCTCTTCCCCGAAGATCGCACAGATATCCTCGCGGGTCTCGATCATGGGCTTGTCTCCCAGAGCACCAAGCGCACGGATCAGTGTGGTAACGGGCAGCTTGCCGTTTTTATCGATACGGACGTAGAACACGCCGTTACTGTCGGTCTCGAACTCAAGCCAAGCGCCGCGGTAAGGGATGATCTGCGCGGTGTAGCTGCGCTTGCCCATCTTATCGATTGCCGAAGCGTAGTACATACCGGGCGAACGGATAATCTGCGAAACGATTACGCGCTCGGCACCGTTGATGACAAAGGTACCGGTTTCGGTCATCAGCGGGATCTCGCCCATAAAGACGTCGGATTCCTGCACCTCGCCGGTCTGCTTGTTGGTCAGACGGACATGTACACGCAGGGGCGCCGCATAGTTGACATCGCGCTCTTTGCATTCCTCGACCGTGTACTTCGGTTTCTGATCGATCGAGTACGAAAGGAATTCGATCGACAGGTTGCCCGAAAAGTCGGTCACGGGAGAAACGTCACGCAGTACCTCGCGCAAGCCCTCTTCAAGAAACCACTTGAAGGATTTCGTCTGAATTTCGACGAGGTTGGGCAGCTCGAGCGAGTAGCGCGACTTCGAGAAACTCATTCTCGTGTTCTGTCCGAGTTTGTGCTCTTTGACATTGACCATGTTATCACTCCATTCCAAGATGTGTCCTCTTCGCCCGTCGGTGGAAAGGACCGGATATACCGACATATCGCGTTATAAATATATCGGTATGAAGTCTTGCAAATTACCTAAAAAAGGGCATAATTTGCAATTATAATGCAGTTTAATATTATAGCAAAGTTCCACCTGCTTGTCAAGAGCTTTTTTGAAGTTTTTTGAAAGTTTTTTCCATTTTGCGAAAAAATATTTTGATTTTTTTTGAAAAAGCCCTTGCATTTTCCCGTCGGGTATGTTAAAATACATCAATGTATGGACGATTGCGACAGCGCACCCTCTCAGGCGCCGTCGTGCAAACCGCACAAAATTTAAAGGGGGGTGAAGAATTTGCCGAATATCAAGAGTGCAAAAAAGCGTGTTAAGGTTACTTCTGTGAAGACTCTGCAGAACAAAATGTTCCGCACCCAGCTGAAGACCGAAATGAAGAAGTACGAGGCTGCAGTCGCCGCAGGCGATATCGAGCTTGCTAAGGAAACCTACAAGGCCGCTGTCAAGAAGATCGACAAGGCTGTGCTTCGTGGTATCATGCACAAGAATGCTGCTGCTCGCAAGAAGAGCCAGTTTACCAAAAAGCTGAACGCAATGGCTTAAGTCCTTGCGGCAATTACGGACGCCCTTTGGGGCGTCCTTTTGCTTTTTTGGCGCTTGACACCACACAATCAAGAATGGTATAATAAAATCACTTCCCTTTTCAAGAGGTAACATGATGTATTATCGCAGTATTTCGGAATTGGTAGGGGCACCCCGCTGTTTGAGCCCGTGCGCTATAACCGCGCGGAAAGCCCCGACGCTAAAATTCTTTTAAAGCTGGAATATCTCAATCCCGCAGGCAGTGTGAAGGATCGCGTTGCCCTTTCGATGATCTTAGATGCCGAGGCAAGAGGTCTGCTTGTGCCCGGCGCAACCATCATCGAGCCGACCAGCGGCAACACGGGCATCGGCCTTGCCGCCATCGGCGTGCCGCGCGGCTATCGCGTAATCCTGACGATGCCCGACACAATGAGCGTTGAGCGCCGCGCTCTGCTTGCGGCTTACGGTGCTGAGATTGTACTGACCCCCGGCGCGCTTGGTATGAAGGGTGCGATCGAAAAAGCCGAGGAGCTGGCGCGGGAGATTGAGGGCTCCTTTATTCCCGCCCAATTTGACAATCCCGCCAACCCCGCCGCACACCGTGCCACAACCGGTCCCGAGATCCTTGAGGACACAGCGGGCGTAGTGGATATCTTTGTCGCCGGCATCGGCACGGGCGGCACCTTCACAGGTACGGCAAGCTATCTCAAAAAGCACCTGCCCCTTTTGAAGGCAGTCGCTGTCGAGCCTGCCTCCTCACCGCTGATCTCGATGGGCCGCGCAGGCGCACACGGTCTGCAAGGCATCGGCGCGAATTTCATTCCCGCCAACTTTGATCGCTCGCTTGCCGACGACGTAATCTCCGTGACCGAGGAAGAGGC
>JAFTLE010000032.1 GCA_017452895.1 Clostridia bacterium
GCTGGTGCCGAAATTCATAAAGACGGGGGTCTCGATGACTCCGTGGACGGTCTGCATCCGCCCGCGGCGAGCCTTTCCTACGGTTTTGATGACTTCAAACATACTGTATCCTCAGATTCTTTCAAATTGGCGGTCAAGCTCGCTTTTCGTCAGGCGGTAGGCGACGGGCCGTCCGTGGGGACAGCAGGTCACGTCGGGCATACGAAGAAGCTTTTCAACGAGCCAGCGCAGCGTTTCCGTGCTATACACGCGGCCGCCCTTGATTGCGCCCTTGCAGGCGATCTGATAAAGCGCCTTCTCACGACGCACAGCTTCCGTGACGGCGGGATTGCCCGTGCCGCTTGCAAGCTCGTCTGCCATTTTGATAAACAGCATTTCCGCGTCGGCTGGCGTGATAGCATCGGGCAGTGCCGAAATCTCTGCCCCACTGCCGTCAAGCGTGTAGAGGAAGCCGACCGACTCGATCTCATTTTTGTATTCGATGGCGGCGGCAGACTCCGCCTCGCTCAGTCTTACCCGAATGGGAAGAAGGAGCGTCTGTGAGGCGATGCGACCGTCCTTTTTCATATTTTCCTTCAATTGCTCGAAGAGGATGCGCTCGTGCGCCGCGTGCTTGTCGATCAAGAGCAGCTCGCCGTCAAGCTCGACGATCACGTAGCAATCAAACGCCTCACCGATCAGGCGGTAAAGCGGAAGCGACACCTCGGGCTCCGTCGGCTCCTTCGATACCGCGCGCGGCGGAGTCGGAAGGGGGGATGCGACCCTGACGGTCTCGGGCACGGGGGTTTTTGTCGCGGCCTGCTCTATTTTTTCGTACACGCTCTGATAGTCAGTGCGGTAGGAGGTCTCGGCTTTTCGCTTCTCCGTTGCGGCGGGGGGCGGCGTGACCTTGACGGTCTCGACGGGACGAGCCGTTGCACCCTTCAGCTTCAGCCACGCACCGAGGTCGGTCTGCTCTGCCTTCGGCGCGCCGCCGATCGGTACGAAGGCGCCGATGGCGGGGCGTTTTTCGGTTTTGATATGCATTTCGGGGCGTTCGGTGCTTTCCTCCAGCGCCGAGCGCACGGCGTAATAAACGACCTCGAAGACGGGACGCTCGTCGGAGAATTTGACCTCCAGCTTCGCTGGGTGGACATTGACATCGACCGCGGCGGGGTCAAGCGTCAGAAAAAGCACCGCGATCGGGAAGCGTTCGGGGGCGATGAAGGAGGTAAACGCACGCTCTACCGCCGCCATAACGGTCTTGCTCTTGACGTAGCGCGAATTGATAAAGGTGTTCTGATAGTTGCGGTTGTTGCGCACGAAATCAGGCCGTCCGATGAAGCCCGTGACGCGAATACCGTCAAGCTCACCCGTAACGGGGAGCAGACGCGTGGCAAACTCACGCCCGAAGAGGGCGTAGAGGGTGTTTTCAAGCTTGCCGTCCCCTGCGGTGGAAAAGCGCGTGCCCCCGTCGCTGATGAGGGTAAGCGCGATATCGGGGCGCGACATTGCCACCTTTTCGACGACGGCGGATACTGCCATTGCCTCGGTGACGTCCTTTTTGAGGAATTTACGGCGTGCGGGGACGTTACCGAACAGATTTTCAACCGTGACCGTCGTACCGTCGGCACAGCCGATCTCGGTAATCTCGGTGACGCGGCCGCCCTCGGATACGAGCATCATACCCATATCGCGTGTCTTCGGCTTCGTAATAATGTGCATCTGACAAACCGAGGCGATGGCAGCAAGCGCCTCCCCACGGAAGCCGAGGGTCATAATCGAGGCGAGGTCGTCTGCCTCCTTTATCTTGCTCGTAGCGTGTCGCTTGATGGCGACAGGCAGATCCTCCGGCTCAATGCCGCAGCCGTTGTCGGCAACGCGGATCATACTGACCCCACCGTGACGGATCTCTACGGTGACGGCGGTAGCACCCGCGTCAATGGCGTTTTCAAGCAGCTCCTTTACGACGGATGCCGGGCGGTCGACCACCTCTCCGGCGGCGATCAGGTTGGCAACGTCAAAGGACAGAACGTTGATCTTTCCCATATTTACCTTTCCGTATTCAAAAGCTTTTTCAGTTCGAAAATAAAGTTCAGCGCCTCGATCGGCGTGAGGGTGTTAAGGTCGAGCGCACGAATGCGGTCAGCGGCGGCATTTGCCTCATCAGATGCCAAAACGCTGAGCATATCGGGCTCATCTATCTCCTTTTTGACAACCGCAGGTTTACAAGCGGTGCCGTCCTCGATGCTCGCAAGGATCTCCTTCGCACGCTTCACTACGCTGCTTGGAACACCCGCAAGCTTTGCAACCTCGATGCCGTAGCTATCGTCGGTGGCACCGCGGACGATCTTGCGAAGGAAGGTGATGCTGTCCCCGCGCTTTTTGGCGGCGACGTTGTAGTTGACGACACCCGAAAATTCCTCCTCCATCACAGTCAGCTCGTGGTAGTGCGTGGCGAAGAGGGTCTTTGCGCCGATTCTTTCAAGGGTGTATTCCGCGACGGCACGCGCGATGCTCATACCGTCGAAGGTGCTGGTGCCACGCCCGACCTCATCGTATACGATCAGCGAGCGGTCAGTGGCGGAGTCGAGAATATGCGCGACCTCGTTCATCTCCAGCATAAAGGTGGATTGACCCGAGGCAAGATCGTCGGAGGCACCCACGCGGGTGAAGACCTTATCGACGATGCCGAGCGATGCCTCACGCGCGGGAACGAAGGAGCCGATTTGCGCCATCACGGAAATCAGCGCGACCTGACGCATATAGGTCGATTTACCCGCCATATTGGGGCCTGTGATGAGCATCAATCGGTTGGCGCCCGTATCAAGGGTGGTATCGTTCGGCACAAAGTAGCGGTCGGTGACGAAGCGCTCGACCACGGGGTGCCGTCCGTCCTTGATGAGGATGCGATTGTCGGGCAGAATTTCGGGGCAGACGTAGTGATTCTTCACCGCCACGTCGGCAAGTGAAAGATAAACGTCAAGCTCCGCGATGCAGGAGGCGGTCGCCTGAATGCGTGCGCTCTGCTCTGCAATTTTCTGTCTGATCTCGTTGAAAAGGGTGTACTCAAGGGAGTTCAGCTTGTCCTCAGCGCCGAGCACCGTGGTCTCCATATTCTTGAGCTCCTCGGTAATGTAACGCTCACAGCCCGTCAGGGTCTGCTTGCGGACGTAGCGGTCGGGAACCTGATCGATCAGCGACTTCGTCACCTCGATGTAGTAGCCGAACACCTTATTGTAATTGATGCGTAGGGTCTTGATGCCCGTCGCCTCACGCTCACGCGCTTCGATCTGCTCGATCCAGCCCTTGCCGCTGGTCTTGATGCCGCGCAGCTGATCAACGTCGGCGTTGTAGCCGTCGCGGATGATGCCGCCATCGCGTACCGAAAAGGGCGGCTCGTCAACGAGCGATGCCGACAAAAGCGCATAAATATCGCTTAGCGGGTCGGTTCCGTCACGGATCTCGGACAGGCGCGGCGAGTGGCAATCGGCAAGCAGACGGCAGATCTCGGGCAGGACCGAAATGCTCTGCAAGATCGCGTGCAGGTCCTTCGGGCTTGCGGTGCCGTAGACGGCGCGTGCGGTCAATCGTTCAAGGTCGAGCACGCGCGCGAGGTTTGCGCGCAGCTCCTCACGCAGAAGAAAGCTCTCACAAAGCTCGCCGACGGCACGCTGTCGCCAGCCGATCGCGGCGGGATCGAGGAGCGGCTTCAGCACAAAGGAGCGCAGAAGACGGGCACCCATTGCGGTCTCGGTCTTATCGAGCACCCACAGAAGCGAGCCGCGTTTTTCCTTGCTGCGCATCGTCTCCACAAGCTCAAGATTACGGCGTGTGTTGAGGTCGAGCTCCATATACTGTCCGTCGGTGTAGACGTTGATCTCTTTGATAAAGGAGGCGCTGCACATCTGGGTCTCCTTTATGTAGGCGAGAAGCGCGCCGACCGAGCGCAAGAGCGACACCGATTCGTAGCGGCGGTCGGGAGTGATCTCTGCGATGGCGCGCGCCGCATCGTTTTCGTCAAACAGGATGGCGCGGCCGTCAGTGATGAGCGTGCCGAAGGTCTGCTCGGCAAAATCGGCAATCTCGTGCATTGCGGCGCGGGATACATCAAGGAGCATCTCCTTCGGTGCGTAAGCACCGATCTCGTTACGAAGGCGGGTGCCTACGTCGTCGCCCGCGATCACGGTGGCGTAAATCTGTCCTGTCGATACGTCTGCGAAGGCAAGACCGATCTCCTTGCCCGCATAGGAGAGCGCGGCAAGGAAATTGTTACAGCGATCGTTCAATATCGAGCCGTCGGTAACGGTGCCGGGGGTGACGACGCGAATGACCTCACGCCGTACGAGTCCCTTTGCCTGCGACGGGTCCTCGGTCTGCTCACAGACCGCGACCTTATGGCCGCGCTCAACGAGCTTTCCGATATAAAGATCCGCCTTATGGAAGGGAACGCCGCACATTGCGGCGCGGCGGCCGTTTCCGCAATCGCGCCCCGTCAGGGTCAGCTCAAGCTCGCGAGATACCTTGACCGCATCCTCAAAAAACATTTCGTAAAAATCCCCAAGACGGTACATCAGCACATAGTCCTTATAGTCCTTCTTGACGTCAAGATACTGCTGCATCATAGGGGTTACCTCGGTCAGCTCAGCGACCGATTCGACAACCTCAGCCATACTGCCTCCGTTTTACTTTTTAGAGCTACAATCCGCGTGACAGGTCGAGCAATCGTGCGTGCAGGGGCGTTCGCCGAACACGACGAAGCTGATCTCGGAGTTGACCGATTTCATCAGCTCGTTGAATTTTGCCTGTGCCTCCATAAAGGCAAGAAAAACAGGATGCTCGCTGACGAAGACGTAGAGCTCGTCGACTCTTTTCTGGATCATTTCGATCATGATCTTATCCTGCTTTTCAATCTCCTTCGTGAATTCCTCACCGAGCGCCTTGCGCTGTGCGTTGTATTCGACGAGAGAGCCCTGAATCTCCGCGTTTTCCTCGTACGCCTTCTTTGCCTCGTTGTAGGCGAGCATAACCGGATCCTGCTTGATCCCCTCGCCGAGTGCTTGTGCAAGTTCGATAACTGTCATTTTTATATCCTCACTTTTTTATGATTCTCTGATGATTTGTCCGTGCATCGCGTAGCCGTCAGCGCGTTCGACGCGTACAAGACGGAACTGCCCGACATCCTCGGGGGTTGCCGCGAAATGCACGAGCTTATTTTGGTCGGTGCGGCCGCTATACATACCGTCGGCACCGTTTTTGCTCTCTCCGTCGACAAGGACGCGGAGCGTCTTGCCCTCGTAGGGCTTCGCTCTTGCAAGCGCGGCGGCATCAGCGACCTCAAGGAGGCGGCGCATCCGCTCGCCCTTCACCTCGTCGCTGATCTGATCCTCCATTTCCGCGGCGGGCGTGCCCTTTCGCGGCGAATAAATGAAGGAGTAGATCATATCGAAGCCGACCGCATCGATCAGCGAGAGCGTGTCGGAAAACTCCTCCTCGGTCTCCCCAGGGAAGCCTACGATCACGTCGCTTGTGATCGCGATATCGGGCATCGCGCGGCGCAGCTTCTCTACGGTTGCAAGATAGCGCGCGCGGTCGTAGTGACGGTTCATCCGCGCAAGGATGCGGTCGCTTCCCGACTGTACAGGAAGATGAAAATGCGGGGCGATATGCCGTCCGCCCGCGATCACCTCGATCAGGCGGTCGGAGACATCCTTCGGATGGCTCGTCATAAAGCGCAGAACAAAGTCGCCCTCCAGCGCGTCAAGGCGGGACAGAAGCGCCGGGAAATCGCAATCCCCGCGGTAGGAGTTGACGTTTTGCCCAAGCAGGGTGATATCGCGCGCGCCCTTCGCGATCAGCGTGCGGACCTCATTTATGATCTCGCCGCTGTCACGGCTACGCTCACGGTCGCGCACGTAGGGCACGATGCAGTAGGAGCAGAAATTGTTACAGCCGTACATAATGCTGACGTAGGCGCGGTGGCGCGCGCTACGGACAATCGGCATTCCCTCAACTGCCTCAAGCACTCCCTCGCCAAGCAAGAAGCGGCGGCGGTGGTCGCGTCTGACCGAGGCGACCGCCTGCGGCAAAAGATGCATCGAGCAGGGCTCCAGCGTGAAATCGACGTAGGGGTAGCTACGCTTTAGCTGCTCCACGCGGCGTTCCTGCGCCGTCATACAGCCGCAAACGCCGATGACCACGCTTCGGTCACGCTCCTTGATCTTTTTGCATCTGCCGATGACCGAAAGCGCGCGTAGCTCGGCGTGCTCACGGATCGCACAGGTGTTGATCACAATCAGCGCCGCATCCTCAGGCCCCTTCGCGGGAAGGTAGCCCATCTGCTCCGCCATACCGCGAATGCGCTCACTGTCCGCCTCATTCTGCTGGCAGCCGAAGGTGATGACGTGATAACGCGGTGCCGCGCCACGCTGCGCGAGAGTGCGGTTCTCCGCCTGCACCCAAGCGACGGCAGAGGTATATGCGGCATCGTTGTTGACCTGTATCATTGGGACTCCTTATGAGTATTTTGTAAAGTTTGGTTTACCCATCGTCAGCGTGCTACCGTCAGCGCGGACCAACACGGCTGAGAATTCATAGTCGGTGTTTTCATAAAAGTCGCGTGCCCGATCCTCCCCCATTACGAAAAGGGCGGTCGAGAGCGCATCGGCAAGCACGCCGTTTTGCGAGATGACGGCGACCGATAAAAGCTCGCTTTCCGACGGGTAACCCGTGGCAGAGTCAAAGACGTGATGGTAGGTCACGCCGTCGACCGTCTTCTGCCGCTGATATCCGCCCGAGACCGAGATATAATGCTCACCCGTCAGGGTGAAGTAGCCGAGTGCTTCCCCGCCGCGAGGATCCTCCAGCGCGATGCGGAAGGGCTCGCCGTCGGGCTTTTGCCCGAAGACGGCGACGTTACCGCCAAGCCAGAGGATGCCGTAAGGCACATCGGTGGCGAGCAGGTCGTCAACGAGGCGCTCCGCAATATATCCCTTGGCGATCGCGCCAAGATCGAGCGTAACGCCGTGTGCGGTGCAGTGCCCGTCTGCGAGCGTGAGCTTTTGATAGCCGCATCGCTCCTTAGCGGCGGAAACCTCAAGCTCGGTCGGGATCGGTGCCGACTCGTCCGTGATGCGCCAAACCTCAACGAGTGCGCCGAGGGTCGGATCAAACGCGCCGTCGGTTGCGGCGGCAATTTCCAAGGCGAGCGTTAACAGTGCGTAAAGTTCCTCAGGCGGCGCTACATCGCCGTGATTGAGGGCATACAGCGCACCGTCGGGATCGGTGCGGGAGCAGAGTGTCTCAAGCGCGCGCGTGCGCGTACGCAATGCCTTCAGAGTATCCTCCCCCGCCTTCGGCGACAGGGTGACGTCGATGACGGTGTTCAGCGCGTAAAAACTATCGGTGAGCGGTGTGGACGCGCATCCCAAAAACGCAAGCAGAAGGCAAAGGCAGAGAAAGAATGAGAGAATTTTTCGCACAAGCTACTCCTTAAACTCGCAAAAGTTGTTTGGTTCGTGCCTCAAGCAGGATCAAAAGAGATCCCGTCGCAATTCCGAGCGGAAGCGAAAGCACGAGCAAAAGCGGCAGATAGCCAAATACGCCGAGCGTACCGTAAAGGATCGCGGCGGCGAGGATCTGCCCCGTGCCGTGAAGTGCGGCAGAGGCGACCGATACGCCGATGCGCGACACGCATGCCCCCAAAAAAGAGAGAAAAAGGATTACAAGATAAGAAAGCACGGCGCCAAAAAGCGAAAAGAGGAAGGATGAGAGGCTGCCGAAGAGGGTCGCCATCAGGAGGACGCGCAAAAGCGAGATCAAGAGCGCGTCGAGGCGGCCGATGCAGAAGAATGCGAGCATAATGCCGACGTTGGAAAGCCCGAGATGCACGCCCGGAAGGAAAAGGTAGGGCACGAGAAGATGCTCGATATAAGACAGGAGCAGTGCCGCGGCAAGCAGCATTGCGTCAAGTGTCAGCCGTTTAACCGACGGACGCATCAAGCTCACCCCCACCCCTTGCGACGACGCGCAAAAGCACGCCTGCGGGCGCACACAGCACGGTCTCACCCGCGCGGGAAATGCGTCCCTTCTTACGGCAGGTGGCGTCGTGGCAGGTCGATGTTACGACCCACGCGGCACCGTCCTCAATCCTGACGGTCAGCGTATGACCGTCGGCGTTGATCTCAAGACTCTGATCGACGTCAAGGGCGTATTCGGTGCGCTCGCCGTTTGCAAAAACGAAGAGGACAGCCCCCGCATCCCCGAAGGCGGTCAGAAGAAAGAGCACGAGGGCAAACAGAAGGACGAGGGCACAGATCACGATATCAAGGGGCTTGATATAACAGAGGATCTTTTTCACGATGTGGCTCCCTTCTTTAACCAAAATATTTTACCATAAACCAAAGGCAAAGTCAATAAAATTTCGGATGAAAAATGAAAAAAGCGTGGGGCTTATGGGGCAGGCGACATTGCTTTTTGCTTTGCCCGACGATATTGCAGCGGCGTTTCGCCAACTGCCCTGCCGAAGGCGCGGATGAAGGTCGCGCTGTCGGAAAAGCCGCAGGCAGCGGCGATGGCGGCGATGCTGTCGTTCGTTGTCTCCAGACGGCGCTTTGCCGCCTCAACGCGATAACCCTCGATATACGCGTGGGGAGTCCTGCCCGTGCGCCGCTTGAACTCGCCCGAAAAATAGGTGCGTGAGAGATGGACGCGGTCGGCAAGCCCCTCCACGGTAATCGGCATTGCGTAGTGCTCGGAGAGGTAGGAGAGCGTTGCCTTCAGCCAATCGCCATCGTTTTGTCCGTCCCTAGAAAGACGCATCAGGATGCGATAGATGAGCGCGGAAGCAATCTCCTCTCCCTCAGCGTCAGCGACGGCGGTGCGGATCCTGTCGATGAGATCCTCAATCTCCCGACCGACCTCGAAAACGCAGGTGTCCTCACAGATCTTACGGTACAGCGCGTCCGAGTTCGCACCGTTGAAATGAACGTATTTAAAGTCCCAGCCGTCGTTCGTCGGGTAATATTCGTGTGGGCAGCGGCAATCGAGGAGGGCTACGCTCCGCGCCCCAAGCTGATAGGTGCGCCCCCCGTAGATCAGGGTGCCGCCCGCCTCACACGTGTAGAGGAGAAGGTAGCTCTCGATCCCGCTGCGGCGGATGTAAAAATCCGAGCGCGTGATGAAATGTCCCACCCATTGGACGTAATAATAGAGCGATTTTGCCGTGTCGGAGGCAAGGTGGAGCAGATTGATCCGTTTGTGACAGCTTTCTCTTTGTACGTACATATAACACCTTACAATTCGCAAATTTTATAGGATAGAATGATATAGACTGATTCTTTATTAATGTTTAAAATGAGTATAGCACAGAATGAACAAAAAGTCAATTGGAGAAATAAATATGGATATCAAAATGAGCTTTAAAAAGCATCCCCTAAACCCGCTTTAAGGCGACGCCGTGATCGGGTGCGTAATGCCGTCGGCGGAAACGACGCTATCGGTCAGATTCCTGACGATCAGCGCAATGCACGCGCTGTCGGCGGCGGGGGAAAATTGAAAGTCGCGAAAAACCAGACCGCTTGCGTGGCTTTCAAGCAAAGTTACGCTGAGGCTGTGCGGCGAGCTGCCGAAGCCCTCAGAAACGCAGTCAACGGGATAGATTCCCTGCGGGATCGTAATCTCTACAGCACCGCTATCGAGTGCCGCCTGTATTGTGGCGCGATCGTCGTGCACGCCGTCGCCATATGCGCCAAAATCCTTAACAGATACAGATGTGTTCATTGCCTCTCTCCTGTTTGCTGTAAAATACGAAAGTGTCGAAGGCGCATCGTTCGCTTTCACAAAAAGCATAACGTGTTCGCGCGGTTTGGTCCAGAGCGAGGCGGGAAATTTCGTGCGCTTTCTTCAAAAACGCCGCCACCCTTCCCATTTTCAAAGGCTTTTTTCAGCGCATTTCGCCGCCACACCGAAAAAGATAAATTTTTTTTAAAAACATCTTGACTTGTCAGATTCTTTGTGCTATAATCTGTAAGGATTTGCGGAGATACCCCAAACGATGCTCCGCAACGCAGAATCTGGGTGTGGCGCAGTTGGTAGCGCGCTACCTTGGGGTGGTAGAGGCCGCAAGTTCAAGTCTTGTCACTCAGACCAGTGTGAGTGTCCGCAAGGACACTCACATTTTTTATAGGCATCGCGACTTTGACCGCCTGCCTTGCAACAAATGATGCAAGGATGTGGCAATTTTGTCAATAGCGATGCCTATTTTCTTGCAAATCCTCGCGAAATCTCTTGAAATCCTGCGTTTTCGCGATATAACGAAAGGGCTTGTTCTTCCCTACTTTGAGGGTTGAACAAGCCCATTTTTCGCCTTTGACCATGTTTGACCACTTGTGGAGAATTTCAGATTGTTTTGGGATGTTTTCTGATAGTTTTAAGGCGGCAATCGCAAGCTGCGATTACCACCTTTCCTTTGTTTACTGCGTATCAATTTGGATGTTTGATTATAAGTTCCAACATCTCGCAGTTACCATCGTTACAACAAATTATGCGACCTTCCTTACACCAACTGATCCTATGATAGTTGGGTGGAATAACCACAGTTCCATTATAGGTAACTAAGCCTTCCTTGTAATTGTCTTTTTCTCCATCACGGACTGTAAGAAGCGGATTGTTTAGTCCGTATATCTCATAATACTTCGCAGGGATAATTACATTGTCGTCAAAATCAACCATTGCTTGCTTTCCGTCTTGCGAAACAATGATTAGTTTTTTCTCATAAGATATACCGTTCCACGAAACATCATACTTGCAAGGCAAGAGGATGTTTCCATTCTTATCGATCAGACCATGGCGTGATCCGTTTTCATCTCGAATTACAACCTCATAAGGTTCTTTCCAACCATGTATAGAGGAATAAATCGATGGAAACAATTCCGTTCCTGTTAAATCGATAATTTTTTCTATACGGCGTGCAAGTTTTTCATCGAAAACTTCAACCTCTAAATACCCATCATCTCTGAAACTTACATCATAAAACTGTGGTTCAAATATAACTTTGTGTTGATGAATGTCGTAAATGCCAAGCGGAACATCATCTCCCCACTTATCTTCCTTGTAAAACGCAAACAAGCCATCCTGATACTCGTAATCAATATCTTCAAACACAGGATCTGCGAGCCACTCACCTGTCCGTGAAATAACGCCCCACTTACCTTCTTCCCATCCACCGTGGTGTGCCATAAATACGTCTGTTGTATCGTTAAAATACTTAATCTCGTCAAAAACAAATGGAATCACTTCATTTCCATTTTTGTCTATGGCTCCCCAAAGCTCTACCTCAGTCCAGTATCTTCCGGTATTACATTCATTGTCCCACTTTTTATCTATCGTCCACTTGCCTTTACAAACGATTGCAATTCCGTTTTCAAAATCATTGGCATAGATATATTGCGGTGAAATCACCTCGTTGCCATTTTCGTCAACATAACCCCAAACGCCTGCAATGTTCTCGTAATCTGAATGATAAGCAAGATCCATAAAACGAAGTTTTAACGTAGAAACTTTGCAAAGCCCCTCGGAAATCTCTCCTACCTCTTGATATTTGCGCTCCAAATCGGGAGCAAATTCAATCTCCTTGCCAGTTTTATCGATATAAAACCAATTACCATTTCGTTTCACCTTAGCTTTTCCATTTTGGAAGCTATCTGCATTTTCATATATCGTAGGTATAACTATTTTCCCGGTCTCATCAACAAAGCCATATCCCTTGCCAGATATTGCAACGCAAGCAAATCCTTCACTAAAGCTGGTCATATAATCAAAATCAAGACTTGTCAATCTCTTTCCGTCGCGTGTACCAAAAGTGGAAACACCGTAATAATTAAACGCTGTTCCAGAAACGAGCGTCCTTATCACACCAGTCTCTTCATCTTCATATACAGAATTAACGTTCCATCTCCACAACCTGTTAAGTTTGTAATTCTCGTCCTCGTAGACAGTTTCATTGCACACGACAGGTTCAATATAGGAAACACTTTTTGCGTAACATAAATAAGCTGATATGAAAAATTCGTTTTTGAATATGATAGATTGTCCTCTATTTGGATACCTGTTGTCCTCACTCGTCAACTTATCAACGACTTTAGCGGATTGCCAAATTTTATCCGTAAAAACGTGATTGCGGTATTTTATTGCTTCGTCATTTGAACGATCATCTTCTATTGGCAACACATATTTTTTAACTTCTCCATTATCAAATACAACCTTAATAGCAAAGCGTTCGGTCTCTACCGGCGGAAGAGTTGACACATGGGTGATACAAGGATAATGTGAATACATATCCTCGTCTTCTTTTTCGTCAGTATATATAAACTCCTCAACCGGTCTTTCACCACCATTGAATGGAGAAGAATAAATCTCGTGAATTTGATTCTCATTATTTACTTTGAATCCAAAGAAGCCGTAATCTTCAATATATGGAACTGCACTATAAACCACATCGTTATAGCGTACATATCCCAACTTCATATCTCCGTATTTGTCATGAAGTCTCTTGAGAGAACTGTAAAACGCACTATTTAGTGAATATCCGGATTCTCCATATCCAAGAAAAGAAGGGTTGCTATCGCAAATGATACAGTCATACACGTCAAGAGAATCATGATTAAATGCATATATCAACTCCTTGATTCGACCCATCATTTCTTCCCGAGTGAAATATTGCAATATAGTTTTCTCAGACACTTTATTCAGCTTCCACAACTCTATCTGGGGATTTTCACTTTCGCCACTTTTAAAAATCTTATATTCAATTTCATTTCCGCGCCGATATCTCTTTACGTGCAAAAAAACGATAAGCACCGTGCTATTCTCGGAAAATTGCGTATTTTCGAATTTTTTACAATATTCGCCATCTAGATACACGGTTGCCGATCTTCCGTATGCAAACATATAAACAGTATATTGCAAGCCATAACGTTTGCAACGATAACCAACACAATCGTCAAAGACCCGAGATTCATTTACATAATATCCGTTATTCTTCAGCCAATCCTTTATA
>JAFTLE010000033.1 GCA_017452895.1 Clostridia bacterium
CCGTGGGACGACGACGTTGACGTGCTGATGCCGCGTGCGGATTACGACCGCTTTCTCGCGCACGGGCAGGACTATTTACCCGAGGGATACGTGCTGCAGCATTTTACGAAGAACCGCTACACGCAGGACCACTATATCAAGATCCGCAACAGCAACACCGCGTGGATCTTGAAATCCGATGTGAAGAATAAGGGATTGGACCTCGGCTTCTCGCTCGACGTTTTCCCGATCGACCGCATCGAGGGGGCGGAGGCGGCAAAAAGGCTCCGCCGCCGTGCGAAGCTCTATATGCTTCTCTCACGCGACTATATGCCGCATATGACCTATAAGACGCGGCTGAAGAATCTGCGCTCGCTGCTCGTTTTGCCGTTCAGCCGCCTTGTCGGTCGCTACCGCGCAAACGCGTGGCACGAGGCGCTCAATCAAAAGCACAGCCACGGTGAGTACACCGTTGCCGACGATTGCAACAAGGAGCATCTGTTCCCGATCTCTCTGTTCGACGAGTACGATACGATCCTCTTTGAGGGCAAGCCGTACAGCTGTGTGAAGGATAAGGAGACCTATCTGCGCCTGCGCTACGGCGAGGACTATATGCAGCTGCCGCCGCCCGAGGCGCGCGTGATGCACCTGGCGCATGTCATTGATACAGAAAAATCCTACAAGGTATACATAAAAAAGGGGCTGTAACCTCTGGGAAAAACTAAAAATGGCGAAAAAGGAAATGATAAAATGCCATTTTCTTTCGCCGTTTTCGATCTCTCGGAGCATGTTATATACCTTCGGATCGAAAACGAGGAACTGCCCTGTCCGAGTCGTGTGTCGCGGTCTGTCGCCTCGTAAATCTCGGCTCTGCCTGCTCGCACTTGGTTGGACTTCGCGACATCAAAGCATCACACGGTGAGGTTTTGATTTGCTCACCCCACAAAATCTGACGAGCCCTTCATCAAACAACAGAGGCTGTCTCAAATGCAAATTTGAGACAGCCTCTGTTGTGCTTTGCTCTTTTAAGCCGGCTTTTTCAACCGAAACATCATCGGGGAAGCCGTAGTTGAGAATATTGTAGCGCATGATATTCTCACGTCCGTAGTGGATAAAGAGCGCGTTTGAATCGGTATCGCGGACGCACCGTGTTTTCCGATACATATGCGGTCTTTTCCCCTTTTTATTTTCTCAGACGCTTATAGATCTTGATCCATTCGTCGGCGATCAGCTGGTGGCCAAACGGCGTCGGATGCACACCGTCCACGAGCCAATGGGTTGCGGGTGCCTTCTCGCACGCGGCATCAAGCTTGTCCTGCAGAGAGAGGAAGGGCAGATGGTGGCGCTTTGCGATCCTTCTTGCGACCGCCGCCTTTTCGGCAACACCCGTGCGGAAATCGTCGATGCGCTCCGCCGTTGCGGGTCCCTCTAGCACGAAGGGCTCCATAATGATGATCTTGATATCGGGCAGTGCCGCCTTGATCTCGGAGATCAGCATCGAATAGATCTTCTCAAACTTCGGCGTTTCGACACCATTTTCACGTGCGATCTCGTGCCAGACGTCGTTGACACCGATCAGAATGCTCATCACGTCGGGCTTCAGGTTGATGATGTCTGCCTTGATGCGTGCGTAAAGGTCAACGATGCGGTTGCCGCTGATGCCGCGGTTGATGAAATTGTACTCCGTGGGGGCGTCACAGCCAAGTCTTGCCGAAACGATGTGGGGGTAGCCAACGCCACGGTTTGCGTCGTTGTCGCGTGCGCGGCCGGCATCGGTGATCGAGTCGCCCTGGAAAAGAATGGTCTTCATAGTAAAAGCTCCTTATGGATCTGTCGATTTGCGGCGTCTGCCGCTATTACCTCCATTATAAAAAAGGATTGCGGCAAAGTCAAGAAAAAAGACGGATTTTCCGTCTTTTTTCTCTATTTATGATAGGATCTTCCCGCGCGGATCATAAAGCTGCGGTAGACCGATTCGAGCAGGATCACGCGAAGGAGCTGATGCGGGAAGGTGAGGCGCGAGAGCGAGAGCCGATGGCGGCACGCCGCCTTGACCCGCTCCGCAAGGCCGTGGGAACTGCCGATGATAAGGCAGAGCTTGCCGCTTTGATCGGCGGCATCGCCCAAAAGACGCGACAGCGCGATCGAGTCGCAATCCTGCCCCTCCACGCAGAGGGCGAAGGTCACCGCCCCCTCGGGGATCCGCCCGAGAATACGGGTACCCTCATCCTCCAACGCCGCGGCGATCTCGGTTTTGTCGTTTTCGTCACGGATGCGTGCCTCCTTCAGCTCGATATTCTCGATGCGGCAGAAGGCAGAGAGGCGTTTTTCGTATTCGGCGATCGCGGCGGAAAGATAGCTCTCCTTCAGCGAGCCGACCGAAATGACGGTGACGCGAATCATGCGCCGCCCCCGAACAGACCCTGCAGATTCGGCAGGATAAAGAGCGTGACGCAGTCGTAAAGGAGCGTGAGAATGCCGGGGAAGAGGATGTAGATCGCCCATTTTGAGCGTGCCTTTCGCAAATCGCGCTCGGCCAGCACCGCCTGCTTTTCCTCGACGGAAAGATGCGGCGGCATATTCTCAAGCGTCAGCGAGTGGCGTGAGAAGCCGCGGTTGTAGATGACGTAGTAGAGCAGTAACGCCGTCATCACGCCGTAGTAGACGAAGAAGAAGACGAGACTCTCCATCGCCAGGGTGAGAACGAGATAAAGACCGAAAATCACGACCGTTGACAGAAGCAGCCAAAGGTAGGGGATAAACTGCCGCCGCTTCACGCCTTGATCCTCCGCGCCTCAAGATAGTAGCGCTTGTCCTTCGCGTGTCCCATCGAGAAGGTCTTACGTGGCAGTGCGCCGTCCGCGGCGACCGCGGGGAAGAGCTCCTCCTTCTTCATACCGTCAAAGAGGAAGCCGATAGCCCCCGCATTCTCGGCAACGATCGTGGCGAGCGAATCCTCACCGTGGATGTAGTCGATGCGGACCTCGGGGTGCGACGCGCAGTAGCCGTCAAGAAATTTCTGCAATGTGCCGACGGTGAGCGAGTGCGTGCCGTGGGGGTAGGTCAGCGTCCGCTCCCCGCCGCCGTAAATGCAGTGAAGCACCGCCGCGGGATTTTCCGCCGTGCCGTTTTCCATATCGCCCTCGATCGCAGAGAAAAGCTCGTCGGCATCCGCGCCAAAGACTACGCGGTAGATCGGCTCAAAGCTGAGCGAGTCGTCGTGCAAATTCACGATCTCAACGAGAGCAAAGCGGGCGGGGTGATCCTTCGCCGCGTCGCCAAGGCTTGCCTTGATCGCTTCGTAATGCGCCTTTGCCGAGGCGAGCGAGTGGTTGCCGTCACCGACCGCGAAGGGGAATGCCGCATTTTCGGCAAGTGCATCCATCGCACGCGTGACTTCCTTTTGCATACCCTTGTCAAGCAGGTAGCCCGTGATATGGCCGCCGCCGAGCATCAGGTCAAAATTGTAAAGCGGAGTTGTCATTTTTGCCGCGATCGGCTCGATCACGGTGCGTGCGCGGTCGTCGATCAGGAGCATCACGTGGGGGAGCTCTAAAAGCGCATCGCGGCGGATCTCCACGCGCGGCGGAATGCGCTCAAGCACGGTTCCCTCGGTCGCGCGGATGGCGGCATCGGTACGCCGCTCGTAGCTGTATTCCTCAAGATCGATCGCCGCAACGATGCCAAGACGCTCGCCGCCGACGCTGTCGGTACGGCGTACGAGGATCATTGCATCCGCGTATTCGCACAGATGGGTATCGGCGTAGGTACGCATTGCTTCGTTGATCGCGGCAACGCGCTCTCTCTTGTTGTCCTCAAGATAGACCTCGGGGAGCGTCAGCCGCAGGGCGGAGGGTGCGTCGCCGACCACGTCTTCCACCGCGCTCCAATAAGCGGGCTCGCTCGTAAACTGGTCGCAGGCGATGACCGAATAGCGGGAAGGATCGACCGACTCCTTCGGCAAAAGGATGTTGGCGGGGAACAGATACTGTTTCATAAAAACCTCACGAAAAATTTTTTGAAATTGTGAATAGGAAACCCGTCGGCGGGCGATACTTGAAGTACGGAAGCAAGCGACGTACCCGACGGGGGCGACGCGATTTGCCTCCGAGACGGGTGAGTGATCATCCCGTAGAAAAAAAGGGGTGCTTTTGATGGAGAATGCGGTACGGGGTTTTCTGTGGGCCATGGCGCAGGATAAGCGAGCCATGCAGGCCTATGCGGCAATGTGCAAGGCGGATCGCACCGCGGTTCTGCAAAGGGCGCAGGTCGCCGAAACAAAAGCGGACGTGGAAGCTATCGTTTTGTCTCTTTACGACGCAACGAGCGCGGTTGAATTTTCGTAAATGACCCCTTTTGCGGTCGGTTCTTCGGAGCCGACCGTTTTTTATTTGCGGATGCGGCAAAGGCGAGCGATGCCCGCGGCAAGCGCCTCGATGAACGCGGAAAGCTCCGCCTCCGTATTCTCGTGCGAGAAGCTGACACGTACCGTTGTGTCCGCCGCCGCAGGTGTAAGACCGTAGGCGAGCAGGGCGGGGGACTGATGCTTTCCGTGGCTCGCGCAGGCACTGCCCGCGGAGATCGCAAAGCCCTCACCCGAGAGGAAGTTCAGCATCGTCTCACTCTTGATCGAGGGGAGCGTCAGGGATAAGATATGCGGCGCACACACGGCGGGAAGCACGGGGGTGATTGCCGAGAGGCGGTCGTCCGTCGCAAGTGCCGTGACGAGCGCGTCTCGCAGACCGCGCATTTTTGCGGCGTTTTGATCAAGCGCGGCGTAGCCATCCTTCACCGCGGCGGCAAAGGATAAAAGCGCAGGTGCGTTCACCGTGCCCGATCGGTAGCCGTCCTCCTGCCCGCCGCCGAGGATGATCGGCGAAAGACCGCGGCTCTTATGGACCGCGTCACTGATATAAAGCGCGCCGATACCCTTCGGCCCGTGCACCTTGTGCGCGCTGAGCGTCAAAAGGTCGATGCCGAGGGTGCGTACCGACAGCGGCAGCTTGAGAAAGCCTTGCGTTGCGTCGCAGTGAAGCACCGCTGACGGTGCGTTTTCACGCAGAAGGCGCGAGATCGCGGCGATATCGTAAAGCGCGCCGGTCTCGTTGTTTACGAGCATCACGCTGACAAGCACCGTGTTTTCGTTCAGCGCGTCGGCAAGTGCCGACAGATCAAGCACACCGCCGCGCGTCGGGATCTCGACGATATCGAAGCCCTCCGCAGCGAGGCGGGAGATCGGAAGCGAGACCGAGGGATGCTCCCCCGCGCCCACGATGATGCGGGCGTGCGTTTTCTTGTAGCGCTCCTTCGCCGCAGCGCGGCCGAGCAGGGCGAGATTGTTCGCCTCACTCCCGCTGCCCGTCAGCACGAGAAGCCCGGCGCGTGCATCGATGGCACGCAAGATCTCCGCCTTCGCCGCCTTGACTGCGGCGGCGGCATCCGTGCCGAGGCTGTGGCGCGAGGACGGGTTGCCGTAAAGCCCCCGCGCAGCATCGGCAAACGCCGAGAGCGCGGCATCCGACATTTTCGTCGTGGCGCTGTTATCAAAATAGATCATACTTATTTTTGTCCCTTAAAGCGGAAGGCGGAGACGACCGCGGCAAGCTCGTCCGTATGCGCCGCGAAGCAGTCGCTTTTCGCGGTGTACTGAAGCGTGAAGGCGTAGTAGCCCTTCACGACCGTGATGCGAAGCACGCGCACGGGCTGTCCCGAGGGTGTCTTACCCTCGATGAGATAGACATAGGGGGAGCTGTCGCCGCCCATTTCGGTTACACCGTCGCCAAGCAGGTCTTGCAGACGCAAGCGCTTGCTTTGATCCTCCTTGGGACAATCGTCGCCGTAAAGATCCCCGAGGGTCTCGGTCAGCACATAGTCCGCGCCGTAGACGCTCTTCAGCTCCTTTTTGACATTTTCAAAGTATTCGGCGTAGGTTTTTTCCTCATAGATCACGCCGTACATACTGATACTGCTCTTGTCGGATTCGACGTAGCCGCTCGTTAGGTTGGTCTGTACGTCGAATACCCAATCCTTCGGCAGATAGAGGCGATAGCTGCAAAGGACGGGGTCGCTTGCCAGACGCATTCCGTCGGGGGTGTCGCCGTTGTCGAAGGTGAAGTTCGGGACTGCCGCCGTGCCGCCCTCCTTTGCCTTCTCGGTGAAGACGAAGCTCTTGGCAACGCTGACGAAGCTCTCATAGTTCTCCTCGTAGGGGACAGCACCGATGATCTCGTTTTTGTCGCGGCTCGCCTCATAGGTCAGGATATAAAGGTAGTCACCCTGCTGTGAGAAGAGCTGGACGATGCCGTAATGCTCGTCGGTGGCACTGCCGTCCTTGTTCTGACGCGCGTAGGTCACCTCGTAGCGATAGCGTTTTTCAAAGGCGGGATAGGGCTTGTCCGTCTTTTCTTTGAATTCATAGCTTTTATAAAGCGATTCAAATTCATCCGCGTGCGCGTCAAAATATTCCTCGATATCGTCCTTATCAGGATCGCTGCCCGTGAAGGCAACGCGCATTACGGAGATCGAGGACTTGTCCACGTTCGAGACGTAGGAAAGCACGCCGCCGAACACCTCCGCATAGAGATAGGACTGCGGGATATAGAAGCGGTAGCCGTCCTTATCGGGATCGCTTGCCAGCATCATACCCTCAGGCGCGCCGTCATCTCCCCCGCCGCCGCAGGCGACAAGGCAGAGAAGCGATGAAAGGATCAGAAGGAGAGATAGGAGCTTTTTCACGTCGGTTCCTCTTTTCGTTTGGTATTCCCCGCCCGTGGGCGGGGTCGTTTTATTCCTCGGGCGTAGGGAAGCCCAGCACCAGCTCGGTGAAGGCGCGCCCGCGTTGCTCGTAATTCAAAAAGGCGTCGTACGCCGTTGCCGCGGGGGATAAAAGAACGGTGTCGCCCGCGTGCGCGATCGCACGCGCGGCGCACACCGCGTCGGCAAACGCGGTGCGGTAGAGTGCGGGGAAGTCGGGGTCGAGTGCTAAGAGCTCGGCTTGCATCGCCTTCCCATCCTCACCCGTAAAGACCGCCGCCCGTGCCATCCCGACAAGGGCGGTGGCAAGCTTCGCATAGGATAGCCCCTTCCCACGGCCGCCGCAGATGACGATCGGTGGGGTCTCCATTGCCGAGAGGGTCGCCGCCGTGCGAGCGGGGGTCGTGTCGATCGAGCTATTGATATACCGAACGCCCGAAAGCGTGCGGACCGACTGCATACGGTGGGGCACGCCGTCAAAGGTCGAAACTGCACAGCGGAGCGATTCCTGCCCGACGAGCCCGTCACAGAGGGCGCACGCGGCAAGGATATTCGCAAGGTTGAAGCGTCCGCGCAGACGGACGGCATCAAGCGGTAAAAGACGGCGCGTTACGCCGTCGGGCGAGACCGCACAGAGTGCGTCGCCAAAGACACAAAAGCAGCGGCGCGCATCGGGCAGCTCGGAAAACAGCTCCTGTGCCGAGTGCTCCGCCGAAAAAAGAAGCGGGTGGGGAAGCGTGCGCGCCAGCGCGCGCGTATGGGCGTTATCGCCCGAAAGGATTGGGACAGCACCCGAAAGGATCGCGCTTTTCGCACGCAGGTAGGTGTCAAAATCGCCGTGGTGGTCGAGATGATTCTCGGAAAGATTCGTGATGCAGGCACGCGCGACGCGCGGCGTGATTCCCTCCAGCTGAAAGCTTGAAAGCTCCATCACGACAAGGTCGGACGGGCGGATTCGCGGCAAAACAGGGAAAAGTGAGACCCCGATATTGCCGCCGAGGAAGACCGAGACACCCGCGCCGCCGTATTCCTCCTTCAGAATGCGGTGGGTAAGGGTCGCCGTTGTCGTTTTGCCGTCACTGCCCGTGATGCCGAGGATCTTGGCGGGGCAGAGTGCCATAAAAAGCTCCGCCTCATCCGAAAGGAGCGCACCGTGCCGCTGTGCGGCAACGAGTGCAGGGTGGGTCGACGGAATGCCGGGGGTGCGGAAGATCACCTCGCCCGACAGGGCGTCAAGGTAGCCGTCCCCAAGGCAAAGGCGCGCGCCGCGCCGTTCAAGAGACAGGGCGGCGGCAGAGAGAGAGGCGCGCGGCGTGCGGTCAAGAAGCGTGACGCGTGCGCCCTCACTGAGCAGATAGTCGGCAAGCGGGAGATTCGCCCGCCCGATTCCGACAATTGAGACCTCCCGATCCTTCCACATCCCAACGCGAATCGTAGGTAGCATAGCATCCTCACTTTAAAAAGAGCTTAAGGCAGTTTGCTATGCACAGTATATTCAAAATAAGAGTATATGCGACAGGTTTTCGGAAAATGCGGGAATTATTCCGCCTTCATACGGCGTGCCGCCGCCTCCGCCTTCAGACGCGTCGGCGTGTCGAGGATTTTTTTGCGGATGCGCAGGCTCTTCGGCGTGATCTCGATCAGCTCGTCGTCGCCGATGAACTCGATCGATTCCTCAAGGCTCATGATCCTGGGGGTAACGAGCGTCAGCGCCTCGTCAGCACCCGCGGAGCGGATTGCCGTCAGATGCTTTTTCTTGCAGACGTTAACCGAAATGTCACCGACCTTCGGGGAAACGCCGACTACCATTCCCTCGTAGACGGGGGTCTGTACGCCGATGAACATCGTGCCGCGGTCTTGCGTGTTATAGAGGCCGTAGCTCGTTGCCTCACCCGCCTCACTCGCGACGAGCGAGCCCGTGTAGCGCTTGGTGATCTCGCCCTTGAAGGGGGCATAGCCGTCGAACAGCGAGTTCATAATCCCCTCGCCGCGCGTGTCGGTCATAAATTCACTGCGGTAGCCGAACAGACAGCGGGCGGGGATCGAGTAGATCAGCTTCTGGCGCGAGCCGCGCAGCTGCATATCAAGCAGCTCGCCCTTCCGCGCGCCGAGCTTTTCCATCACCGAGCCGAGCGCCTCCTCGGGCACGTCGATGGTGACCTTCTCCATCGGCTCACAAAGCACGCCGTCAATTTCCTTATAGAGAACGCGCGGGGTACTGCAGCAAAGCTCGTAGCCCTCACGCCGCATGGTTTCAAGTAAAATCGAAAGGTGCATCTCACCGCGCCCTGCGACCTTAAAGGAGTCGGTCGTGTCGCCGTCGCTGACGCGCAGGGAAACGTCCTTCAGAAGCTCGCGGTACAGGCGGTCGCGCAGGTGGCGCGAGGTGACGAACTTGCCCTCCTTCCCCGCGAAGGGGGAATCGTTGACCGAGAAGGTCATCTCAAGGGTCGGCTCGCTGACCTTGACGAATTCGAGCGGCTCGACCGCCGTCGTTGCCGTTACCGTGTCGCCGATGTTAATATCCTCAGCACCCGAGAAGCAGACGATGTCGCCCATCTTCGCCTCGGTGACCGCGGCACGCGCAAGGCCGTCGAACTGATAGATCGAAACGATCTTCGCACGCTTGATGCCCTCGCTGTGGTAGTTGGAGATCGCAACCTCCTGATTCTGCCGGATCACACCGCGCTCAATGCGGCCGATGCCAATGCGCCCGACGTAATCGTTGTAGTCGATCGCCGAAACGAGGAGCTGAAGCGGCCCCTCCTCATCCCCCTCGGGGGCGGGAATGTAGTTGAGAATGGTCTCAAACAGCGGAACGAGGTCGGTGCCCTGCTCGTAGGGAGAGAGCGAAGCCGTGCCCGCCCTGCCCGAGCAGAAGAGCATCGGGGAGTCGAGCTGCTCGTCGGTCGCGTCGAGGTCCATCAGAAGCTCGAGGACCTCCTCCTCGACCTCCTCCAGACGCGCGTCGGGGCGGTCGATCTTGTTGACGACGACGATCACGCGGTGGTTCATCGCCAGCGCGCGCTCCAGCACGAAGCGGGTCTGGGGCATCGGCCCCTCCGCCGCGTCGACCAGAAGGATGACGCCGTTGACCATCTTCAGAATACGCTCGACCTCGCCGCCGAAGTCGGCGTGACCGGGGGTGTCGACGACGTTGATCTTCACGTCCTTGTAGTGAACGGCCGTGTTCTTGGCAAGAATGGTGATGCCGCGCTCGCGCTCCAGGTCGTTGGAGTCCATAACGCGATCCTCGGTCACCTGATTTTCGCGGTATACGCCGCCCTGGCGCAGCATTTCGTCAACCAGCGTGGTCTTTCCGTGGTCAACGTGGGCAATGATGGCAATGTTTCGCAGATCCGTGCGTTTCAACTTTTCATACCTCTTTTGTATTACAGATTTTAACCTAATTATTATAGCACAAAAAAGCGAAAAAGCAATGCTTTTCCGCTATTTTTTGTATTTAATGCGCGGAATGTGAGCTTTGGTTTACAAAATGAGATCGCAACCGAGGTAAAGCACCCAGACGAGCGCCATATCGTTGGCGCAAGCGGCATTACGCACGCCGTCCATCACGGGGGCGGTCCTGACGAAGGGAACAACGTCGGCATCAGCGGCGACGGCATATCGGAGGCAAGGAAGGCGAGAGGGAGGAGCGATGCAAGCAAAAGAATGGCATTTTTTCATAAGGGAATCTCCTTGATACGTCTTGCGGTGCTATCATACCAAAGAAAAGCAAAACAGGAAGATTGACTTTTTCTTTTCTCTGTGCTAAAATGAAGAAAAACAAAGGGGGCATCCTTATGGGCATCTGTTATATCATCGGCGCATCCGAATGCGATGAGATCGCACCGCGTCCTATCACCGGCGACTTTCTGATTGCGGCAGACCGCGGCGTGCTGACGGCAGAGCGCCTTGGCATCACCCCCGACCTTTTGCTTGGGGATTTCGATTCGCTCGGGTATCTGCCGAGCGGCGAGAATATAAAGACCTATCCTGTCGAAAAGGACGATACCGATATAGGGCTTGCCATCCGTGCGGGGCGAGCGCGCGGATATCGCGATTTTTATATCTACGGCGCGCTTGGCGGCGCGCGACCCGACCATGCGTTTGCCAACTATCAGTTGCTCGCCGCGCTCGCGCGGGAGGGCTGTCGCGCGGTCCTGTTCGGGCGCGGACAGTCGGTCACCGCACGCACCCACGGCGTGCTTTCGCTCTCGGGCAGCGCGGGCGCACTCTTTTCGGTTTTTGCCGTCAGCGGGGACGCGACGGTGAGCATCCGCGGCGCGAAATATCCGTTGGAGCGCGGGGTGCTGTCGCCCGAATACCCCCTCGGCATTTCAAACGCGCTTGACGCGCGCACCGAGATCGAGGTGCATACGGGCTGTGCGCTGATCTTTTTTGAAAATGGCGTTGAAATCTCTTGACAAACGCGAAAAACGGTGCTACAATAGCATTACCAAACAGAATAGATCAGGGGTGCGAAAGCTGAGATGGGAATTCCCAAACCCTTTAACCTGATACGGATAATGCCGTCGTAGGGAGAATCGTTTTACGGTCGTAAAATCGAAGTGCCGCACGGTCTTTTTGTGCGGTAATTTTTATTTTGCGGGAGAATTTGCCCCATCCGGAGGGGGCAGGAATCCCGAAGGAGGTTTTCGACTGTGAAAAACAAACACTTAAGAGCGCTTGCCGAGTGCGCGATCTTCGTCGCGCTCGCCTTCGCACTCGACCTTGTGGGGAAATTCTTCCCCTCCTGGCCAAACGGCGGCAGTATCACCGTGGCAATGGTGCCCGTGGTCTACGCCGCGTACCGTCACGGCGTGAAGTGGGGACTTGCCACGGGGCTCGTCTTCTCCGCCATTCAGATGATGATGGGCTTTTGGGCACCGCCCGTGACCAAATTCTACTTCTATTTGCTTGAGATCCTGCTCGACTATGTGCTGGCGTTCACCCTGCTCGGGCTCGCGCCGCTGTTTGCGCGCCCCTTTTTCCGCCTCTCGCGCCTGCTCGGGTACGGTGTCGGGGCGGTCGCCGTCTGCGTGATCCGCTTTCTTTGCTCCTTTATATCGGGCGTTATTATCTGGTCGGAGAGCTACTACGCGGGCGTTGGGTACACGATGGCGGATGCCTTCACCGACGGCGGTGCGTGGATCTTCTCCCTGACCTACAACGGCGGCTATATGCTCCCGAACGCGATCCTCACGGGTGTGCTGGTCGTGCTTTTGTGCGTCGCCGTTGACCCAAAGACCCTGCGCCGTATGAAAAAAGAAAAAAAGGGCGCTTGACTTTTTGCCCGCTACGGGCTATAATAAGAGGGCAACCGAACGGTGCAGTCGCGCAATATCATGCCGAAAGGTCTTATTGTGAGGAAAGTCCGTGCTTCACAGGGCAAGGGTAACGGATAACGTCCGCCGGGGGTGACCCCAGGGAAAGTGCAACAGAAATAAACCGCCGTTTTACGGTAAGGATGGAAAGGCGAGGTAAGAGCTCACCGGCATTGCAGGTAACTGCGTGCAAATGTAAACCCTATCCGAAGCAACACCGTTGGGAGAGCGCAAGCTACGGCTGCCCGTCGGAATTCCCTTGGGTGGCAGGAGGCAACTCCGAGCTGTGCGGTAACGCATAGCAAAGATAGATGACTGCAGTCCGCGAAAGCGGTCACAGAACACGGCTTACAAGTTCGGTTGTACCAAAAAGCAAGCGAGAGCTTACGTTCGTAAGCTCTCGCTTGCTTTTTCACGCCGCGAAGCGGCATATCGAACTGCGGCGTCACCTCGGTTTGATATGCGTGCGATCGCACGCGAGAAGGGACATCGTTCCTTCTCTGTGGCATAAATTCGGTGTGGCGAGCATAGAGTGCGGTATGAGCTTTTTCGAATATCTTGGGGCGATTCCCGCGTATTGCAACCGCGCGCTGTCGGGGGTCGTGCTTCCTTTGTTTTTGATCCTTGCGGGCGGAATTTTGTCGGTGCGGCTTGGGTTTTTCCCCTACCGCCGCCGCGCGTGGCGTGCCCTGCGGCGGCAGAGCAGCACGCGGGGCGAGGGGTCGCCGTGGCGAGCGATGAGCATGGCGCTGGCGGGAACGCTCGGCGTCGGGAATATCTCGGGCGTTGCGCTCGCGCTCGCCGCGGGCGGTGCGGGGGCAATCCTCTGGATGTGGGTGTCCGCGCTCTTTGCCGCAATCTTGAAGTTCGGCGAGATCACGCTGGCACTTCGCTACCGCCGCCACACGGAGCGCGGCTTCTTCGGCGGTGCGATGCACTATATGGAGGAGGGGATCGGCGGCGTGCGCGGACGGCGGCTCGCGCGGATTTTCAGCGCGCTGTGCCTGTTTGCGGCACTCTCCTTCGGCTCGCTCGTGCAGGCGAACGCCGTGTCGGAGAGCTTCACCGCGAGCTTTCAAATCCCGCCGCTTTTCACGGGTGTGGTGCTTGCCGCTCTCTCTGCCGCCGCGATTTTTGGCGGTGCGCGCCGCATCGGTGCGCTGACGGTACGCCTCGTCCCCCTGATGAGTCTGCTATATATTTTGATGACACTCGCCGTTATCTTCAGGTACGCCGACGGCGTGCCGCGCGTGCTTGCCCTGATCCTTCACGATGCTTTTTCGGTGCGGAGTGCGGGCGCGGGGGTGCTTGGCTACGCCGCCCTGCGCGCGATGCGCTACGGCACGGCACGCGGTCTTTTTTCAAACGAGGCGGGGTGCGGCACCGCACCGATGGCGCACGCCACGGCATCGACCGCGCGCCCTGCGGTGCAGGGGCTGTACGGCATCCTTGAGGTCTTTCTCGATACGGGCGTGATCTGCACGCTGACGGCGTTTGCAATCCTGCTTTCGATCGGCGTGCCGACGGGGGATACGGGCGTTCGCATCACCGCCGACGCGCTCTCGCGCGTGTTTGGGTCTGCGGCCGCGCCTATCCTCTCGATCTCGGTGCTTTGCTTCGCTTACGCCACGGTCATCACCTGGGCGTATTACGGCGAGCGCTGTTGTTTTTACCTCTTTCACTCGACACGTGCGGGGCGCGTCTTTTTGGCGGTCTTTTGCGCCTCGCTCATCCTCGGGGCGATTGCGGCACCTGTCCTCGTCTGGGAGCTTGCCGACCTCGTCGTTTCGCTGATGACGCTGATCAATTGCGCGGTGCTATTGTATCTTTGGAAGGAGATTCGCGCGGAGACCGACCGCATACAAGAATAAAAAACGCTCTGTTGCCGTTGCAACAGAGCGTTTTTGTAAGGCTTCCCTTACATCATACGAATGCGGGAGAGCAGGACCGCGCCGCAGGCGGCAAGACGGTCGAGCTTGCTCTTCGTCTCGTTTTCGGTCATTTCCTTCGTGAGGAAGGCGGTCTCG
>JAFTLE010000034.1 GCA_017452895.1 Clostridia bacterium
GGGAGATTCTTCGATTTAAGGCGCACAACCGAGCTTGTCGATGTATTCCTGCAGGACGCATGCTAAGACTTAGAGCGGAGAAATCATGCTGCCAAGCAGCTTGGAAAGCAAGGTTTCGCGAGAGGGGATCTCTGCGAGTGCGTTTACTGCGGTAGCGTCGATCACGGCGCCCTCCACAAAGCCTGCCTTGATCTCGAAGGATTCGATCTTCTCTGCATATTCCTTCATGATCTTAGCGGGAGCAACGGCATCCTCGGCACTGATCGCGATTGCAGTCATACCGCTGAGGTACTGCTTCATTTCGCCAAAGCCGACTTCATCACAGGCGCGGCCCGTGAGGGTGTTCTTTACAACGCTGTACTCAACGCCTGCTGCACGCAGTGCGGCGCGGAGCTTCGTGTCGTCTTCCACCGTAATGCCTTCGTACTTTACGAGTACGCCCGAAGCAGCGTTCTTCATCTTCTCAGCAAGTTCAGCAACGACGTTCTGCTTCTGTTCCAGAATCTTCTGACTGGGCATTTGTTACACCTCCGTAATTATTTCGATAAAAAAATCCTTTTCCCGAAAAGCGCAAAGCATCCGAGAAAAGGATTTTACAAGAAAGCACAGGTTACCCCATGGCATATTCAGATGTAAAATTCACCTCGGCAGGATGGCTTTCGCTTTTACGGTAACCTGCTGTCTTAGGATCAACAGGATTATTATACACGGTTTGTTTCGTTTTGTCAAGGGGTTTTTGAAAAATTTTTAACGATAGCTTTTCTTCGCCTTCAGGGTGTCGTAGAGTGCAACATAGCTTGCGTGCCGACTCGCCGCGATCTCGCCCCGACGGACTGCGGCGGTGATGCCGCACTCGGTCTCCCGCGTGTGGGTGCAATCGGCGTAGCGGCACTCCGTGGCAAAGGGGGCAAATTCACGGAATCCGTCGAACAGCTCCGACAGCTCAAAGAAATCAAAATGCACGAAGTCCAGCAGCGAAAAGCCCGGGGTGTCCGCAATGTATCCGTCACCGTGAACAAAAAGCTCTACGTGGCGCGTGGTATGCTTTCCCCTTTGGATCTTGTGACTGATATCGCCCGTAGCGAGCGACAGATCGGGAAAAAGTCGGTTCATTAGGGTGGATTTTCCAACGCCCGACGCACCCGCGAGCGCGGCGGTTTTACCGCCCGAAAGTGACTCTTCAATATGGGAAAGGAGCGCCGTGCATGCCCCCTCCCCGTCAATCAGGAAGGTCGGAACGCCCGCCCCCTCGTAGACCGTACGCAGATGCTCTGCTGCCGTGCGGTCGATATCCTCCTTTGTAATCACAAGCACGACCGAAATGCCGTTATGCTCAGCAATCGCGATCAGCTTGTCAAGCGTCTCGCAAACGGGGGCGGGACGCGCCGCCGCCGCGACGACGTAAAGAATATCAAGGTTCGATAGTGGCGGACGAATCAGGGAATTTCTGCGCGGCTCGATTGCTTCGATGACGGTATTCTCACCGTCAAGCGAAAGTGTGACGGTGTCACCGACCAGCACCTTTCCCTCGTCACGGCGCAAAACGCCGCGAGCACGGCACTGCAAAACACTGCCGCAAGGAAGGCGCACGTCGTAAAGTCCGCCGAGCCCCTTGATCACTTTTCCGTATTTTCGTTCCATTTGTCCTCCGTTTTCCCCATGCGGGCGGCGCGCAGCTGTCCGCAGGCGGCATCGATATCCGCGCCAAGGCGGCGGCGGACGGTCGCTGTGATGCCGAGATGCTCCAGCGTCGCGGCGAAGGCGTTTGCCGAGGCAACGCTTCCGCGTACCATCTCGGTCTCCTTCACCTCGTTGACGCGGATGAGATTGACGTGCACGGGTGCGCCGATTGGCTTGAAATAACGGTTGAGCAGCTCACCAAGTGCGCGTGCATCCTCCTTGCCGTCGTTTTTCCCAAGGATCAGCGTGTATTCGAAGGAGATGCGGCGGCGGGTCGCCTCATAATAAGCAACGCACGCGGAAAGCAGCTCCTTTATATTCCATTTTTGATTGATCGGCATGATCGCCGAGCGCTTTTCATCGCTTGCCGCATGGAGCGAAACCGACAGTGTGATCGGCAGATCCTCCTTCGCAAGCGAAAGAATGCGGGGAACGACCCCTGAGGTCGAGAGCGAAATATGTCGGTAGCCGATATTGAGCCCGTCCTTGTGATTGACGAGGTGCAAAAAGCGCAGGACGTTGTCGTAGTTATCAAGCGGCTCGCCAATGCCCATCATCACGACGTTTGATACGCGCTCACCCGTATCGCACTCGGCGGCGATGATCTGACCGAGCAGCTCACCCGCGGAAAGGTCGCGCACACGTCCCGTGAGCGTGGAGGCGCAGAAGCGACAGCCCATACGGCAGCCGACCTGACTCGAGATACACAAAGTATTTCCATGCTCGTAGCGCATAAACACGCTCTCAATGCACTCGCCGTCGTGGAGGCGGAAAAGATACTTGACCGTACCGTCGACAGCAGAGATCAGCTTGCGCTCGACCGTCGGCAGGGACCATCGCACGGCATCGCCAAGCCGCTCACGCAATTCCTTCGGCAGATTGGTCATATCGCGGGGATGCGTGCCGCTTTTCAGCCACGCGAAGACCTGCTTCGCACGGTATTTCGGTGCGCCGAGCGATGCCATCAGCTCTTCTATTTCCGTGGGGTATAGTGAAAGAAGATCGTACATAGGACTCCTTGGAGGATGCGGGGCATCTCTCCTTATCTTCATATTATATATGCGTTAGCTTCGCGATGAAAAAGCCGTCGGTTCCGTGGGTGTCGGGTGCCAGCTCCAGCATACCGTCCGACGCCGTAAGATAGCCGACGGTAAAGGGGGTCGGGCGAAAATCGGTGTGGGTTTGCAAAAAACGCTCGATCTGCCCCCTGTTTTCCGCGTGCGCCAGTGTGCAGGTCGAGTAGACCAGCACACCGCCCCGCTTCACCGCCGCGGCGGCGTTTGCAAGGATCTCTGCCTGCAGGGGCGGAAGCGTTGTCAGAGCCGACAGATCGCGATAACGCAGGTCGGGCTTTTTGCGAAGCACGCCGAGCCCCGAGCAGGGCACGTCGCAGATCACGCGGTCATACCTCTCCGTGCGCGCGGGATCTGCCGTTTTTGCATCGGCGGCGGCAACGCGTATGCTTGAGAGTCCAAGGCGTAGAGCGCCATCGGTGATCAAGGGCAGCTTGCTTTCGTGCAGATCAAATGCATCGACCTCGCCGCCATCGCGCATGGAGATCGCCGCGCCAAAGCTTTTGCCGCCCGGGCAGGCACAGAGATCCAGCACGCGCTCGCCCTCTTTTGCATCGAGCGCGAGCGAGGCGATCTGCGATGCCTCGTCCTGCACGAAGAAAAGCCCCTCGGCAAAGCCGTAAAGGTGTACGGGGTCAACGGGTGTGTCAAGCGTCACGCCGACGGGTGAGATCGGGGTAGGATGCGCGGCGATGCCGCGTGATTCCAATTCATCAAGATACGCCGTGCGCGTCGTGCGGCAGGTGTTGATGCGGAGAGTCAGGGGTGCCTGCTTTGCAAAGGCAAAAAGCAGGGTGTCCGTGCGGGGCTCTCCGTACTCCGCGATAAAATGCCGCACCAGCGGCAGCGGAAAGGAGTCGCGCAGGGAAAGATACCGCGCGGGATTTTTCGCGCGGTCGGGTAGAGTGAGGGTGTCCTTTTGCCGTACAAGCGCGCGCAGCACACCATTGATAAGCGATGCCTCGCCCCGATTTTCGGCAAGCCGTACGGCTTCGTTGACAGCGGCAAAGTCGGGTACACCCGAAAGATATAGGATCTGATATGCGCCAAGGCGTAAGAGATTACGCGTATGCGGCAAAAGCTCCGACATACTGCGCCGTGAGATCACACCGAGATGATAGTCAAGGGTTACGCACCGCTCCACCGTGCCGTAAAGCAGGGCGGTCAAAAAGGCGCGGTCGGCGTCGCTTTTGTCATCATCGCGTGAAAGCACGAGGTTGATGTAGGTCCGCTTCTCCTCCCATTCGCACAGAAGCGAGAGTGCCTGCCGTCTTGCGTTCACGACAGAATATCTCCAATGCCGATCTTACGGCCGCGTACGAAATCAGCGGCGGACATCCGTCCCTTTCCCTCGGGCACCAGGGTGCGGATCAAAAGCGCGCCGTCGCCGCAGGCAACGGTAAAGCCGTCGGGCGTTGTTTTCAGCACCTCGCCCGCCTTACCCTTTCCGACGGTCGGCGTTGCCTTCACAATCTTGAGGAGCTTGCCGTCAGGCGTATGGGTGAATGCGAGCGGGATCGGTGAAAGACCGCGGATAAAGCAATCAAGCTCCCGCACACTTTTTGTAAAGTCAAGTTGACATTCCGACTTTTCGATTTTGGCGGCGTAGCAGGCCGCGGCATCATTCTGGGGGATCGGCTGAAGCGTTCCTGCCTCGGCTGCATCAACCGTTTTCAAAAGCAGGGCGGCACCGACCGCCGCGGTTCTGTCGTGAATATCCTCAAAATTATCCTCGTCGCCGATCGGGAAGCTCTCCGTTAGGAGCATATCGCCCGTATCGAGCCCCTCTGCCATATACATCGTGGTCACACCCGTTACGGCTTCACCCGCCATAATGGCTCGCTGCATCGGTGCGGCACCGCGATATTTCGGCAAGAGCGACGCGTGCAGATTGATGCATCCGTAGGGCGGATAGTCGAGCACGTACTTCGGCAGGAGCTTTCCGTACGCGACCACGGCAATCAGGTCGGGGGATAGCGCGTCTAAAATATCTGCCGCCGCGCCGTCCCTCAGGGTCTCGGGCTGATAAACGGGAATCCCGTGCTCAAGTGCCAGCACCTTCGTCGGGGGCGGGGTCAGAACATAGCCGCGTCCCTTCGGCTTATCGGGCTGGGCGAAAACGCCTACCACCTCGTGGTGGCTGTCGATCAGAGCCTTCAAAGATGTGGCGGCGATGTCGGGCGTTCCCATAAAGACGATTCTCATTGCAGTTCCCTCTTTTCGCGGCGCGTAAGCTCCCGCACCATACGGTCGGTGAATAAATGACCGTCGAGGTGGTCCAGCTCATGGCAAAGCGCACGCGCCAAAAGCTCGGTGCCGCGCACCTCGATCTCCTCACCGTTACGGTTCAGCGCACGCACGGTCACGGCGGCGGGGCGCTTCGTGACCCCCCATTTGTCGGGCAGAGAAAGACACCCCTCTGGCTCCTGCTGCTCGCCCGCCTTGGCAATGATACGCGGGTTAATTAACTCAATAACCTCGCCCTCCTCAACCTCGATGACGACCACGCGACGCAAAACGCCGACCTGCACAGCGGCAAGCCCACAGCCGTTTGCGGCACGCATCGTTTCGGTCATATCGTCAAGCAGGGTCAGAATACGAGGGGTGATTTCGCTAACGGGACGGGAGATCTTACGCAGGGTAGGATCACCCTCCTTGATAATATTCAAAATTGCCACGTTTTATTCCTTTCAAAATTGTGAGTAGATCGCAAGTGCCTCGTTGAGAAGCACCCGTTCGTTTTTCATACCGCACTCGTCGTCAGCGTACAGGAGATGAACGCCCGCCATCGCGGAAAACCAGGTTAACTGCCGCTTTGCGTAGCGGCGCGTTGCGGTGATCAGCATTTGCACAGCGTCGGCAAGCGGCAGCTCGCCCCGCACGGCGGGTAAAAGCTCCTTGTATCCGATCGCCTGCGCGGCTGTACTGCCCGACTCCAGATATCCTGCGCGGTAGAGCCGCTCGCACTCCTCATAGAGTCCTTCCTTCAGCATCACGTGCACTCTTTGCTCGATGCGGTCATAGAGCCGCTGTCGATCGCGGTAAAAAAGCCCCAAAATGCAGATATCCATCTGCGGCGGCTTTTCCCTTGATTCGGCATCCCAAACGCTTTTCGGCTTGCCCGAAACGAGATAAATCTCAAGCGCGCGGATCACACGGCGGATGTTATTGGGATGAATCGCTTCGGCGCTCGCGGGATCAACTGTAAACAATTGTTTACAAAGCTCCGCACGCCCCTCTTCGGTTGCGGCGCGTGCGGTAAGCTCTGCACGGACCGTGGGGTCCGACGGCTCGCCCATCTCGTGCCGTCCTGTGCGTGCCGCCTCAAGATAGAGTCCCGTACCGCCGCAAAAAACGGGAAGTTTTCCGCGTGCGGCGATCTCCCCCGCAACGCGCAGGGCGTCTGCACCGTAATCGGCGGCACTGTACGGTGTATTGGGGTCTAAAAAGTCAATGAGGTGGTGCGGCAGACGCGCCATCTCCTCCTTTGTCGGCTTTGCCGTGCCGATGTCAAATCCGCGATAGATCTGCATCGAATCACAGCCGACAATCTCGCCCGACAGCACCTCGCCAAGCGAGAGCGCGAGGGCGGTCTTACCGCCTGCCGTCGGTCCTGCGACGGCAAGCGCACGGATCAGCGCACTCATACCTTATGCGTTGCCAGAAACTCACGGACCTCAGCATCCGTCGGTGCGGCAACGGCGGCACCGACCCTCGCGATTGCGATCGCCGCGGCGGCGTTGCCGTAGGCGCAGGCGGTGCGGATATCGCCACACTCAAGATAGGAGCAGGTCATCGCGGCGGTAAAGATATCTCCCGCACCCGTCGTATCCTTGACACGGATGTTGTAGGCGGATGCTAAGTGGCAGAACTTCCCGTCGTAGACATAGGAGCCGCGGTCACCGATCTTCAACACGTAATAACGCGCACGCACGAGCTTTGAGATCTCGTGCGCGGCGGTCAGGCAGGACGCCGTCCCCGCGGGGCGGGTCCCCGTCAATCGCTCTGCCTCCTCCGCATCCGGGGAGAAGATCTCCATCGGCGGCAGCTTCGCATAATCGGGATTATAGATGCTGCTTGCGGCGTTAGCGATGATCGGAATGCCGCGCTCGGTTGCGATATTCATCGCAGCGCTAACCGTCTCGAAGGGAACGCCGAACTCCACGTAAAGCGCGTCGGGCTCGCAGGCAAACGCCTCCTCTACGGCGCGCGGGGAGTGCCCCGCATTCGCGCCGGGGTAGCAGATGGTACGGGTGGTACCGCTTGCCTCACGCAGTACGACCGAAAGACCGCTGTTTTGCGTGCCGTCCATATGCAAGAAGCGACGGTCTACCCCCGACTCCTCGAGCAGCTTCAAAAGGCGGTTGCCGTTAGTGTCTCCGCCAAGACGGGCAGAAAGCACCGCATCGGCGCCAAGCCGCGTGAGGGCAACGGCGGCAGTACCGCCACGGCCCCCTGCAAGATATCCGTAGGGGTCCGATTCTGTCACCCACTCCCCTGCCTCAGGCACACGGTGTGTCAGGAGCAGCAGTGTCATACCGACACTACCGACCACAAGTATCTTTTTCTTCATTCGGTTTCTTCTCCGTCCTTGAGGTAAATATGTCCATACGTACCGAAGGTCTCTTTTGCCAGCTCCGCCTCACGCCCGTGGCAAGTGAACAGGAAGGTCTGCTTGCCCTCCTCCCCCATACGGCGGATTGCCTGCATCAGACCGCCTGCACGCTTTTTATCCTGATGAGCAAACGACTCGTCAAGACAAAGCGGCGGTGCCTCCTTGTATAAAAGGTCGATCAGCGACATACGCAGGGAAAGATAGGTGATATCCTGCGTACCCGTGCTGAGATACTGCATACTGCGCGTGACCTCCTTTTCGGTAAAGGAGACCGCAAGCTCACCGCTGACGCCGATCTTTTCATATTTTCCGTTGGTCATCTCAGTGAGGATCCCTGCGGCGTATTCGGTCAGACGGGGAGAGATCTCCTCACGCAGACGCTCACCCGCGCCCGCAATGGCGTCATATGCCGAAACGTATGCGTCGTACTGTCTTTGCAGATGCTCGATCTTCTCATTCAGCTCACAAAGCTGCTCGGAAAGCACGGCGGGGTCCTCTGCGCGCGCACGCGCCTCGGTCAACTGCAGACGTACGTCGTTGTAGCGTTGATCGTAGAAATGGATCATGCGGCGCGCGTATTCGATCGCGGAAAGAATGCGCTCGTGATCCATTTTCGCCAGCTCCTCACGGCGGGCGGGGGACACAAGGGCGCGAACGGCGACCTCGTTTTTATCCTTCAGGCGTTGACGCACCTCCTGAATGCCCTGATCCGCCTCTGCCTTTTGCGAAAGCAGGGCGGCGTGCTCCTCAAGATAGGAATGCACACGATCCGACAGCTCGGTGATCATCTCATCCGTTCGATCGCCCTCGTCCGACAGGGTGAAGCCAACCTTCGCTAACAGATCGGAGAGCTCACGCTTTGCCTCTTGCTCTGCCGCGCGCATCCGATCGGTATTCGCACGCGCGGTATCGAGCGCCGCGCGGTTAGAGAGCACCGTGTTCCGCGCCTCTCTTGCGCGGTTCATCTGCTCGATCAGCCCTGCGCGGTTCTGTACGCCGTACTCGGCACAGATCTCACGCGCGTTTTTGGTAGCGCGGACGGCGAAGTAGCCCGTCGTACCCGTCACAATCAAAAAACCAATCAGAAGGCAAAGCCATGCAAAAAAGGCAAAGGAAAGCTCGGAGAATCCGAAAATCCCCGCAAAAGCAACGAGAAACGCGGCAAGCACCGCCGCAATGACCGCGAAAAGTCCGTATCGGTTGCGTGACTCCTGCATGGCGATGTGCGCGTCGAGAACGGCATCCTCGCCGCCCGCGCTGTCACAGCGGGAGATCAGCTCCTCGGTCTTTTCGTCCAGCGGATTGCGATTGATAAAGGCATCGTATTCCACCTCTGCCGCCGCGCGGTTCTTCGCGGCGTCGGTATAGGCACGGCGTGCCACCGCAAGCTCAGTAATGTAATCGCCGTCGGGCAAAAATCCGTCCTTTCTGTTTTCGCTCTCATGTGCCTCGATCTGCTTTGCGATCTCCTCTGCCTTTTGCTCCAGCTCGTGAAGGGTATCGTAGGCGCGGATCAGCTGTGCGTTTCTGTAATCGTTTTCGAGGCGTACGCTCTCCTCCTCCTCGGCAATATAGTGGTCACGCTTCGCCTCGGTCGCCTCAAGCAGGCTCTGCTTGTCGAGAATAAAGCTGTTTTCCTTCACCGCGATCGCGAGGCGCTTTTGCAGCTCCTCCGCATTGCGGTGCAGCTCGTAAATGGCACCGCCTTTTCCGTTTTTGTGGAGCAGGGCACGGCGTGCCGAGTCGAGCTTTTCCATCGCGCGCTGGGTGCTGATACGCTCGTCGCCCGAGAACAGAAGATTCTCGATCGCGACCGTCATCTCCTTGTCACCGACACGGCTATGCGTCATCTGATCGACAAAGGCGGTATTCAGAAAGACCTCCTCGGGAACACCGAGAAGTGCCTCACCCGCCTGCGTTTTGGCAAAGACTGGCTTGCCCGTTGACAGATCGAGGATCTGACTGTCCTCCTTGTAGGAGTCGCGTCCGCTGTGCGTAGTCACGGCACGGGTCGAGCGTTCGATGCGATAGTGCTTTCCCTTTGCCAGCACCTCCATGCTGCCCGCCGCAACGGCGCTGTCCCAGCTGAGGCGGTGACGGCGCTCGCCAAGCTCACTCGACGTAGCAGTCGAGAAGCCGTAAAGCATATATCGGATAAAGGCGGCAAGCGTGCTTTTTCCCGATTCGTTCGGTCCCTCGATGATATTCAGCACGGGGTCAAAGGATGCCTCGAAGCCCGAGAGCTTTCCAAACGACTCAATGCTGATCTTTTCTATGATCATAGCTCCTCCTCCGTTCCAACGAGGAATCGGATCGCGCGCTCGGGCGCATCCTTCGCGTTTTTCCACGGCTCGTCTGCGTAAGAATGATTAAACTTCTTACAGAACCAGGAAACATCCTCGTTCAGTTCTTCAAGATATTTGTTCTCCACCTCACTTAGCAATGCGTAAAGCTCGGCAAATTTCTTTTTCGACAGCTTGCTCTGCGCAAAGGAGAGGAGGGCGCGATAGTGCGGCAGACAGTAATAGGGCACCGCCTTCATCTTCTTCGGAAAAACGGGGTCGGTATCCCACAAAAGCACCGCAGTCTCGATCATACGCGAAAGGTTCGTGTTGACCCTGCGGCAGATGTAGCAGGACTCCTCAAGCTTTTCCATTTTCTTCATCGGTGAGACACCCGTGCCCGACAGATGAGCAAGCAGTCCCTTCCCCCTGACGTCGTCCTTCACATCGTGCAGATGGCTCTCGAGCATCAAGGCGAGCGGCAGACGCTTCCCCCGCACCATCATCTTTGAAAAATGATTTTTGCAAAAGCCCTCTTTATTCGTCTGGATACGGATATCGGGTTCCATCATCGATGCGCCGAGGATCAGGTCGAGCTCGTTCGCTTCAAGCTTAACGGCAAGACTGCAAAGCGGACAGCCGTGGTGCGGCTCCGCGCCCGACGCCTCAAACGCCTCGTTGACGGGAATGGTGTAGATCTGTTCCATAAAATCCTTCCTTTTACCTTGACAAGCAGGTCAAATACGGTTATAATGTTTACACAAACGCTAAATAAAGATAATTATACAAAGTATATTATACACGAAGCTTTTGCTTTTTGCAAGATA
>JAFTLE010000035.1 GCA_017452895.1 Clostridia bacterium
ATTGTCGCACAACGACAGTGATATTGAAGGCTTGCGGCTTCAGTGATATTCTATTCGCCCTCAACTTGCGGAGCAAATATCACTCGGCGTAAGCCGAATATCACTGCGAAGCAATATCACTCGCCGAAGGCGAATAGAGTTGCGCGATACTCCGCTTGGAGTATCACGCTATTCGGTCGGTTTTCTTTTTTAGAGAATGGTGTAGCCGCCTGTCACGATGAGGCTTCCACCCGTCGCTTTGTAGGAATGGACGTTTGAGCAATTGGTGCTACCAAGCTCGGATTTCTCTGCGCAGGCGAAAAAGTCGAGATCGGAGGATACGGCGGTCGCGGGGATGCTTGCGACATAGGTGTTCAGGTAAAGCTCGGTTGCGGTCACCTCAAAATCGATGGGCAGGTTTTGGGGGCGATCCATTTTCCAAAACATTCGTAAACAGCTATATCCTTTACTCCGCGTATTGCTTTGCTTTTTCCGTGATGGGGCGAAATTGGGGTTGTCGGCATGCGAGGAAATAAGGCGCTTTGCAATCGCCTCAAGCGAGAAGGCACCGTCTTTTCCGTAGGTTTTGTCAACGCCGGCAACGTAGACGAAGTGACCCCGACACCCTCGGGACGGTACCGGCCGCTGTTGGTCCCCCTGCCGCGGTTTACGTTCAGCGTGACGGTCGCGTCGGTTTCATAGTAAAACTCCTGCTCTGTTTTTTGTGCAAAAAAGCAAACGCCCGCGGGCGACTGCAGGATCGTCACCCACGGGGCGCGTTTAACCAAAGAGCATCAAAAGCAGGATGTAGACGGCACTGACCACCATCAGACCTGCGAGCGCGATCGCCATGATACGGATGGCAAGCTGTTTCTTATCGGCTTTTTTCATGTTTGATTCCTCACTTTTCGGAGTATGCCGAGAGGCAGAGACTCGTAATATTTTCATGCCCGACGCGAATGCTCGCGGGGAGCTGCTTTAACATCTTGGAAAGCCCGATGGCGACACCGCCGATCGGATTCTGTACGACGGTGGCACGAATGCCCGTAACGTAGGTAACGGCACGCGCAAGCCCGTCGATCATACTGCTGCCGCCCGACAAAAGAATGCCCGTTTTGAAGATCTCGTTTACAAATTCGGACGGAATGCGCGAAATGATCTGACAAAGACCGCTGAAAAACGCCGAAAGCGGTTCTTCTAAAATGGTGAGCATTTCAAGCGAGGAGATTCGTACGGTGCGCACGGTACCCGTTGCGAGATGCTGACCGCGGATGTCAAGGAATTTCTGTTCCCTGCGATCCTCGACCGTTGCGATCTTGAACTTGATCTTTTCTGCAGTGCGAAGACCGATCTTGATCCCGTGCTTGCTGAGCAGATAGTCGGCGATCGCCTCATCAATGCTCTGCCCCGCGTGGCGGAAGGTATGCCGCAGAATCAGCTTGCCGCCGCCAAGAATGGCAATATCGGTCGTGGAGGTGCCGAAGTCAACGACGATCGCCCCCGTGGTCGGAGCGTAGCCCGCGCCGACGAGCGCGGCGATTGGGGCGTAGACAAGATAGGTCTGTGCCGCACCTGCACGCTCGGAGATCTCTAGAAGAGTCCGTTCTCCCCCCTCTGACAAATCGGTCGGGATGGCAAGCAGAGCGCGAAAATCAAAGACTCCGTTGCGCGAGCTGCTTTGATAGCACCAGCGCAGAACCTGCTCCGTGACCTCCGGCGCTTCAAGGAGTCCGCCGCCGAAAAGGCGCGCCAAAGAATATTCACCGGCCTTCGAGGTCTCTACACTCTCTGCCTGTGAACCGATCTTATGGAGCGTGCCGTCAGCACGGTCGACAGCGGCAATCGCAGGCTCACGCAGAAGGATGCCTTCATCCGCTGCGCTGACCACGATATTCGAGCTGCCGAGGTCTATTCCCAGATCTTTCGCCATTCTCGTACTCCTTGCCAATAGGGGTTCCTCATTATTATACACTATCCTTTGCTCAATTGCAAGCGGATTTAGAGATTTTTGTTGAGGCGCGCACGAAGACCCGTATAGCGTAGAATCTCTCTGTTATTTGCGAGCATTCTGTCAACGGCATCGCGCCGACCGACGAGAATGACCATCTCACGCGCACGCGTGACCGCGGTATACAGAAGATTGCGCGACATCAGCATCGGCGCGCAGAAATACGACGGGAAAAGCACCACCGGATATTCACTGCCCTGATTTTTGTGTACCGTGATGGCATAGGCGTGCTCCAGCTCCTCAAGCAGAGAAAAGTCGTACTCCGCTACGCGATCGTCAAAGACGAGCGTCATCGTTTCATCTTTTTCATTGATGGCGTGCAGAATACCGATGTCGCCGTTGAAGATGCCGCGGCCGTCGCCGTCCTTGCCCTTTTTCTTCCATTCGATATCGTAGTTGTTCCGAATCTGCATCACGCGATCGCCCTCACGGAATACGGCATCACGGAAGATGATCTCCTTTTTGCGCGGATGCTTCGGGTTAAGCGTTCCTTGCAGAATACGGTTGAGGCTTTCCGTACCTGCCGCGCCCTTGCGCGAAGGGGTGATGACCTGAATCCTTTCCCTGATTGCATCGCCGTATGCGTTCGGTAGACGGCGGGATATCAAATCCGCCACCGTGTCGGAAATATGCGACTCCTCCGCGCCGACGAAGAAGAAATCGCCGCCGTCCGCATTGTATTCGGGCACCGCGCCACGATTGATGCGGTGAGCGTTTGTGACGATGCGACTGCCGTCCGCCTGACGGAAGATCTCGCTGAGGCGTACCGTCGGGAAGCTCTCAGATGCAACGACGTCGCCGAGAATATTACCTGCCCCGACCGCGGGCAGCTGATCGGTGTCACCAATTAAAATCAGACGTGTGCCGCGGCGCATCGCGCGTAAGAGGGCATCCATCAGAGGCAGATCGATCATCGATGCCTCGTCAACGATTAAAACGTCCTCCTCAAGCGGATTTTTCTCATTGCGACCGAACACGGGGGTGAGGGTATCGGAGCGCTCCATTTCAAGCAGACGGTGGACGGTGCGTGCCTTGTTCGCGGTCGCCTCCGACATCCGTTTCGCGGCGCGACCCGTGGGGGCGCAAAGCGCGACCTCCATTCCCATATCGGTGAAAATGGTGTGAAGCGCACGGATTACTGTCGTTTTTCCCGTGCCGGGACCGCCCGTCAACACCGTGACACCGCCGCGCATCGCCTCGTAGATGGCGACACGCTGAAGATCGGCATAACGCATACCGTATTCAAGCTCGGTGCGCTCGATACAGCGCTCTACGTCCTCACGCGAGAAAACGGCGCAGTGATCGGCAAGCAAATGCAGCTTGCTTGCCACGTAGCTTTCGGCGTCCAGCATCTGCGGCAGATAGACCAAGCGATGCTCACCCTGCTTTTCGATATATAGCTTTTTTTCGTCGAGGGCACGTAAAAGCGCGTCCTCGACTGTGTTTTTTTCAATTTCAAGGATGCTCGCCGCGCCCTCGACCAGCTTCTCGCACGGCAAACAGACGTGACCGTTGTTTTGCGCGTTGTAGTACAAAACGTACTGCATTCCGCTGACGATACGCTTGTAGGAATCGCGCGCGCCGCCAAGCGAGAGTGCCATTGCATCCGCCCGCTCGAAGGTGATGCCGTGGAAAAAGCGGCAAAGGTCGTAGGGGTTGTCCTGCAGACGCGTGAGCGCCTCACTCCCCCACTGCTTATAGATGCGGACGAGGGTTGGCGTGCTGAAATATTGCCCCGCAAGCATCATCAGCGTGCGCATTCCGTTTTGCTCGCTGAAGGAGACCGAAATCTCGCGCGCCTTTTTCATAGAGATGCCCGGTATATCGGCAAGCCACTCCGGATGATTCTCAATTACGTCGAAGGAATCCTCCTTGAAGCGGTTAACGATTTTCAGCGCAGTGACAGGACCAATCCCCTTCACCACGCGCGAGGAGAGGTAACGCAAAATATCATCACAGCCCGTCGGGAGAAATTTTTCAAAGCTCTCTACCGTGAACTGTTGACCGTAATCGGGGTGGTGTCCCCATTTGCCGTGTAAATGCAGATTTTCCCCCTCCGCGACGAAGGGGAGGATGCCGACTGCCGTGATTAACTCACCGACATCGGTAACGAGCTCAATGACCGCGTAGTCGTTGGCAGGATTCTGATAAATGACGGTCTCAACCGTCCCCGTGAGTGTCTCATTCGTTGCCATTTTCGGCATCACTCCCTTCGTACAGAATATAGATCGGTATCTCTCTTGATACCGCAAGCGCCCGCTTTGCCTCTGCCTCATCACGGCAGAGAAAAACGGGCGACGAGTCCTTACGGCGCGGCAAAAGCCACTCAAAAAGTAGCATAAAAAAGCCGTAGACCGCAAGCATTGATAAAACTATCAGCACCGAATCACCGCCTTTATGTAAGGATATGCGGTGAATTCGATGGGGTTACAGACCGAGCGCCTTTTTCAGTGCGTCGGCAAGATCCGTGCGCTCCCACGGTGCATCAAGATCCTCACGCCCCATATGACCGTAAGCGGCGAAATCCTGATAGATCGGGCGGCGAAGATCAAAACGTTTGATGATCGCGGCAGGGCGCAAATCGAGAAGCTTTGCAAGGGCACCTGCGATCACGTCATCGGCGACCCTTCCCGTCCCGAAGGTATCGACCATAACCGAAACGGGGCGTGCAACACCGATGGCGTAGGCGATCTGTACCTCACATTTATCGGCGGCGCCGCTCTTGACGATATTCTTTGCAGCATAGCGTGCGGCGTAGGATGCGGAGCGGTCAACCTTCGTCGGGTCCTTGCCCGAAAAGGCACCGCCGCCGTGACGCGAATACCCGCCGTAGGTATCAACGATAATCTTACGTCCCGTAAGACCCGTATCACCCGCAGGACCACCCTGAACGAAGCGCCCCGTAGGATTGACGTAGATCTTGGTGTCGCCGTCAATCAGATTGGCGGGAATCACAGGAGTGATGACCTCCCGAATGACGTCGGCGCGGATGGTTTCCGTGCTGACCGACTCACTGTGCTGAGAGGAAACGACGACGGCGTCGACCCTGACGGGGCGTCCGTCCTCATAAACCACGGTAACCTGCGTTTTTCCGTCGGGGCGCAGGTAGTCAAGCGTAGCGTTTTTACGCACCTCGGTCAGGCGCTTTGCAAGCTTATGCGCGAGCGAAATCGGCAGGGGCATCAGCTCCTCGGTCTCGTTACAGGCGTAGCCGAACATCAGACCCTGGTCGCCCGCACCCGTGTCGAGCTCGTCGGTCATTTCGCCCGACTTTGCCTCCGCGCAGCGGTCAACGCCGAGTGCGATATCGGGTGACTGCTCGTGAATCGAGGTCATGACGGCGCAGGTGTTGCCGTCGAAGCCGTACTCGCCCTTATCGTATCCGATTTCACAGACCGTGCGGCGGACGATCGAGGGGATGTCCACCTGTGCCTTGGTCGTGATCTCACCCATAACCGTAACGATGCCCGTGGTCGCAAAGGTCTCACACGCGACGCGGGACATCGGATCCTCACTCAGCATAGCGTCGAGGATCGCGTCGGAAATCTTGTCACAGATTTTATCGGGATGCCCCTCCGTGACCGACTCCGAGGTAAATAACATTCTGCTCATTGCTTTTTCCTTTCAAAAAGAAGGGGCTGTCTCAAATACGATTTGAGACAGCCCCTCTGGTTCTTCTCATCTCGCAGGATTTGGCACCATGCTTTGCTGGTTGCCGGGCTTCATAGGGCCTGTCCCTCCGCCACTCTTGATAAGAATATTCGGTTGTGGGTGTCCGTTCGGGACACCCGATGCTTTTTTACTGCTTGTTTACCATCTTTGCGATCTCTTCAGCGAAGTTTTCCTCACGCTTTTCGAGACCCTCACCCTTGTCGTAGCGAACGAAGGACTTAACGGTGATGTTGCCACCGAATGCCTTTGCGCTCTCGGCAACGTACTTGCTGACCTTCATCGAGTCATCCTTTACGTATGCCTGCTCGAGCAAGCAATTCTGCTCATAGTACTTACCGAGCTTACCTGCTACGATCCCCTCAAGCACCTTTGCGGGCTTGTTGGCAAACTTGGGATCCTGCTCCATCTGCTTGATGAGGATTGCCTTCTCCTCCTCGATTACGGATGCGGGAACATCCTCCTTCGAGACGTAAGCGATCGGGAATGCAGCGAGCTGGAGTGCGATATTCTTTGCGAACTCAGCGAAGCCTGCGTTGTTTGCGGCGGCATCGTCAGCGTCAAAGCTAACGACAACACCCGTAGCACCCGTACCGTGAATGTAGGTGCTGGTCACGCCGTCAATGATTGCGAAGCGGCGGATGCTCAGCTTCTCACCGATGGTGAAGGTCTTCGACTGCAGCTCTGCCTCAACGGTATCGTCGCTGTCAGCGAACTTCTTCGTCAGAAGCTCCTCAACGTTTGCGGGACGGGTAGCGATCACGGTCTTCAGAATGCCCTGAACAAATGCCTTGAAGGTATCGTTCTTTGCAACGAAGTCGGTCTCGGAGTTTACTTCGATCATTGCGGTCACGTCGCCATCCTTCAGGATGTCAACAAGACCCTCGGCAGCAATTCTGCTTGCCTTCTTAGCGGTTACCGCCATCCCCTTCTCACGAAGGATCTTGACAGCCTCTTCCAGGTTGCCGTTGGCATCGGTCAGTGCTCTTTTGCAGTCCATCATGCCGCAACCGGTCTGCTTTCTTAACTCAGCAACGTCTTTAGCGGTAAATGCCATTTTCTTTACTCCTTAATTTCTCTTATTCAGCTTGTTCAGCGTCTGCTACTGCCTCAGCGGGAGCCTCTGCAGCCGCCTCCTCGGTGTCAACGAGAATCTCGCCACCCTTTGCCTCAATCACAGCATCAGCAAGTGCGCCGCCGATGAGCTTGATAGCGCGGATTGCGTCATCGTTACCGGGGATGATATAGTCAGCATCGTCGGGATCGCAGTTGGTGTCAACGATTGCGATAACCGGAATGCCGAGCTTCTTTGCTTCGAGAACGGCGATTCTTTCCTTGCGGGTGTCAACAACGAAGAGTGCGGAGGGCAGGGTCTCCATCGTCTTGATACCGCCGTAGTTCTTTTCAAGGTCTTCCATTTCCTTTACGAGCTTTGCAACCTCTTTCTTGGTGAGGAGGTTGAAGGTGCCGTCTTCCTGCATCTTCTCAAGATCCTTCAGGCGAGCGATGCTCTTGCGGATGGTCTTGAAGTTGGTCAGCATTCCGCCGGGCCAACGTACATTAACGTAGTACATACCGCATCTCTGAGCTTCTTCCTTAATGGTGTCGGCTGCCTGCTTCTTGGTACCGACGAACAGAACGGTGCCGCCCTCAGCAGCGAGGCTGCTGACGAAGTTAAAGGCTTCCTCGAACTTCTTTACGGTCTTCTGCAGGTCGATGATGTGAATCCCGTTACGCATGGTGAAGATGTATTCAGCCATCTTCGGGTTCCACTTCTTGGTGGGGTGTCCAAAATGAACACCGGCTTCGAGCAATTGTTTGATTGATACTCCGAACATAATTTTATGTCCTCCTTTTGGTTTTTCCGCCACATTACGATACAGTGCCGCAACCCCTGCTCAAGGGCACCCGCGACACACACATAATGTGTGAGAATTTTTCGTGCCGTTTTTGGCGGCCACGGATTATAATATCATATTACTCTTGCGATTGCAAGCATTTTTTCTTTCATTCATAAAAAATTTACATATTTTACAATCTTTTTTTGCCGTTTTCTTTTCTTGGCGGACAGCACCCCTCTGCGTTGACGAGGATTACGTCCTCTCCGATCTTCTGAATCTTGCACCACGGAATGACGAGATCGTCCTCCCCACCGATGCCGAAGAAGCCGCCGCGCCCCGGAACGACGATGGCGGTGATGCGACCGTCGACGACGTCGAACTCGACCTCGGAGACGAAGCCGAGCAGCCGTCCGTCGCAGAGATTGACGACCTCCTTTTCACGGAAGTCGCCCGTATTACAGTCAGACATATTGCCTCCTTATCATAAGAGTGTGGGCGCTATGAAAAGCGCACGGCGAAGCCCTGCGTAGATCGCGGGGTAGTCGGACAGCGGCAGGGGATTTTCACCGATGCCGCATTCAAGCGTGCAGGCGGGGATATCCAATTCATCGCTGAGCCAGTCGGTAAGGCCGCCGTATGCCGCGGGTCCCTCCGCACGGGCTGTACGATAGCCCGAAAGACGCGAAAGCTGCTCTGCGAGCTTATGCGAGGCACTTCCCTCTCGCTTGCCGTAGTAGATTTCCTCCCCCTGCGTGTGGAGCGTGAGGACGAGCGTTGGGGAAAGCGTGCGAATCAGCGCGGCAAGCGCGGCACTCTCCGGCTCGGATTCGGGACATTCGCCGCTGTAACGCGTGCGCCCTGCCGTAATTGCGTTTTCGCGCTCCCATTTTTTGTAGGAAAGAAAGCCGACGTTGTAATTGTGGTTGAGATCCACCCCGCGCGCGTTTGCCTGCCAATGGGTGAAATCGGTCGAGCCGCCGTTTTGACGGATCTGCCGCTCACGCAGAAGCGAGTCCTCTGCCCCGTTGATCGAAAGATCGACGCCGTCGGGATTGAGCATTGGCAGAATATAAATACTGCGCGTGCTTAAAAGATAGGAAAGCAAAAGTCCCTCGCTCGGCTTATTCGCGGCGTGGCAGCTGCATAGGTCGTTGACGAAGCGCAAAAGAAGCACCGAGGTCAGCCATTCGCTACCGTGGTGTGCGCCGACGTAGAGAATACTTTTATCCCCCGTGCCGAGTCGCAGAAGCGGAATGGAGCGCGACAGGATCGATTGGGCGAGCGTGCTGACCGTGAGAATCCCGTAGCGGTCGGCGAGGATCGCGAGATATTCCGTCATGGCGGCGTGCGTCAGCGGCTCGCAAAAATCAAGCAGCTCTGCGTTTGGATCGATTGAAAGCATAAAAACCCTCCTCATATTCTTTTACAGAATATGCGCGCATCCGCCCCAAAATGCCCGTCTTCGACTTTTCTTCCCCTGTGCGGTTGACAAGGGGCTTTGAATGTGATAAAATTGCTGGTGTGAAACTATGCTGCTGTGAGGTTATGATGGCAAACAATAAGTTTTTGCGCTTTCTTTTTCAATTTTATCCCGTACTGCTCTTTCTGTTCGGCGTGCAGACGGTCTGTGCCCTGATCGCACCGCTTTACGATTCTTCGGCAGGTGTTTTCAGCCGTTGGGCGATCGTGTTCGCGATCTTAGCGGAGCTTTTGGCTACGCTCTTCACCTTCGTCGCGATGGGTTCCTGCCTTTACGCCGCATCACGGCGGGGATTTCTTTCGGGGCTTTCGATGCTCGGGGTGACCGTTCTTTTGCTTTTTCTTTCAAATATCGCGATCTTTCTCTGGCAGCTGAACCTGACGGATACGGGCGTGCTGATTCTGACGGGGCTGATCAACGGAGCGATCCAATCGGTCATTTTTTCCGTTGCGTTTTTCCTTCTGTATCTCCTCTTTTTGCGAGCAGAGGATCCGCCGCCGATCAAGCGCAGCTTCTCTTGCCGTATTTTCTGCGCGATCCTCGTCTTTTCGCTCGGCAACCTCATCTATGAGCTTGTGATGGAGACGCTGAGCGTGATCGACGCCGTGCGCACGAATCTCGGCATCGTTTACGCCGCTGACGTTTTCGATATGATCCTCGCCTACGTACAAATCCTCGTTTATATCGCGATCGGTTTCGTGGCAACCTATTTTACGGTTTGGCTGCTTGAGCGCAGAGCTCAAAAGCGGGCATAAGAAAAAGAGCTTCCCTCGGGAAGCTCTTTTTCTTATGCAAAACAGTCGGGGTAGAAGTTGAAGCCGTGGGTCTCAACGTTAGTCTCCGCAACGACGCAGAAGCCAAGGCGGTCGCAAATACCAAGAAATTCCGAGGTGTTCGGATAATGCGAGGTCGGCTGGTGTTGATGTTGAGGCACTTCATCAGTTTCAGCTCTTTTTCATGAAGTCAAGCGGAGTGACGTGACCGAAAGGCGGATGTAGTCCTGATCCTCAGATAAGTACCGTCCGACCATTTCAGCACGATGACCGAAAGGCGGTTTTCACCCTTCATAAGATAGGGGTGAGGTCAAAGGCAGAGGGCAGATGCGGCAACTTCGAGAAGCCGACGCGCCGACCGTTGAGGCAGAGATGATTCAGCAGGATCGGGCAGGTGACGTTGACATATGCGGTACGCCGTAGCCGTGTCAGCGTGAGGGTATAGTTAGGCGTGGGGGGGCAAGTCTGCCCTCATACAGGCACGCAATTTTTCGAAGTCATTCATTTGTTTGCTCTTTATGAAGTGATTAGACAAGTTGATTCGCAAGGTCGGCGAAGTCAGCGCTTGAAAGTCGCTCTCCGCGGACGGTGGCGGGCTGACCGATGGCGACGAGCGCGTCGGCGATTTTTTGCTTTGACAAATGCGGATAGGCGGCGTTTACGGCGTTTTGCAGAGTCTTACGCCGTTGACCAAAGGCGGCGCGGATCAGCCCGAAATAAAGGGCGGTGTCCTTAAGCGCAAACGGTACGCTTTCATAAAGATCGATGCGTACGACGGCAGAGTCGACCTTCGGCGCGGGTAAAAAGCAGCCTGCGGGGACGGTGAACAGACGGCGCACGCTGCCGTAGTAGCCAAGCACCGCGGTGATCGCGCCGTAGTCGGCGCTCCCCGCCTTGGCGCAAAGACGCGCAGCAACCTCTGCCTGCACCATGACCGTGATGCTCTTGAAGCGGAAGCCCGATTCAAGCAACTTCATCAAAATCGGAGTGGTGATGTAATACGGCAGATTGGCGGCGACCGAAACACTGCGCCCCCCTGCCCTCTCCGAGAGGAAGCGAGGAAGATCCAGCTCCATCACGTCGGCGTTTTTGACACTGACGTTCGGAAGGCCGGCAAGGGTGCGTTCGAGGATCGGCAGCAGACCCGTGTCGATTTCGACCGCCGCGACCTCGCCGTAGCGCAGGGCAAGCTCCCGCGTGAGGCAACCGATTCCGGGCCCGATCTCAAGGATCAGCGAATCGGGGTCGTCGGCGCACATCTTTGCAATGCGCTCGGGCACGCTTTTATTGATCAGAAAGTTCTGTCCGAACTTCTTTTGAAAGGTGATGCCTGCGTCGTTCATCACCTCTTTGATGACGGCGGGATTACATAAATCCATTTTTTTTAAAATCCCCTTGACAAATCGAAAATATAGTGTTATAATACAGTGCGTGTGTGCTGGTGTGGCTCAGTGGTAGAGCAGCTGATTCGTAATCAGCAGGTCGCCGGTTCAAATCCGGCCACCAGCTCCAAAGGACTCTTTTGAGTCCTTTTTTGTTTTCTCTTTCCGAAATTCAGTATAGCATAGAAAAATCGAAAAATCAATAAAAAAGAAGAAACTCCCGTGGGAGTTTCTTCTTTTTATTCCTCGGCAGGTCTGCCGCGCGGATCCATCTCGACGCGATAGACGCTTTGCGTATCGATATCGACGCTTGCGAGGTAGACGGGCGGAAGTCCCGTGTTTACGCTGACCGTCGTAACGAGGGCACGCGCGTAGGGGTAAAGCTCACGGAAGGTCGATTTATGGATCTCCTCACGCGAGAGCGATGCGTCGTAGCGAAAGATGCCGAAAAGCACAGCCTTGATCGCAAAAAGATCGGGGCGCTCCTTGTCACTAACGGAGACCTCCAGCTGTGCGCGGCAGGTCTCGTCCTTGCTGTAGCCGACGTTGTAGGCGAAACGGTGGGATAGCTGCATTTTCGCGCCGGGCGTCTGTTTGTTTTCAAAGTGAATCTCGCTTACCCCGTGGGCAAGAAGTTGAAGCTTTTCCATGAAATACTCCCTTTAGGTTTCCGAATACATTTTATATAGCTCGCTGTAGATGCCGCCCTTTTCAAGCAGCTCCTTATGCGTGCCCGATTCCTCAACGCCCCGCTCTGTGAGAACGAGGATGCGGTCGGCGTTTTTGACCGTGGTCAGGCGGTGGGCGATGGTGAAGGTGGTTCTGCCGTGCGCCAGCTTCTCAAGCGAGGTCTGCACGAGGTGCTCACTCTCGTTATCGAGTGCGCTGGTGGCTTCGTCAAGGATCAGGATGGGGGGATTCTTGAGGAATACGCGCGCGATCGAGATGCGCTGCTTCTGTCCGCCAGAGAGCTTGACGCCGCGTTCACCGACGTAGGTGTCATAGCCGTCCTTCAGCTCGGTGATAAAATCGTGCGCACCTGCGAGCTTTGCCGCCTCGATGATTTCCTCGTCGGTTGCGCCCTCCTTGCCGTATGCGATATTCTCACGCACACTGCCCGAGAAAAGGTAGACGTCCTGCGCGACAACGCCGATATTTTCGCGCAAAGAGCTCAGCGTTACCGTGCGCGTGTCCATGCCATCGACCGTGATTTTCCCGTCCGTGACCTCGTAAAAGCGCGGGATCAACGAGCAAAGCGTAGTTTTACCGCCGCCCGACGGACCGACGAGCGCAACGTTCTCCCCTGCTCTAACAGTGAGCGAGAGGTCGTGGATCACGTCGGCACCGTCACAGTAGGAGAAAAAGACGCGGTCAAAGCAGATCTCGCCCTTCACGTCGGAGAGGACTGTGGCATCCTTCGCATCGGCGATTTCGGGCTCAACGTCCATGATCTCGCTAAAGCGTTCGATGCCCGTCATACCGCGCTGGAACTGCTCGGTAAATTCAACGATACGGCGAATCGAGGTCATCAGCGTGGAAACAAACATTAGGTATGCGACGTAGTCACCCGCGGTGATTTTCCCCTTAATCAGGAAGATCGCGCCCGCAACGACAACGATGATATACATCAGGCCGTCAAACAGACGGGTGCAGGATTGAAACGCGCCCATGACGTGATAGACGCGGGATTTGACCTTCAGAAATTTTTGGTTGCCCTCGTCAAACTTTGCCTCCTCATAGGGCTCCTTGGCAAAGGATTTTACGACGCGGATGCCGAGAAGGCTGTCCTCGACCCCAGCATTCAGCTCACCAATCTGCTGACGCGAATCTCGGAAGCCCGCCTTCATGCGTCGGCTGAAGATAGAAAGAACGAGGATCATCGGCGGAATGGCGATAAATACAATCAGCGTCAGCGGTACGCTCATCGTGCAAAGGATTGCGAACGCGGCGACGATTTTAATGCCCGCGATGAAGAATTCCTCGGGGCAATGATGGGAGAATTCCGTGATGTCGAACAGATCGTTCGTGATGCGCGACATCAGCTTGCCGACCTTTGCGCTGTCGTAGTAAGAGAAGGAGAGCTTTTGTAGATGCGAGAAGAAATCGTGGCGCATATCGGTCTCAATCCGCGCACCCATAATGTGCCCGATTGATGCCATATAATAGTTGGCGAGCGTGTCGATAATCCGCAAGACGAGATACAAAAGGCCGACGCGCAAAACGAGTGTGATCGTCAGCGAGGCAAGGTTGCTCGTCGCGCGTTCTGTGATTTCACGCACGATTAGGGGCAGGATCAGCTCGCAGACCGTGGTCAGCGCGGCGCAAAACAAATCGAAGAGCAGAATCCATTTGTATTTTTTATAATAGGGCAAAAAGCGTGCTAAAAGCTTTCGTTTCATAAAACGCTCCTTTTAAATAGATTCGGAAAGCGCCCGTCGCCGCCGCCAGATACCCGAACAGAAGTAGATGAGGCTGGGAATTGCAAAGCCGTAGGCGGCAACCCCGTAGCCGAGGACGAAGCCGTAGAAGCCCCATCCAAGAAGAATGCCGAACAGGTAGGAAAGACCGATGCGCAAAATGACACCGTCAAGGAGTGCAAGAACCATACTGAGCTTTGCATTACCAAGGCCCTGAATGAACGCACCGCTGCCGCGCATCACGGCGAGCGCGGGGAACATCCAAAGGATCGCGCGGATGAAGGTGCCCGACATTTCGTGTACCGCGGGGTCGTCGGAGAACAGCCGAAAGAGCTGCTCGCCGAGCAGGACGTAAAGCAACATACAGACCGCAGTAAAAACTGCGGAAAAGAGCCAGGCGAAATAGACGACCTGCTTGGCACGGCGCTGATCCCTTGCGCCGAGGTTCTGGCTGATCATCGGCATCGCCGCGTAGTGGATGCCCTGCGAGAGCTTATTGACGATATCGTCGATGCGAACGCCGACACCGAAGGTTGCCGAGGCGACCACGCCGACCTGATTGATCAGGGAGTTGACGAAGAGCATCGAAAGATTGATCGCGCCCGATTGAATCGCCATCGGCGTGCCGAGGGAGGCGATCATTGCAATATACTTTTTCTTGGGGCGGAATCTTTCGCGCCGGAAATCGAAGCCGAAGGCGACGCGGCGGCGGTAGAGGAAAAGGATAGAGAAAAGGAAGGATGCCGCCTGTCCGATCACGGTAGCATACGCCGCGCCCGCAACGCCAAAGCCGAGGTAGCCCGTGAACAAAAGGTCGAGCAAAAGGTTGATAGCGGAGGCGATTCCGATGAACAGAAGCGGGCGGTTGGCATCCCCCATCCCGCGCAAAACGGCGGAGACGAGGTTGTAGCCCGCATTGAAGATGAGACCCGCCGCGCAAATCAGAAGATACTCACGCGCCATCGCGTAGGACTCGACGGGGATCTTCAAAAGGTCAAGGATGCCGCGGTGTGCCACGAGCATCACCGCCGACAAAAGGAGCGAGAACAGAAGCACCGAGGTGAAGAGCGTGCCGATGATATCGTTCATCTCGCGCCGCTTCTTCGCACCGATCGCCTGAGAGATCAGGACCTGTCCCGCATTTGAGAAGCCGAGGCAGACCATCGTCGCGAAGTTGACAATCTGACTGCTCTGGGAAACGGCGGAAAGACCCGCCGTGCCGACGTACTTGCCGACGATGACCATATCGATGGTGCTATACAGCACCAAAAGGGCGTTGGACGCCATAAAGGGCAGCATAAACAGAAGCAGCTGCTTCGGTATGCTTCCGCTTGTGAAATTCCTCGTAATGCTTTTCGTGCTCACCATGATTGCCTTCTTTAGCTTTTTACGCGTCAAGTATACCACATCCCATCCTTTTTTGCAACCTAAAACGAGAAAAAACATTAAAAACGGCTTGACACCGCTAAGCACTTGTGTTATAATACCAAAGTACTGAATATTGGGATATCGCCAAGCCAGGTAAGGCACAGGACTTTGACTCCTGCATTCGCTGGTTCGAATCCAGCTATCCCAGCCAACAAAAAACGCACTTTTGTCTACCGACAAAGGTGCGTTTTTTGAATGATGTTTGCTTTTGGCAAATGATGTTGGCTTCGCCAATGATGGCGGCTTCGCCTAATGATGTGTGCCTTACGGCACATTGGGGCAAACATCTCATCATTGCGACCAACGGGAGCAACATCATTTTGATCGA
>JAFTLE010000036.1 GCA_017452895.1 Clostridia bacterium
ATCCCCGCGCTTTTATCAGCGTTAAGGGCGGCAGGGTACAAGCTATACCTCGCAACCTCGAAGCCCCTGGTCTTCGCCCGCCGCGTGCTTTCTGATTTTAACATTGATACCTATTTTGACGGTCTTTACGGCAGTGAGCTTGACGGCACGCGCGATAAAAAGTCGGACGTCATCCGCTATCTTTTACAAAATGAAAAAGAGCTTGCGGCTCAGCCCCTTTTAATGATCGGCGACCGTAAATACGATGTCCTCGGCGCAGCCGAGCTTGGCATCCCCGCCGTCGGTGTCAGCTACGGCTACGGAAGTGAAGGGGAGCTTTCGGATGCGGGGGCGATCGCGGTATTGCCGACGGTTGCCGCGCTATACGATTATTTGCTCAAAGAAGAATAAAACATGTAGGAAAATCTTGAACGGATCGAATGGGACCAACTGCTGGCGAGAGGATTCGCAGGGAAAGGATCGCGTACTGCTGATCGATAAACGAAAAAAGAAGTGCTTTCGCACTTCTTTTTTTCGTTTATTCGGCAAATTTTAAGATGAAATCGATCACGGGTGTGGGATCGTTCAGCCCGTGCGGATGATGCCCCGTAAGCGGGCGCGCGATCACAAGATGCGGGATGTCGGTCCTTCCGTACTTCTCGGCAAGCAAAGCGCCGTTTTCCGCGTACGGCACCGTTGCATCCTCGGGTCCGTAGGTCATCACGAAGGGGATCCTATGCTCAATCAGGGAAGGGATGCGGCACATCGGATGTGCGTCAAGGTTGAAAAGATCCGCCTTGTCGCGAACCTCGGGATATGCCTTCAAAAACTCATTCTCCCACCCCCCGGGCAAGCGACCGCTTCCCATTTCGGCAGGGCAGCTGAAAAAGCTCAACACGGGTGCATCCAGATACATGCAAAGCACGCGCTCGGGATAAAAGCCCGCTAGATTGACAGCGAACGCGCCGCCGCAGCTCATCCCCACCGTTACGACCTGATCGCGCAGGCCGTACTCCTTTGCAATATACTCGATAAACCGCGCCTTCATCGCGCAGTCGGCGGGAGTCGCCCAACGGTTGGTGCTCCTGACGTACGCTACGTGGAAGCCACGCTTCAAAAGCTCGATCTCCGTGTTCGGAAAAGCGCCGAAATATTCGGTCTTGAGCGCAACGTTGCGCTGCGCATCCGGGGCTTTGGGCTTTACGAGGATCGCATCGTGCCCCTCAAAGCTGAAATTGATCTGCTCAAATCCGTGAAAATCCATTGTTACCTCCTAATTTAAAGCTTGAATTCTTTTTGACATTCTCGATCAGCTTGCTTGCGACCTTGACAGAGGTGCAGAAGGGCTTTTCGAGTAAAACGCTTTTGCCCGCCCCAAGCGCCATTTTTGCGTGCTTACAGTGATCGCAGGAACGGGTCGCGATATCGATCGGCTCGACCTCGGGATCGCGGAGCATATCCTTGTGCTTTTTGTAGAACTGGCTCCCGCACTCCTGTTTGAATTTCTCACAGCGCTCGTAGATCTCGTCGCATACGGCGTAAATGCTAAAATAATCGGGTCTGCTCTGCAACTCTCTGCGGTGCATGCCGCTACCGGCTCTAGAAGTCCGAGGAGTCCAATTCTCATTGGAGGAGCATAGCGTTTCCCTTTCTTGTGGGTATCCCCAACTATTTTATTAATGTTATTATACATCGGAAATTTTTGTAATACCATTGCAAAAAAGCGCATAATAGATTGCAAATCGGTGCGTTCCCCCCTCTGTATTGGCCCTATATAATTAAAGGAAAAGAAAAAAGCAAAAAAAATAAAAAAATTAAACTTTTTTCCAAAAAAGGCTTGACAAATCAAAGAGTTAGTGATATTATAATATACTGCATTATAATCGCTGTTCCTATGGAAAAAAGCGCCTTTGTATGCAGTTTTTTTGCGAGGTGCTTTCCCGTTTTCGGTGTGTATAGCGGGGTCCGAACACACCAAACGCGGGCAATACTGCAGGGACGACGGACTCAAATAAAGTTGAATGGAGTGGTTCTACATGACGTTAAAACCGCAAAAGCTTGGCACCAATGAAAGAATGAGCTTCTCAAAGATCAATGAGACTCTTCAAATGCCGAACTTGATTGAGGTTCAAAAAGAATCCTTCGAGTGGTTCCTCAACGAGGGCCTGCGCGAGGTTCTTCGCGACGTTTCGCCGGTTGTGGATTTTTCGGGAAATCTGTCGATCGAATTCCTGGATTATCATATCGGTGGTGAGACGAAATACTCGGTAGAGGAATGCAAGGAAAGAGATGCGACCTACGAGGCGCCCCTGATGGTCGAGGCACGTCTGACCAATAAGGAGACGGGTGAGATCAAGCAGCACGACGTATTTATGTGCAATTTCCCGTTGATGACCGAAAACGGCACCTTTGTGATCAACGGTGCGGAGCGTGTTATCGTATCGCAGATCGTTCGTTCTCCCGGTGCATATTACGATTGCACGGTAGACAAGTCCGGTAAGCATAGCTATCTTGCGCAGGTCATTCCTTACCGCGGTGCTTGGCTCGAATATGAGACCGATGCAAACGACGTCTTTTACGTAAAGATCGATAAGAACCGCAAAGTTCCGATCACTGTGCTGATCCGCGCCCTCGGCGAAGAGAGCGATGAGAGCATCCTTTCGATGTTCGGTGATGAGGAGATCATTACCGCGACCTTCAGCAAGGATGAAAGTGCAAGAGAGGCAGAGGAGAATAAGACCACCCTCGGCGAGGAAGCGCTGAAGGAGATCTACAAGAAGCTGCGTCCGGGCGAGCCCGCTATCGTCGAAAGCGCGCAGATCCTTCTGAACAACCTCTTCTTCGATCCGAAGCGTTATGATCTGGCCCCCGTCGGCCGTTATAAGTATGATAAAAAGTTTGCGATCGGCAAGCGTATTGAAGGTCAGCGTCTTTCCCGCACCGTCGTCAATCCCTTTGTGGGTGAGGTCGTTGCGGAGGAGGGGGCTTTCTTGACGCGCGAGCTTGCTACCGCAATTGAAGATAGCGGTGTCAACGAGGTCTACGTTCTGGCTGAGTCGGGCAAAGAGGTCAAGGTCTTCGGCAACGGCACCGTTGCGCCTGAGGTCGTGCTTGGCTACGATCTGAAGGAGTGCGGTCTTGAGGAGAAGGTACGTCTGTCCGTTCTCAACGAGATCATTGAGGCCGCAAACGGCGATAAGGCGACCATCCTTGAGCTTGCGAAGGCTCGCAAGGATGAGTTATCTCCGAAGCATATTACGAAGGAAGATATCTTCGTATCCATCAACTACCTTCTGAATCTTTCCCACGGCGTGGGTCAGATGGACGATATCGACCATTTGGGCAACCGCCGTCTGCGTTGCGTTGGCGAGCTGTTGCAGAACCAGCTTCGCATCGGTATGTCCCGTATGGACAAGAACATCAAGGAGCGTATGTCGGTGCACGATACCGAGGATATGACGCCTCAGTCGCTCGTGAACACCCGTCCTGTCGCTACCGCGATCCGTGAATTCTTCGGCTCCTCGCCGCTGTCTCAGTTCATGGATCAGAACAACCCGCTGGCTGAGCTGACGCATAAGCGCCGTCTTTCCGCGCTTGGCCCCGGCGGTCTTTCGCGTGACCGTGCTTCCTTCGACGTCCGTGACGTACATCACACCCATTACGGTAGAATGTGCCCGATCGAGACGCCTGAAGGTCCGAACATCGGTCTGATCTCCTATCTTGCAACCTATGCTCGCATCAGCAAGTACGGCTTCCTTGAGGCTCCCTACCGCAAGGTGGATAAGGCAACGGGCATCGTCACCGACGAGATCGTTTACATGACCGCTGATATCGAGGATAACTATATCATCGCACAGGCAAACGAGCCGCTGGATGAGGAAGGACACTTTATCAATAAGCGCGTCATCGCGCGTGATAAGGCAGAGATTCTTGAGGTGGACCGTGAACTGATCGATTACATGGACGCATCGCCGAAGATGGTCGTTTCGGTCGCTACCGCCTGCATCCCCTTCCTTGAAAACGACGACAACACCCGTGCGCTCATGGGCTCGAACATGCAGAAGCAGGCAGTGCCGCTGATGATGACCGATTCCCCGATCGTTGCAACGGGTATGGAATACAAGGCTGCCGTTGACTCGGGAGCCGTTGTCGTTGCAAACGAGGGCGGTATCGTTGAGCGCGCGTCAGGCGATGAGATCGTCATTCTGACCGACTCGGGCAAGAAGGAGCGCTATCAGCTGATCAAGTTCAAGCGCTCGAACCAGGGCACCTGCGTTAATCAGCGTGCCATCGTCAACGAGGGTGACAGAGTAGAGAAGGGACAGGTCATTGCCGACGGTCCTGCAACCAGCAACGGTGAAATCTCGCTCGGTAAGAACGCCCTGATCGGCTTTATGACCTGGGAGGGCTATAACTACGAGGACGCGGTTCTTCTGAACGAGCGTCTGGTCCGTGACGATATTTACACCTCCCTTCACATTGAAGAATATAACATTGACGCAAGAGATACGAAGCTCGGCCCGCAGGAGATCACGCGTGAGATTCCGAACGTGGGTGAGGACGCGCTGAAGGATCTGGATGCAGACGGTATCGTCCGCATCGGTACCGAGGTGCGTGCAAACGATATCCTTGTCGGTAAGGTCACTCCGAAGGGTGAGACCGAGCTGACACCCGAGGAGCGCCTGCTTCGCGCGATCTTCGGTGAAAAGGCGCGTGAGGTCAGAGATTCCTCGCTCCGTCTGCCGCACGGTGAATCGGGTATCGTCGTTGATGTCAAGGTCTACTCGCGTGAAAATTCCGACGATCTTGCACCCGGTGTCAACAAAACAGTTCGCGTTTACATCGCTCAGAAGAGAAAGATCTCCGTGGGCGACAAGATGGCAGGCCGTCACGGTAACAAGGGTGTCGTTTCGAGAATTCTGCCCCCTGAGGATATGCCCTTCCTGCCCGACGGCACGCCGCTCGATATCGTTCTAAACCCCCTCGGCGTTCCTTCCCGAATGAATATCGGTCAGGTGCTTGAGGTGCATCTCGGTATCGCCGCAAAGAAGCTTGGTATGAAGGTTATGACACCTGTATTCGACGGCGCGACCGAGAAGGATATCTCGGAGTGCCTTGAGCAGGCAGGCATCGCCCCCAACGGTAAGACGGTCCTCTACGACGGCCGTACGGGCGAGCCCTTCGATAACCCCGTTACCGTCGGTATCATGTACTACCTGAAGCTTCACCATCTGGTTGACGATAAGATTCACGCCCGCTCCAACGGTCCGTACTCTCTCGTTACCCAGCAGCCTCTTGGCGGTAAGGCACAGTTTGGCGGTCAGCGCTTCGGAGAGATGGAGGTTTGGGCACTTGAGGCTTACGGTGCCGCCTACACGCTTCAGGAGATCCTGACGGTCAAGAGTGACGATATTACCGGCCGTACCAAGACCTACGAGGCGATCGTGAAGGGCGAGAACATCCCGACCCCGGGCATTCCCGAATCCTTTAAGGTCCTTGTCAAGGAGCTGCAGTCGCTGGCTCTTGATATCCGCGTGCTTGACAGAGACGGTCAGGAGATCGAGCTCTCCGATCTGATTGAGGACGATATGCCTACCTTTACATCGCTCGACGAGGTTGAGGATGCCGTGGACGGCGAGTTCTTCGATGACGAGGAGGATGGCGAGCCCACCGACGACGATCTGATCGAGGACGAGGAATTTGAGGATGATGAGGACTTCACAGACGATTTTCTGTCTGACGAGGATTGATTCCGATTTGGTACGAAACTAAAATGAGAGGGGATACCGCCCCCGCAACGGGGCGGTTGCAATAAATCAACTATGGAAAGAAATGCGTTTGATTCGATTCAGATCGGTTTGGCGTCGCCTGATATGATCCGCAACTGGTCACACGGCGAGGTCACCAAGGCGGAAACGATCAACTACCGTACGCTGAAGCCCGAACGCGACGGCTTGTTCTGCGAAAAGATCTTTGGTCCTATGAAGGATTGGGAGTGTCAGTGCGGAAAATACAAGCGCGTTCGCTTCAAGGGAAAAGTCTGCGATAAGTGTGGCGTTGAGGTCACCACCAAAAAGGTTCGCCGTGAGCGTATGGGTCACGTCGAGCTGGCAGTGCCCGTTTCCCACATCTGGTATTTCAAGGCGGTTCCGTCGCGTATGGGTCTGCTCTTGGATATGACGCCCCGTAATCTGGAGCGTGTTCTCTACTTTGCAAGCTACGTCGTTATCGATCCCGGTAACACGCCCTTGCAGAAAAAGCAGCTTCTGAGCGACGCGGAATTCCGCGCGGCTTATGAGAAGTATGAAAATGAATTCCGTGCAGGCATGGGTGCTGAGTCGATCCGTGAGCTGCTTGCCGAGATCAACATTGACGAGCTTTCGGTACAGCTGAAGGAAGATTTGGCAAACGCCTCGGGTCAGAAAAAGGTCCGCATCATCAAGCGTCTTGAGGTTGTTGAGGCCTTCCGCAAGTCGAAGAACCGTCCTGAATGGATGATCCTTGACTGCATTCCCGTTCTGCCGCCGGATATCCGCCCGATGGTGCAGCTGGACGGCGGCCGCTTTGCGACCTCCGACCTCAACGAGCTTTACCGCCGTGTGATTAACCGTAACAACCGTCTGAAGAAGATGATCGAGCTGCACGCGCCCGAGATTATCATCCGCAACGAGAAGCGTATGCTTCAGGAGTTCGTGGATGCCCTGATCGACAACGGCCGCCGCGGTAAGGCTGTGACGGGTCCCTCCAACCGCGCGCTGAAATCTTTGTCCGAGATGCTCCGCGGTAAGCAGGGTCGCTTCCGTCAGAACCTGCTCGGTAAGCGTGTTGACTACTCGGGACGTTCGGTTATCGTCGTCGGACCTGAATTGAAGATCTATCAGTGCGGTCTGCCGAAGGAAATGGCGCTCGAGCTGTTCAAGCCCTTCGTTATGAAGCGCCTTTACGAGATCAATAAGGCGACCAGCATCAAGGATGCAAAGAAGAAGGTAGAGCGTGTCAGCCCTGAGGTTTGGGACGCACTGGAATACGTCATTCGTGAGCATCCCGTCCTGCTCAACCGTGCACCGACGCTTCACCGTCTGTCGATTCAGGCGTTTGAGCCGGTTCTGGTGGAAGGACGTGCGATCAAGCTTCATCCGCTGGTCTGCTCGGCATTCAACGCCGACTTTGACGGTGACCAGATGCCGGTACACGTGCCGCTGTCCGCAGAGGCACAGGCAGAGGCCCGCTTCCTGATGCTCTCTGCCAACAACCTGCTGAAGCCCCTGAACGGTAAGGCTGTTGCCACGCCGTCGCAGGATATGGTGCTCGGCTCCTATTATCTGACGCTTGAGCGTCCTCACGAGCTTGGTGAGGGCAGATATTTCCGCAACTTTGACGAGGCGGAAATGGCTTATGAAAGCGGTCAGCTCGGCTTGCACGCCGCCATCAAGATCCGCGTTGAGCGTGAGATCGACGGTGAGATGCAGTCGGGTATCATCGACGCGACCTTCGGCCGCCTGATCTTCAACAGCAAGATCCCGCAGGACCTCGGTTACGTTGACCGTAACGACCCCGCACACCGCTTCGACCTCGAGGTCATGTTTGAGGCAGGCAGTAAGCAGCTCAAGCAGATCGTTGACCGCACCATCAAGTACCACGGCTTCACCGTCGCGGCACAGGTGCTTGACGATATCAAGGCAATGGGCTACAAGTATTCCACGCGCAGCGGTATCTCGATCTCGGTCTACGATATGACGATCCCGCCGGAGAAGCAGACGCTGATCGCGGATGCTGAGGAGAAGGTCGCGCAGATCACCGAGCATTATGAGGAGGGCGAGCTTTCCGACGTTGAGCGCTACAAGCGCGTAATCAAGATCTGGGAAGAGACCACCGACGCAGTGACGAAGGCCCTGACCGACGGTCTTGACCGTTACAATTCCATCAATATGATCTGTACCTCGGGTGCCCGCGGTAGCATTAAGCAGATGCGTCAGCTCGCAGGTATGCGCGGACTTATGTTCGCAACCAACGGTAAAACGCTGGAAATTCCGATCAAATCAAACTTCCGTGAAGGTCTTACGATGCTCGAGTACTTCATTGGTGCAAAGGGCTCGCGTAAGTCGCTTTCCGATACGGCTCTCCGTACGGCTGACTCGGGTTACCTGACCCGCCGTCTGGTTGACGTTTCTCAAGACGTCATTATCCGTGAGGAGGACTGCGGAACCACAGAGGGCTTGATCGTCAGCGATATCGTTGATAAGAAGAACAGTGTTGACAAGGTCAACGTTGTTGAGGGGCTGAAGGACCGTCTGGTCGGCAGATACACCGTTGAGGCTGTCTGCGACAAGGACGGCAACCAGCTCGTCGGTGCAAATAGCATGATCAGTGAGTCTGAGGCTGAGGCGATCGTCGCTGCAGGCATCACCGAGGTCAATATCCGCTCCATCCTCCGCTGTAAGGCGAAGCGCGGCGTTTGCGCGCATTGCTACGGTGCCGACCTTGCCTCCGGCAAGAAGGTCAGCGTCGGTGAGGCGGTCGGTGTCATTGCCGCTCAGTCGATCGGTGAGCCGGGTACTCAGCTGACAATGCGTACCTTCCATACGGGTGGTGTCGCAGGCTCGGATATTACGCAGGGCTTGCCCCGCGTTGAGGAGCTGTTTGAAGCACGCAAGCCGAAAAAGGCAGCAATCGTTGCGGAAATCGCAGGTATTGCTCACATCGTCCCCGAGAAGAAGATCAGCAAGGTCGTCATCAACGGTGGCGGAGAAGAGTCGACCGTCGAGATCCCGTTCGGTATGCGTCTTGCCATCGAGGACGGCGTAGAGGTTACCAAGGGCCAGGCTCTGACCGAGGGCTATGTTGCTCCCGCTGATATCCTTCGTCTCAAGGGCATTGAGGCTGTTTACGACTACATCATCCGTGAGGTACAGCGTGTGTACCGCGGTGAGGACGTTGAGATCAACGATAAGCACATTGAGGTCATTGCGCGTCAGATGACGCGTAAGGTTAAGGTAGAGGAGGCGGGCGATACCGCGCTTCTCGAGGGATCTGTGATCGACGTACTCGATCTGATCGCCGAAAACGAGCAGATCGATGCCCGCAACGCAGCGGGTGAAATGACGCTCCGCCATGCAGTCGGCTCGCCCGTTCTGCTCGGTATCACCAAGGCGTCTCTGCAGACCGAATCCTTCCTTTCCGCCGCATCCTTCCAGGAGACCACGAAGGTCCTGACCGATGCCGCAATCAAGGGTAAGATCGACCACCTGCTCGGCTTGAAGGAGAACGTCATCATCGGTAAGCTGATCCCTGCAGGTACGGGACTTGAGCGCTATCGCGGTGTCCAGATCCGTGAGTGCGAGGAGGTCGTCGAGGCAGAGGACGTTGCCGATGCCGACGAAGCCGTATCCGAGGAGATCGTAAACCTCTGAATCGCTTTGTGTGAGACCTGAAAAAGCATTTTTAAACCCAAAGAGGAGAATTTCGAAAGATTTTCTCCTCTTTTTTTGTTTTTTCTCTTGACAAACCTACATATGAAATGCTATAATGAGATGATTTTGTCTGGGTTGGGATATTTGCGCTCAAAATAACCCGCGCGGCAGGATCAAATGCGTCGGTTTTCCGACGGTATAAACCATTATAAATACAGCAAAGGAGGAGAAAAATGCCAACCTTTAACCAGCTCGTTAAGAACGGTCGTTCTGAGAAGACTTACAAGTCGAAGTCTCCTGCTCTTCAGAAGGGCTACAACTCCCTGACCAAAGAGTCGATCGAACAGAGCTCGCCGCAAAGAAGAGGCGTTTGCACGAAGGTTACCACGACCAGCCCGAAGAAGCCGAACTCTGCACTTCGTAAGATCGCGAGAGTTAGACTTACCAATGGCTTTGAGGCTACGACCTATATCCCCGGTATCGGTCATAACCTGCAGGAGCACTCCGTCGTCCTGATCAGAGGCGGACGTGTACGTGACCTTCCGGGTTGCCGTTACCACATCATCCGCGGTGCGCTGGATGCTCAGGGTGTAGCAAACCGTCTGCAGAGCCGCTCTAAGTACGGAGCAAAACGTCCGAAGAAGTAATTTTACTTCTTGTTCCCGTGTGGGAACAACAGTGCCGTCTAATTTGCTGTGTTTATAAGTGTTTATACTTTACAAACCCGCGCTGACGAGCACTTACGAAAGGGAACTTTCGAGTACCTGTGATATCATAAATAATGAAGGAGGGAAGTACAGTGCCTAGAAGAGGTCAGATATCCAAGAGAGATGTATTGCCGGATCCTATGTACAATTCCAAGCTTGTAACCAAGCTCATCAATAACATCATGTATGATGGTAAGAAGGGCGTTGCACAGAAGATCGTCTACGACGCATTCGCGATGGTAGAAGAGAAGTCCGGTCAGAATGCACTGGAGGTTTTCCAGGCTGCTCTTGAAAACGTAATGCCTGTTTTGGAAGTAAAGGCTCGCCGTATCGGCGGTTCTAACTACCAGGTTCCTATGGAAGTCCGTGCGGAGCGCCGCCAGACTCTCGGACTGCGTTGGATCACCGTTTACTCCAGAACCCGTGGTGAAAGAACCATGGCAGAGAAGCTTGCGAATGAGATCCTTGACGCTAAGGCCGGTGCAGGTGGAGCTTTCAAGAAGAAAGAAGAGACCCACCGTATGGCAGAAGCAAACAAGGCTTTCGCACACTACAGATTCTAATATTCCGTATAAAACAAGTAAAGGAGATTGCAAATGGCAAGAGAATATACGCTTGAACGTACTCGTAACATCGGCATCATGGCACACATTGACGCCGGCAAGACGACTACTACCGAAAGAATCTTGTTTTATACCGGTAAAACCCACCGCATCGGCGAGACCCACGACGGATCCGCAACGATGGACTGGATGGTTCAGGAGCAGGAGCGCGGTATCACCATTACCTCCGCAGCTACCACCTGTTACTGGCTGCCGTCCGTTTACCACAACGATCCCGAGTATGTGAATAACGCCGATAAGGTAAAGGCAGATTCTTATCGAATCAACATCATCGATACCCCCGGCCACGTTGACTTTACCGTAGAGGTTGAAAGATCGCTCCGCGTTCTTGACGGCTCGGTAACCGTTCTTTGTGCAAAGGGTGGTGTAGAACCCCAGTCTGAGACCGTTTGGCGTCAGGCTGATAAGTACGGCGTTCCGAGAATGGCGTACGTAAACAAGATGGACATCACCGGCGCGGACTTCTACCGCGTTGTAGGTATGATGAAGGACAGACTGCATGCAAATGCAGTTCCGATCCAGCTTCCGATCGGACAGGAGAACACCTTCCGCGGCATCATCGACCTGATGACCATGGAGGCTGACGTATATTACGACGACCTCGGTAAGGATATGCGCATTGAGCCGATCCCCGCAGAAATGCAGGACAAGGCTGAAGAGTACCGCGCAAATATGATCGAGGCAATCGCAGAGACCGACGAGGATCTGTTTGAGAAGTATTGCAACGGCGATGAGATCACCGTGGAAGAGTTGAAGGTCGCTCTCCGCCGCGCAACCATCGACAACAAGATCGTTCCCGTCGTTTGCGGAACCTCGTACAAGAACAAGGGCGTGCAGAAGCTGCTCGACGCTGTCATCGACTATATGCCGGCACCGACCGATATTCCCGCTATTAAGGGTATCAACCCCGAAACCGAGGAAGAGGATTGCCGTCACGCATCGGATGACGAGCCGTTCTCCGCACTTGCATTCAAGATCATGACCGACCCGTTCGTTGGAAAGCTCTGCTTCTTCCGCGTCTATTCGGGTGTCATTGAAAAGGGTAGCGCAGTTTACAACTCCACGAAGGATAAGGAAGAGCGCTTCGGCCGTATTCTGCAGATGCATGCAAATGACCGTAAGGACATCGACGCTTGCTACGCAGGTGATATCGCTGCAGCCGTCGGCGTGAAGAATACGACCACGGGTGATACCTTCTGTGACGAAAAGCATCCCGTTATCCTCGAGTCCATGGTATTCCCGGAGCCCGTTATCCACGTGGCTATCGAGCCCAAGACCAAGGCCGGCCAGGAGAAAATGGGTATTGCACTTGCCAAGCTTGCTGAGGAGGACCCC
>JAFTLE010000037.1 GCA_017452895.1 Clostridia bacterium
CGCCATATGGACGCGGATCTGGTGGGTGCGGCCTGTTTCAAGAGAAAGATGCAGGTACGCCGCGCCGCGGAAGCGCTCAAGGACGGTGTAGTGCGTGACGGCGTGCCGTCCGTCGGCGACGACTGCCATTTTTTTGCGGTCAACGGGGTGGCGGCCGATCGGGCGGTCGATTATGCCCACATCGTCCTTCGGGTTGCCGCGCACGACGGCTCGGTACTCGCGCCGTATGGCGTGGGTCTCAAGGTCGGCGGCGAGGCGGCGGTGCGCCGCATCGGTCTTCGCAACGACGAGAAGCCCCGCGGTCTCCTTATCAATGCGGTGGACGATGCCCGGGCGCAGAACGCCGTTGATGCCCGAAAGCCGTCCCTTACAGTGATAGAGCAGGGCGCTGACCAGCGTGCCGCTGTAATTGCCGGGGGCGGGATGTACGACCATCCCCGCGGGCTTATTGACGACGAGAAGGTCGTCGTCCTCGTAGACGATATCGAGCGGAATATCCTCGGGCTCCACCGATAGCTCGACGGGTGGGGGCGGTGTCAGCGCGACCGCATCCCCCGCACGCAAGCGGTAGTTCTTCGTCACGGGCGCACCGCCGACGGTGACCTCCCCCGCCTCAATCAAATGCGCGACAGCCGAACGGGAAAGCTCGGCTGTCGCGGCAAGATATGCGTCCAGCCGTGTTCCCGCGTCACTTGGAGTGATTTTGTAAATCATCGTTTACATTTTCCTCCTCTTTCTTACGGGACTCGGCGCGCCATTCGAAAATGACAGCAAGGACGGTGAGTGCAGCACCGACGCACACGAGAGCGTCGGCGACATTGAAGATATAGCGCCAGAAATCGAAGCGGTAGAAGTCGATAAAATCGACGACATAGCCGAGGCGGACGCGGTCGATCATATTCCCGATGCCGCCCGAGATGATCAGCGACAGTGAGATCGGCAGAAGGTAGCCGTTATGCTTCACAAAAACCAGGTAGACGCACAGGGCGAGGATGCCGATGCTCGACAGGACCATAAAGACCCAGCGATGCTCCGAGAGGCTGCCGAACGCTGCGCCGTCGTTTTCAAGATAGGTAAAGCGCAGCCAGCCGCGGATGAGGACGGCGGAGTCCTGCCCCTTGAGGCGTTCGACCGCCAACGCCTTCGTCAGCAGATCGACGAGAATGCCGAGGGCGACCGTGAGCGCGGAGAACAGATAGATGCGTTGCTGTTTTTTCATAATGCCTCCTTACATCGTGATCACGGGCAAAAACGCCTCGACTAAAGCGAGCAGAAGGAAGGTGACCATAAAGGAAAGGTCAATCGGCAGCTCCTGCGCGAAGCGGAAGCGCGACAGAATAAAGCGCACGGGTGCAATGAAGGGCTCGGTCAGCAGGGAAAGAAAATAGGTCAGCCCGTTTTCCTCCGGCATAAACCAGGACAAAATGGCGCGAAAAAACATCGCGGTCTGCACGGCACCGAGCAGGATCAGTACGGTCCGCGAAAGGATGACGGCGAAAATCTGCATCAGTCGAGATTCGCGATATCGTCGTAGCCCGCGCTTTTGGGATCGCTGCCCGATTCGCTCACGTCAACATTCCCGGGGGTGACAATATAGGTGGTGCTTGCCACGCGCTTGATCTGTCCGCCGATGGCATAGGCAACGCCCGAGAGGAAGTTGATCAGGTGGCGTGCGATCTCCTTGTTCGCGAGGTCGAGATTCAGCACGACGGTGCGGTGGCAGAGAAGGTGATCGGCGATATCCGATACCTCGTCGAAGCGCTCGGGGCGCACGACCTTCAGCTCAAGATTGCTGCCGCCGAGATCGAGACCCGACATACCGCTGCGGTTCGGCACGCTGACATTTTCGGTATCGTCGACCGTGTCAATGCCGCTGCTTTCCCCGTAATAGTCCTCTGCAAATCCGTCGTGATTGGTGTTTTTCTTAAAGAAGTTCATATGCTTACATCCTTTCTGTATTTCCGTAAATTGATCTCATTCTTCACGCCGAAAGAGCGTGCGCCCGACGCGTACCATCGTTGCGCCCTCGCTGACTGCGACCTCGTAGCTGTCGCTCATCCCCATCGAAAGCACGGGGGCGTCGGTCTTGAAAAGACCCGCCGCCTTGAAGCGTTCAAAGAGGGCGCGCGTTTCGCGGAAGGCGGGGCGGTATTCCTCAGGATTCTCACGGTCGCGCCCCATCGTCATCAGCCCCGAGAGGGATAGATGGGAAAATGCCGCAAGCTCGCTTGCAAGTGCCTCTGCCGCCTCGGGCAGGACGCCGCTTTTGTTCTCCTCACGGTCGCTGTTGATCTCAAGCAACACAGGGATCACGCGGCCTGCCTTTGCCGCCTGCTTTTCAATCTCCTCAGCAAGCGGAAGACTGTCAAGCGACTGAATGAGCGCCACCGAGTCGGCGATATACTTGACCTTATTCCGTTGCAGCGTGCCGATCAGGTGCGGCGCGGCGGTGATCCCCGCCTGTGCCAAAAGCTCCCGCCGTTCGCGGTAGCACTGCACGCGGTTTTCCCCAAAATCGGTGACACCGAGGCGCATCAGCGCCAAAAACTCCGCGTCGCTCGCGCTCTTGGTCACCGCAATGAGGGTGACGGGCGCACCGCCGACGGCGGCACGCGCCGCCTCAATGCGGGCACGCACGGCGGCAAGGTTTCGTTCAATATATCCGTACTCCTGCATAAAAACGCTCTCTTTCATTTTCTACCCTATATTTTAACATAGATTTTCGCCGCTTGCAAGACCTTTTTGAGAAAAGATTTCGACAAGGAAAAACGGCTCCCGTGAGATGTAAAAGTTTTGTAAATTGATTGACAATTCCAGAGAGGAGTGCTATACTTAAAATACCTTTAATCCTGAATAAAACTATGAAAGAAGGAAAAATCATGAAAAAACTGACACGCATTTTGCTCGTGAGTGTTCTCCTTGCACTTGTGCTTCTGACGGTCTTCGGATGCAGTAAGAAGTGTAAGCACACGGAGACCGAGACGGTCGGCGCGAAGACGGCGACCTGCGCGGCAGAGGGCTATACGGGCGACACCGTCTGTAAGTCCTGTAAGGCGACGGTAACGAAGGGAAAGGCGATCGCGAAGACCGAGCATACGCTCGACGCGGGCATCGTCACGAAGAACCCGTCCTGTATCGAGACGGGCGTGAAGACCTTTACCTGTTCGACCTGTAAGGGAACGACGACCGAGGCGATTGCCGTCGTGCCCCACAGCGACCTCTATCACGACGCGCTCGACGGTACGCACACGCACACCTGCGCACACTGTACCATCAGCGAGAATGCGAAGCATACGCCGACCGATGCGGGGATCGCTATGCCCGCAAGCTGTCTTGAGCCTGCCTACACGCAGTACGTCTGTGCTGACTGTGCGGGCGTATACAAGGTGTACGTTGACGGGTCTGAGGCAAACGGTCACGATTGGAACGATTTCGTGACCTCGGCGAAGGCGGACTGTACGCATACCGGCGAAATGAGCCATAGCTGTAAGAACTGCCCTGCGGTCGAGACGATCGAGATCCCCGTAAACCCGAACGTCCACGTTTACAGCGAATTTGTTGTGACCGAGTATTCGACCTGTCAGACCCACGGCGAGAAGACGCAGTTCTGTCTGTGGTGCGCAAAGCCGAACACGGTGGAGCTGCCCCTTGCCGCCCACGCGTTCGTTGACGCGGGCAACGACAGCGGCGACGGCTGGATCCACCAGTCCTGCTCGACCGACCACTGCGGCGCAACGCGCTCCTACTTCGACGCGTCGGCAAAGGTCGATGCCGAGATGTCGGCGGCAAGCATTCCCGACGATCAGAATCTGTCGCTGAATATGAAGGAAGCAAGCATTGACCTGCCCGCTGATCTGGTCGCCGCCCTCAAGGAAAGCGGCACCGAGAGCATCTCGGTCAAGGCGGATATCGCCGATAAGAGCCAGATCAACACCGACGGTCTGTCCGAGGAGGAGAAGGCACGTCTGGAGTCGGTCGACGTTTACGAGTTCGGGATTACCACCGACGCAGGCTACGTTTCCGGCAATTTTGCGGCGGACGTTACGGTCACCCTGTCCTACACCCTGAAGGAGGGCGAGGACGCCGAGGGTATCGTTATCTGGTTTGTCAACGAGCAGACGGGCAAGGTCGAGCAGATCGACGCGACCTACGATGAGACGACCGAGACGGTCAGCTTCACGGTCTCCCACTTCTCGAAGTACGCCGTTGCATATACCGAGACGCAGGAGATGAAGTGCCGCCGCGGCGTACATAACCACGTTCCGACGGGTGAGAGCGTTCCCGCCTCCTGCCGTCAGTACGGTTACACCGTATACGAGTGCAGCGCCTGCCACGCGGTCGAGTACGGCAACTTCGTGCAGAAGCTCGACCACGCCTACGGCGAGGTACAGCAGCCGACCGTCACCTGTGAGGAGGGCGGCTACACCTACCGCGTTTGCGGCACCTGTAACGACGTACAGGAGCTGAACTACGTGCGTGCAAAGGGTCACACCGTGACCGCGGCACCCACCTGTACCGAGGGTGCGAGCTGCTCGACCTGTCACACGGTCGTCAAGCCCGCGCTCGGTCACAAGTACACCGAATGGACGGTCGTCATTGAGCCGAGTGCAGTATCCTCGGGTCTGAAGCGCCGTAGCTGTCTGAACTGCGGTGAGCTTGAAAACGTAGAGCTTGCGCCCGAGGGCACGGTCGAGGCACTCGACTTCAAGAGCTACGAGGAATATCTGACCTATATGGTAGACACGATCGGTCTTTGCGGCGGTACGCTGAAGCTCGAGATCGCGCTTCCGATCGCGATGTTCTTCGAGGACGCGAATCCCGACGACGTTTATCCCTTTGATTTTGAGGTCGTATTTGCGAAGGATGCAAACGGCAGACTGAGCTTTACGGCAAACGGCACGGCGGCAGCCGTGACTGGCGGCGGCGAGGAGATGCTTCCCGTCGAGGTTTCCGCTCTGCTCTCTGCGGGTGAGCTTTATATCTACTACGCAGTCGAGGGTATGGAAAGCGGAATGCAGGTCACGAACCTCGAGATGGCGTCGGGCGGACTGCCCTACGATATCATCGGCGGCGTGTACGAGCAGATCTTCGACGAGCTGAACGTCGTGGTCGAGCAGTACCTCGGCGAGATCCGTACCGCGCTTGAGGCGGCGCTGAAGCTCTTGCCCGCAGGCGCGAACGCCAAGCTGTCGGCGATCCTTTCGACCCTCGATTCGATTGAGACGGTCTACGCCTACGCCGCTCTGCGCGCAGGCTACGATACCAATATCAAGATGGCGGACGGTGTCAAGATCCCGACCAAGAACGATCTGATCAGCTTCGTCTCGGCACTCTTTGAAAAGACCGAGAAGGACGGCAAGATCACCTATACCTACAATGCAGACGCGATCGTCGCCGACCTTGCCTCGATCGCAAAATGGATCGACGACCGCAAGGAGCTGACGCTCGGCGCGGTGCTTTACGAGCTGATGGGCGAGTCGCTGAAGGAGCTTTATCCCGACGTGACCGATATGACCGCCTTCCTTGCAAAGCTTGAGAGCGAGTTCCCCGGCACGATGCTCGTGAAGGACGCGCTCCAGAAGATGATGAAGCTCCTGATCGCACAGGATATGACCCTCGAGAGCGCGTACAGCGCGATCGACACGCTGGTTAAGAGCCTCGGCGGTGAGCAGATGAAGGAGTTCAGCGCGGAGCAGATGCTGGCGCAGTACGCAAACCTGCCGCTGAACGAGCTTCTTACGGGTATGGAGCTTGCTCCGAGCACGGCAGACCTCTTTGATATGATCGAGGGAATGCTCAGCGTGACCCTCGGTGAGCTTGAGATCCCCGTACCGATGCCGGGCGGTCCCTCTGACGGTCCGATGGACGGCGGTTCCTCGGGCGAGCTGATCGGCGGCGGCTCCTCTGAGATGGAGAAGTCCTCTGACGGTCCCGAGATGGACGGTCCCAACGAGGAGAGCGGTCCTGTGATCAGCCCCCTGATGATCTCGGGTATGATCACGGGTATGCTTGACGCCTATATCCCCGCAGGCGGCATCAGCTTCACGGTGGACGAGGCGGGCAACCTCTACGCCTTCGACCTCACGCTTGACCTTGACGTCAAGACGGGCGAGGACACCAAGGCGGATCTGCTCTTCGGCAGTCTCACCTACGAGAAGGACGGCGCCGAGATCGTCGTGCGCGACATCTTCAAGCCGATGACCGAAAACGGTCCTGTGACCTACGTGATCGACAAGGACGGCAACATCGTCATCCGCGGTATGGACGACGGCATCCACTACACGGTGGGCATCGAGGGCTACCACGATTTCAACCTCGCGGATATCCTCGTGAAGGACCCCGTGGCGTCGGCAGAGCTTGGCTACGAGGTCTACCGTCTCGATAAGTCCTACGGCTATCGCTACGAGCATCTCGGTCAGTATCTCCTCTACGAGGGCAAATACTACAAATATTCCTACTTCGACGTTCCCGTAAGCAAGGACACGGAGGACTCTACGGTCACGGCGAAGGTGAAGCTCGCCGATTTCCTTGCAGACCCCACGGCATATCTGCCCGATCCCGAAACGGCGGCAGTGATGGGCTATCTGATGGAGAAGGTCTACTACGGCGACGGAGAATACGATTACAATTACGAGAACACGACCCCGTTCTACTCCTCGGTATTCGGTCCCGTATACCGTCAGGACGGCGAGTGGTATCTCATCGACACGCAGAACTCGTCCTTCTGGAGCTTCACGCAGCAGGGTAAGCTCTACCTTCAGACTCCCGTCGATCAGATGCGTGCGATCGCACTTGCGGACTTCACGCGCGGCACCTACCTCAGCAACCTCGCTTACAACACCGTGGATTATCTGCCGGGCTTCGGCGACGTTCCCGAGGCGCTGGTTTACAGCGCGTTCGGCTTTGACGGTGAGGAGGAGTACAGCACGGTCGGTCTGATGACCTGCATCGAGGACGACACGGTCTACGTCGTCGGCGTCGAGCCCGTACAGAGCGAGAAGGATGATTTTGATTGGTACTATCTCGTTGATCCGACGCCCGTTACGCTCCCCGCGTACGACAGAATGGAAAACATCGGCTTCAGCAGTGAGACGGAATTTATGTTCGCCGACGGCACGAAGCTTGATAACGGTAAGATCAAGTTCGTTTCGCTCAGCGTTGCACAGGACAGCTTCTACTGCAAGGTTGCCGACGGCGTGTTCGTCAACGTTGACTACCGCAACAGCGGCATTGGCTACGCACCCGTTGGCGGTATGCAGACCCTGACGCTTCCCGACGGCAACGTGATGTACGTCAAGGGACAGGGCGACGTCAAGGGCAAGCCCGTGACCTACGGCTACGTCAAGCTCTCCGACGCAATGTACGTACAGGCGTACGTTTACGACGAGGGCGGCGAGGTCGTTTACAGAAACGGCGTGAAAAAGGTCCACATCGACCTCTCGAACATCATCCACCCCGAGAAGTATATCAGCGTTTCCGACGGTGGCGTTTACACGGTCGGCAGTGAGGTGCTGAAGCGCCTGCACGACCTGATGGACGAGGGTGAGGAGTTCAGAGTCACGCTCAACGGTGAGGGTGACGGAATCGAGCAGACCTTCATCCTTTACGCTGAGGTCAATATGGAGAACGTCTCGATCTCTGATCTCTTCGGCGGCGCGCACGAGGACGGCGCGATTGAGGACGTCTGGTATCAGTGGTTCCGCAGCGACTCCTACGGACTGCAGATCGTTCCGAACGAGGACGGTACGGTTACCGTTTATCATACCAACGGCGGCACGGTCACCATCGATTACGACGTTTACGGTATGCCGGTCAACGGCTTCGTGACCTACGATTCACAAAAGAGCGCACAGCTCGGCTTCCCCGTTTACAGCGCAAAGCAGCTTGACACCAAGAGCGGCTACTACGTTCTGCAAAACGGCAGATATTACCGCTATCACACCCGCAGCGTTGCGACCGTCGAATACTTTGCGTCGAGCGATATCACGCCGAGTGACTACCGCTTCAGCGATCTTGCGCTGATGATCCCCGCGAATGCGGCTGCGGGAAAGCCCGATATTTACAGCGGTTACGTTGAATTCGACGACCTTCAGGGCGGTCTCAATCTCTTCTTCATCATTGAGGACAGTAAGATCAAGGTCCTGACGGGCGCAAGATATACGGGCGAATACGCGATCGAGTGGGAGCGCGAGGTTTTGCTTTCCACCTACTTCGAGGGTCTGCGCTTCGAGGCTGCCAACGCCAACTGGAGATACGATATCGTTGAGATCGACGGCGTTCAGCGCACGATCGAGCGCCACGACGTCACGGTCTACGAATCGACGGCACTCACGGGTCTTTCGACCGAGTTTGAGGTGGGCACCGTTTACGTGCTTTCGACGTCGCTCGGCGGACGCACCCGCTACATCAAGAGCTACGAGCGTGAGGGCAGCCGTATGGTCCTTGACGGACTTGCGACCGACGTCCCCGCAGATCACAGAGTCGAGTACACCTACACCATGCATTGCGTCAACGGTGTGTTCGAGATGGTGGATCTTGCGTGGGATATCGAGCGGACCTGCTACTATCTTGAGGCGGCAGGCAAGTACTACGATATCACCGATTACGCTTGGTACGAGCACGAGATCCTCAACTACGAGGGCTTTGCCAACGCCTTCGCCGACATCGAATGGGTGTTCGGCGTAAAGAAGAACGGCGCGCTCAGCTTCTACGCGTCGGTCTACTACGGTGACGGCAGCTACACGGCATACGAGCCTGTCGACGCACCGAGCGATACGCCCGACCGCACGCACCTGCTCTTTACCGCAAACGACGGCACCGAGATCTGGCAGTACGTTTACTACAAGACGGACGTTACGCCGATCACCGTCGGCGGCGACAAGGTATGGCTCGACTCGACCGGCAACGGCTTCGTTGAGATCGCGGACGGGATGTTCCTGCGCGGTACCTACGTTGAGGCAAACGGCGACGAGCCCGCTGCCTTCTATATCGAGCGTACGGAGGCTACGGTCAGCGACGCGACCCTGCGTGCGAGCGAGGCGGTCGCCGCGACCTACACCGAGCTGCTTGGCGGCGAGGTGCTGGTGCTGACCCCCGAGTTCCTTGCGTTCTTCGAGGACTATCAGGACGTCACCTTCAAGTTCCGTGCGGACGGCATGAGCGTATGGATCAGCTACGACGAGCTGGCACAGAAGTTTGCGGCGGCAGACGACCTGAAGAACGGCGCAGGCAAATGATAAATCTGTAAACTAAGGTTTACAAAAGACAGCAAGAGAACGAGCCGATTTTTCGTGATCGGCTCGTTTTTCTGAAAATGAGAAACCGAAAGGAATGCGTATGAGAAAACGGCTGTTACCGATCCTCGCGCTTCTTCTTTGCACGGCGCTTCTGCTCCCGCTATACGGGTGCGGCGCAGGCGACGAGGAGGGCGTGACCGACTCGCTCAGGGTCGAGCCCGCGGCGATCACCTATACGGAGCGCGAGCGCACCGAGGCGACCGAGCGCATCACCGCGCAGGCGTTGGCGTGGCTTTACGCCCGTAAGGGGATCAGCCCCACCCCCGCGATGCGTGAACAGATCGCGGACGCGGTCGCCGCGCGCTTCCTTCCGTGCTCTGCCGAGGCAGGGCTTGACGGGGCGGCGCTCCTTTCCTCGCTGACCGTGCTTGAGGCCTTGCCGACCGACCCGACGCCGTCCGACCTGCTCTCGCTTTACGAGCGGCTTTCGGTGCTTCTTACGGCACGGGCCGCGGGGCGCTTTCTTTACGGTGTGCTTGAGCTTGCGCTCATTCATTACGCCGAGGAGTATGCCTTGCTTGCCAAGGATTCTCCGATTTTTGTCGAGGAGGCGGAGCGGAGTGCGGCGAGCCTTTCGGCTCTGCAAGACCGACTGGGTCCCTTGCGCTTCGCGGAGCTTTTGTCGATTTTCGCCTTCGGCGGCTCGCTCCTTCACGGCTCGCTTGCCGCGGGGGCGGACGCCCTTCACACGGCGGAGATCTTGAAGATCCTGCGCCGCCACGCCGACTACTATCTGTCGCTTTCCTTTACCGATGAGGAGTGCGCGGTTTTCTCCGACGCGATCTCCTTCCTTTGCGGCGAGCTTCTCTGTGACCGTACGACCCCGTTTACCGACGCGCTCTGCGACTTTGCCGACGCGCATGTGCTTTCGCGCTTTACGGCGGCGCTACCGCAGGCTCTGTCGTTTTACGCGGCACTTGCGCGCGAGATGACGGAAACGGCGCTTGATGCGCTCACGGCGGGTGACACGGTGCCGCTTCAGTCGGCGCTTTCTGCTTGCCGTGACGAGCTTTCGGCACTGCTGCTTTCGCTGGAAGCGGCGCGCCATCAGCCGACCGAGCGCGAGCTTGCCTATATCGACGCGGCGGGGCGTACCGATGAATTTTCCGCCTTTTGCGCCGCGCTCCCGAGCAAGGACGCGCTGCTTTTTGCACTTGATACGGGCGACCCCGCCCTGTTTGAACGGATGGGGGACTACCTTATCGGTCTTTTACCTTCTCTTTATTTTCTCTATCAGGAGGAGCATACGCAATGATCTACGCGGAGCATTTGCAAAAGAACTACGGCGACCTGCCGATCCTTACCGACGTGGAGCTGCACGTGCCCGCGGGCGAATTCCTCTCGATCATGGGGGAGAGCGGCAGCGGAAAATCCACGCTTCTCAATATCCTTGCGGGCAATCTGCCGCCCGACGGCGGCAGGGTCTCAATCGGCGGGGAGGATATTCACGCGCTCTCCGACCGTGAGCTGTCGCGCTGGCGGCGCACGCGGCTCGGCTTCGTCTATCAGTCGCTCAATCTCATCCCGACCCTGACGCTTCGGGAGAATATTCTTTTGCCGCTGTATCTTTCGCGCACGGCGGACGCCGCCGCGTGTGATAAAATGGCGGCGCTCTCCGAGCGCTTCGGCATCACGGCGCGGCTTTCTGCCTATCCCGACGAATGCTCGGGCGGTCAGCGTCAGCGCGCCGCCATCGCGCGCGCAATGCTCCACGATCCGGACGTCCTCTTTCTTGACGAGCCGACGGGCAGTCTTGACGCAGAGAGCGCCGCGGGCGTGATGGAGCTGCTCTCCTCGATTAACCGCGAGGGGGGGCTGACCGTCGTGCAGGTCACGCACAGCAGGCTCGCCGCGGGCTACGGCACGCGTACCGTCCTTCTGCGCAGCGGACGCTTGGAGGAGCAATGAGGATCTTTTTGAAGCATCTGTATCGCGATCTTCGCGCGGCACCGATCTACCCCCTGCTCGTTTTGCTGACCCTCGTGTTCGCGGTGGCGGTCACGGTGACGGCGTCGGCCCTGCAGGGAATGTTCGGGACGCACGCGGAGCAGGTCGCGCAGCGTGAGACCGAGCTTTGCGACCTTTCGGTCACGCAGAGGGGCGACTCTGCCGTGCGTATGCTCTTTGCCGAGGACGCGCGCGCAGTCCTTCGGGACGGGGACCGCGTGCTGGGGGAGTTTGCCCTGAGCGGCACGGCGGAGCTTGACGGTGTGCGGCAATATCTTTCGGTGTCCGCCGTCCTTTTGCCCGAGGCGGACGCCTTTTACGACTTTACCTTTATAGAATACGGTAGATTTACCGAGGGGAACCTCGACACGGCGGTCGTGCTTTCCGAATCCTTCGCGCAGCGCGCGGGACTCTCGGTCGGCGACAGCCTCCGCTTCGAGCTTCTGAATACGCCCGTAACCTACACCGTCGAGGCGGTGGCGAAGGATACGGGTCTGTTATGCGAGCGGGATATGCTGGTCTCACTGCCCGGCGTTTTGCATCTGCTCGCCGCGCGCGCACCTGCGATCGCCGCCCTTGGCGACGGCTTTCTGCCGTACAGCCGCCTTCTTGTCCGCTGTGAGGACACGGCGGCGGCACTCGACGCGCTTTCCTCGTCAGCGGAGCTTTCCGACGCTTATATCAGGATCGCGGGCAGCGGCACCGAGGGGGATTTCCTTTTTTACATTCAAAGCACGGCGCTCCTTCTCGTGACGGTGCTTTTGCTGATCGTGACGGCGATCCTCACGGTGACTGCCCTGCGCCTGCTTTCGATGCGGCGGCGCACCGAATACGCCCTCTTTGCGGCGGCGGGTGCGTCGCGGCGGCAGAGTGCGCTCTTACAGTATGCGGAGGGCGGCGTTTACGCCCTGCTCTCCGCCATCCTCGGCATTCTGCTTGCCATTCCGCTGACGCGCGGCGTTGGCAGTATCTTCCCGTGGCGGACGGTGCCGCTTTACCCGACGCTTGCCGACTGCGCGCTCGGTTTGCTTTTCGCCTTCCTTTTCACGGCAATCTGCGTCAGCGTGCCGATTTTCACCGAGCGCGCAAGGCCGCTTGCCCTGCGCTTTGAGGATAGCGAGCGCGCCGAGCACAGACACGCGCGCACAGCACTGATCCTTGCGGCGGCGCTTATGCTTCTCACGCTTGTAAATGTAATTGTTTGTTTACATTTACCGCCTGCTGACCGTATGCTCCCCGCAATTTTCGGGGCGGTGCTTTGCTCGCTTTTGCTCTTTTTCGGCGTGCCGCACGCATTGCGGCTCTTTGCGCTTTTGCTTTTGCGTCCGCGGTGGGTGCGGATGCCCGCCTCGCTCCGCCTCTCGCTTTTTCATCTGCGGGAGCTGTTTTCCCTGCGCCACGCGGGGCGGCTCCTTTCGGTGCTTCTGTCGGTCGGGCTTACGCTTCTGGCGGCGCGCGGCGCGCTCTCCGACCGCGTTTACGTGATCGACCACACCTTCACCGCCGAGCATTTTTTGCTTTACGGCGACGCGGCGGCAAGGGATGCGCTCAGGGAAAGTGACGCCTTCCTTTACGGCGGCGAGCTTGGCTATTATAACGGCGTTGAGATCGAAGGGAGCGGCTACACGGTTCACGCCGTCAGCGCAACGCCGTCGGCAAAGGCTTGCTTTGATCCGTCGCTGTCGCCGAAGCGATTGCCGCAGGGGAACGAGGCGGTCTTGCCCCTGGCGATCGCGGAGCTGTACGGCATTTCGGTCGGCGACGCCTTCACCCTCACCTATCGCGGCAACGATTACCGCGTGATCCTCTCCGAGACGCTGCCGAAGGACGCGCCGCTGATCTTCTTTGACGCCGCGCATTTCGGTCTGTCGCTTGACTGCTTCGCCTTCTCGCTTCGCCCGGGTGAGGCGGGGGAGGAGCTGCTCGCAGAGCTTTCTGCCCGCGGCTTCGAGACCGTCACGGCAGAGGCGGTGATGGGCGATGTCGGAAAGACCCACGCATCCTTCGCGCTCCTTCTTGACTGCGTGCTTGGCGCGGCGGCGGCGCTGACGCTCGTCGGCATCGCAAACGCGCTTCTGTCGCTCTATCGCAGCAGACGGCACAGCCTTTCGCTTCTACGCACGCTCGGCACCCCGCGCGGCACGCTCTGCCGCACGCTCGCCCTTGAGCTGACGCTGACCCTCGGGCCGTCGCTCGCCCTTTCGCTCCTTGGCGGCGGGGTGCTCTGCTTCTTCCTCGATATGGGATTCTCCTCCTTCGGCATTCGGCTGTAAGGGGGAAGAAGGACGAAGGACGTGGGGAGGACTTTTTGCAAAAGGTCCTCCCCACACCCCTTTCAAAAACGCTTCGGGAGCGATTGCTTTTTGAAAACGAAAACGAAAAAACGCGCTCCGCGCGGCTTGGAATGTAAATTCTGATTTACATTCCTCTTTTTTTCGCATTTCCTCTTTACAAATTTGATTTTATGTTGTATAATAGATACGTCTAATCAACAATTTAGCGTGGTAAAGTGCTAAATTGAGAAAAAGGAGAAAAGAAAAATGAAAAGAATTTTATCCGTATTGCTCGCCGTTATGATGCTGGCGTGCACTCTGTTCGCCTTCACCTCCTGCGGTGAGGAAAGCGATTGGGAGAAGATCGAGGAGCGCGGCTACTTCTACTGCGGCATCACGGTCTACGAACCGATGAACTACTACGATGAAGAGGGCAACCTCGTCGGCTTTGACACCGAGTTCGCGCAGGCAGTTGCAGAGAAGCTCGGCGTTGAGGTCAAGTTTACCACCATCAGCTGGCCGAACAAGTACATGGAGCTGAACAGCGGCGCGATCGACGCGATCTGGAACGGCTTCACCTACGGTGATGAGGACGGCGTTTCGCGTACCGAGTACGTTGACTTTACTTATTCCTACCTTGAAAACCGTCAGGTCATCGTCACCGCAAAGAACAGCGGTCTTACCGAGAAGGCATCCTTCGCAGGTAAGAAGGGCGTTGCAGAGGGCGGCTCGTCGGGGCAGGCAGTTGCAGAGGAGCTGGCAGGTGAGGATAAGGTAACCACCTTCACCTCGCAGGTGGACGCACTGCGTGAGGTTGCAAGCGGCACGGCTGATTTTGCCGTCATCGACTATCAGATGGCGAGGGCAATGGTCGGCGTTGGCGACTACCCGAACCTTGAGATCAACGGTGCATATTCGCCCGACTCCGAGGTTTATGCAATCGGTTGCCGCAAGGGCAGTGACTTCACCGCGAAGATCAACGAGGCGATCAAGGCACTTGCAGAGGACGGCACGCTCGCAACGCTTGCTGAGAAGTACGGTCTTGAAAACGACCTGATCGAGAACATCGGCGAATAATTTATGACCTTTTCGCAAATCAACCAAATTTTGTTCGAGGGGTTTGGCGTTACCTGCGAGCTATTCTTTCTGACGCTCGTGTTCGCTCTGCCCCTTGGGCTTTTGATCTCGTTTGGCTCGATGGCGAAGCTCCGTCCGATCGCGTGGGTCTTTCGCACGATCGTCTGGATCATCCGCGGCACGCCGCTGATGCTCCAGCTTTTCGTCATCTTCTACGTGCCGGGCTTTCTGCTTGGACGCAGTCCCTTCGCCGAGATCGACAACGGTCGCTTTATCGCCGCGCTGATCGCGTTCGTGATCAACTACGCCTGCTATTTCTCGGAGATCTACCGCGGCGGGATCGAGTCGATTCCGAAGGGGCAGTACGAGGCGGGCGCGGTGCTGGGACTCACCAAGACGCAGACCTTCTTCCACATCGTGCTGATGCAGGTGGTCAAGCGCATCCTCGCACCTATGAGCAACGAGGTCATCACGCTCGTGAAGGATACCTCGCTCGCCCGCGTGATCGCGGTCGCCGAGATCTTCTTCATCAACGAGATGAGCCTGCTTTCGAAGGGCTTGATCTGGCCGCTCTTCTACATCGGCGTATTCTTCCTTCTGTTCGTTGGCGTGCTGACGGTTCTGTTCAACTATCTTGAGCGTAAGCTCTCGTATTATAAGGTGTAGCCATGGCGTATCTTGAAGTAACGAATTTAAGAAAAAGCTTCGGCAAGACCGAGGTTCTGCGCGGCATTGATTTTTCGATGGAGCGTGGCGAGGTCGTTGCCGTCATCGGTGCTTCGGGCGGCGGTAAGACCACCTTTTTGCGCTGCCTGAACTTTCTCGAGCGCGCCGATCTTGGCGACATCCTGATCAATGATGAGAAGGAGGGGCTCGCCTTCTCGGCGACAGCCGGATACAGCGACCGACAGATCCGACAAATGCGTCTTTCCTTCGGTCTCGTCTTTCAGTCCTTCAATCTCTTTCCGCAGTACACTGCGCTGAAAAATGTTCTGCTGCCGATGAATTTGCGTGCGGCGGAGGCAATCCGCAAGAACAAGGGGATCTCCTTCTCACAGCGCCGCGCGGAAAGGAAGGCGGCGTACGCCGAAAACGGGGTGCGTGCCAAGGAGCTGCTCGCCGAGGTCGGGCTTGCCGACAAGATGGGGCATTACCCCTGCGAGCTGTCGGGCGGACAGCAGCAGCGCGTCGCCATCGCGCGTGCGCTCGCACAGAGCCCCGCGATCCTTTGCTTTGACGAGCCGACCAGCGCACTCGACCCCCTGCTTACCGCAGAGGTTCTGCACGTCATCCGCGAGCTGAAGGAGGCGGGACACACGATGATCGTCGTCACGCACGAGATGAAGTTCGCGCGTGAGGTTGCCGACCGCGTCGTATTCTTCGCCGACGGAAATATCGAGGAAGAGGGGGCGCCCGAGGAGGTCTTTGACCATCCGAAATCCGAAAAGACGCGTGCTTTCTTTGCACAGAGCTTAGAATAAAAAATAAGGGAGAAACCTTTTGCAAAAGGTTTCTCCCTTTTACCCTCTTCGAAAACCGTAGAGGGTTTTTATTTTGTTTGATAGAGGGCTTGGCAGATTTGGGGTGAGCAAATCAAAACATCACGGCGTGATATTTTGATGCCGCGAAGTCCGATCAAGTGCGAGCAGGCAGAGTCGAGATTTACGGGGCGACTGACTGCGACACACGACTCGGACAGGGCAGTTCGTCGTTCTTCGTCCCCATTTTCGGTTTTACCCAAAGGTGATTGCCCCATTTATCCGCAGAGTGCGGTGCCGATGACGGTGCCGAACTGCGAATTTTCGGGAATGATGAAGTTGACGTCGAAGATGCGCGAGAGGGTCGGGAAGATCTCGCGTGCGTACCTGACGCTCGTGAGGTTGCCGAGCAGAACGATATCCTTGACACCGATACTGCGTGCGGCAAAGAGCGAGACCATCGCGACGGTCTCAAAGACCATATTGATGATGCCGAGCGCAACATCCTTCCCCGATGCGATATCCGAGAGCTTGCCGAAGTTCGAGGCGGTGAGGTCGGTCGGCATATCGGGCATACGGCGCGACACGTCGCTGATCCGCAGGTCTATGTTCGAAAGATCGCCGCCCTCGGCAAGCGTTTCCAGATGCTCGATCTGCTCGATGCCGAGCATTTTCTTCGAAAGCCCCATCAGCGTACCGCCGCCGACACCCGTACCGCCGAGGTACTTCGGCTCACACCCCGCCTTCGCGTGGACGATTGCCGTGCCCGTGCCGAGCGAGACGACGAGCGCATCGGAGAGTCCCGAGAGGTAAAGCCCGCCAAGCCCGATGCTGCGGAATTCCGAGACCGCCTCACAGGGTAAATCGTACAGCGGCTTCGTGATATGCGACGAGCCAACGCCCGTCATCATCACCTTTTTGATATCCAAGAGGGAAAGTCCGTTTTCGGCAACGAAGCGGCCGAATGCGCCGTAGATCGAGGTCACGGGGTCGGTTGCACGCACGAACAGCGGCGACATCAGGCTTGGTGTGCCCCCTTTATTTTCACGGAATCCGACGATCTTCGTCGTGCTTCCGCCAACATCAATTCCGATGACAACCTGCATAGGCATCTCCTTTTGCTTTGTTTTTCAAGCACAGTGTACCATAATTTGCGAAAAAAATCAAGTCCTGCGCGAAAGTTGCGGATAAAACATCGAAAAAATGGCAATACTCGCTTTAGCCGTTATGGCAATTTATTCGTGAGGTGTCATATGAACCAGCAGAATTACAACCAGAACAACCAAAACAACCAGAATAATCAGAACAATCAGAACAACCAGAACAAGAATCAGCAAAACAACCAGAACAACCAGAACAACCAGAACAACCAGAACAATCAGAACAAACAGAATAACGATCAGCAGGGCAAGACCTCGGGCGGCCGTTGTTAACAGGCAACGGTTAAGACCGCCGTTGTGCGGGAAGGGGGCATTTGCCCCCTTTTTTCGCGGGACGGAATTTTTCGCAGAAATACGCAAGTGAAAAAGCGAAAAACATACGAAAAGCATCGCTTTTTCGGTTGACAAGCGGCGCTTTACCGTGCTAAAATATAAGCGAAGAATATTGAGCCGAAAAGGGACCGAAAAAAGATGGAACAGATGAGCCTACATATTCGCCGCCGCGTGGATTGCACCGTGGCGCGTGAAATGCGCTGGCAGGTCGCGTCGGAGTTCGGTGCGATCGATTTGTCGATCAACCTCTCGAGGTCCGAGAAGGATCCGAAGGCGATCGCCGCGGCGAAGAAGCTGCCGCAGAGCGGATACCCGAGATGCGCCCTCTGCCACGAGAACGAGGGCTGCCGCGGGACCCTGCGCCGGAGCCCCTTCACGCTCGAGGGGGAAACGTGGTATTTACAGTATTCCCCCTATGTTTACTACAACGAGCATTGCATTCTTCTCTCTGCCGCGCATACGCCGATGAAGATCAGTAAGGAGACCTTTTTGCGCCAGCTCGCCTTCGTGACCGAGCTACCGCACTACTTTATCGGATCGAACGCCGATCTGCCGATCGTCGGCGACTCGATCCTCTCGCACGATCATATGCAGGGCGGCCGCTACGTCTTCCCGATGGAGCGTGCGCAGATCGAGATCCCGCTCTCCTTCGACGGCTATCCCGGGATCACGGGCGGTATCGTCCGCTGGCCGATGTCGGTGCTTCGTATCCGCGGCCGCGATCGGGACGCGCTCGCCGCGCTTGCCGCTCGGATTCTTTCCGCGTGGCGCGGATATACCGATGAGAGCGCCGTGATCTACGCCGAGACCGACGGCGAGCCGCACAACACGGTGACGCCGATCTGCCGCCGTCGGGGTGAGGATTACGAGCTTGATCTCGTTCTGCGTAACAACCTCGTGACCGAGGAGCATCCGCTTGGTCTTTACCATCCGCACGCAGAGCTGCACCATATTAAGAAGGAGAACATCGGACTGATTGAGGCGATGGGGCTTGCAGTCCTGCCCGCGCGACTCAAAGGCGAGCTGGAGGCGGTCGCCGAGTGCATCCTGAAGGACCTCGAGCTTACGGCAATGCCCGAGACCGAGAAGCACGCGGCGTGGGCCGAGTCCTTTCGCGGCAAATACAGCTTTACCCCCGCGAATGTGATGGAGATTCTAAAGGGCGAGGTCGGCAACGTCTTCGTCCGCGTGCTGTCGGATGCGGGCGTGTTCAAGACCGACGCTGCAGGACGCACCGCGTTTTTGCGATTCACCGACCGTATCGCGCAACGAATTTGACAAAATAGACGGAAAAACAGATTCTGATATTGACATTTTTTCATTCGCGTAGTATAATAAGGTATCTATACTTTATAGAAAAAATATCTGCGAAAGGAAATTGCTATGAAAAAAGTAAAATGGCTTTGTCTTGGAATGCTTCTCGTTCTTTGCCTCGGCGCGTTTTTCGCGTGCGGCGACAATAACGGTGGCTCGGCAACCATCGACCACGAGCTCGTTAAGGGCACGCACTGGGAGGGTGTCAACCAGTTTGAGGGTGAGAAGCTCAAGATCAGCCTCTCGGTCGAGCAGTACAACAACAAGTCGACCATCCCCTCCTCCGACCGCTACATCCGCGGCTCGAACGAGGCGACGAGCGACAACGTGCAGAACCTCGTTTACAACCGCAACAAGAACGTGCGCGATATGCTCGGTATCGACGTTGAGTATCAGGAGGTCAAGCACCAGTACGCGGAAGTCAGCGGCTACATTGACGAGCTGGTTATGGCGGCAACCGACGAAACGCCCGACATCTTCATCGACGACGTATTCGGCAGCATTCGCTCTGCGATGCACGGCAACCTGCGAAACGTTCTCGAGGTTGACAAGTCCGAGGGTGAGAACTACTTCGTGAAGTTCGGTATGACCAACGAAAACGGCTGGTACGAGGACTATATGAACGGTCTGACCTTCAACCCCTCCGTCAAGTACATACTTGCGGGCGACTATTTCATCGACGTGCTTCGTGAGGCACACGTTCTCTTCATCAACATCGACCGTTATGAGGAGTCCTCGGGCGGTATGATTGAGGGCCTGTACAACGATATCAAGCAGGGACTCTGGACCTACGATTACCTGACGATTCTGGTTAACGGCGCGTGGGATCCCGCGGCGGGCAACAATACGGGTAAGGCACTGCTTAACGATAACCTGATCGGCTTCGCCATCGACTCGATTGCAGTTTGGCCCTTCTTATACGGCTCGAACGATAACTCGCTCTACATCAAGACCCCGCAGGGTGGCTACGAGGTTCTGTATGAAAACCAGAACTACTTCACCTTCGCAAACCAGATCTTCCAGGTGCTGACCGCGCAGGGCGTATACCAGACCAAAGAGGGCGGTCAGGGCGTTGAAAAGCGTACCTCGTCGATCTTCGCAAACGGTAACGTTCTGATTGCTGAGGGTATGTGGCTCTCCGACCTTGAAACGCCTGAGATCCGTGATATGAAGGACCGTAAGGGTGTTGTCGTTTATCCGAAGCAGGTTGGCGGCTCCTCCTACAACACCTACATCCACGATCAAGCCGAGGTTGGCTCGATTGCAATGTCGACCAACAAGTTCTCCGCCTGCACCGCATATCTGCAGTGCATCAACGAGAATTCCAACGAGATGGTCACGCAGTACACCGAGTTCGCCGTGAAGTTCAAGTACAACAAGGATGCCGCAACGGCAGATATGATCGACCTGATTTATGATACGATCGGCTCGCCGTTCGAGGGCATTATGGGTACGCTCGCATACGATCTCGTTGCAGTCAAGGACAGCGGCACCAACACGCCGAAGAACGCACTGGTCTCCGCGGTCAGCTCGATGAACAACAACTTCGTTAACGTCTATCAGAAGAGCCACAAAGTCTATGAAGCGGGCATCAAGGAGCTGATCTCGAGATTCGAGAATCCCAACAATTAAAGGGGCTGTCACCTTCGGATCGAAAACGACGAGTTTTCCGCCAAATCTGACGGGCCCGGCATCAAAAACAGGGGCTGTCTCAAATGCAAAATTTGAGACAGCCCCTGTTTTTATCATTTTGGGCGGGAAGCCCTTTTTTCAGACCTTTGAGGAAAGCGCCGAATGCAATTCTCCGAGGAATGCATCCTCGCCGTCACGCACGAGGGTCAGCGTGCCGTCCTCCACTGCGATCTCGGTGAGCGATGCGTTCGGCGCCCACGGGACGCGGGCGGCGTCGGCTACGGGAATGCTGAGGGCGCGGCACTTGAGCAGTCGGATCGGCGTTGCGTGCGTGCCGACCAGCACGGTCTTGCCCGCATAGCGGGTGACGAGATCGTCGAAGGCGGCGTAGACGCGCTCCGCGAGCGCCGCTACCGATTCGCCCCCCACGGGGCAGGCGCGCCCGATGTCGGTGCGCCAGACGCTCCATTCATCGGGGTAGGTCGCCGCGATGTCGTCAAAGCGCAGATTCTCCCACTCGCCCGCGAAGATCTCGCGAAAGCCCGCGTTTTCCTTCGGCGTGATGCCGTGGTAGCGAAGCGCCGCCACAGCCGTATGATACGCGCGCTGAAGATCGCTTGCCTCTGCCGCGTCGATCGGTCGGTCCTTCAGATGCTCGCCGAGAAGCGTTGCCTGCTGCACGCCGAGCGGCGAGAGGTCAAGGTCGGTGTGACCGAGAAAGGACTCCCTGAGATTGCCGAGGCTCTGCCCGTGGCGGACTAAAAGCACTGTTGTTTTCATAGGTTCACTTCCTTCGGCTTTTCAGATCCTCGATCATCTGTCCGATGCGGGTGACCGCCTTTTCCAGGTGTGCGATCGAGTAGGCGTAGGAGATGCGTGCAAAGCCCTCGCCACACGCGCCGAGCGCGGTGCCGGGGACGATGGCGACCTTGTATTCAAAGAGGAGCTTTTCACAGAATTCCTCACTGCTCATACCGAAGCCCGACAGATTTGGGAAGACGTAAAACGCCCCCTCAGGCTCAAAGCAGGGAAGCCCGATCTCGCCAAAGCGGCGCATTAAGTATTTGCGGCGGCGGTCGTATTCGGCGACCATTCCCGCAACGTCCTCGTCCCCGTTTTGCAACGCCTCAATCGCGGCGAACTGCGAGGTCGTCGGCGCGCACATAATGGCGTACTGATGGATCTTGAAGATCTGATTCAACACGGGTGCGGGGGCACAGACATAGCCCATGCGCCAGCCGGTCATGGCGTACGCCTTCGAGAAGCCGCTGGCAAGCACCGTCCGCTCCCACATTCCGTCAATCGAGGCAATTGAGACGTGGCGGTGACCGTAGGTCAGCTCGGCGTAGATCTCGTCGCTCAGCACCATAATGTCGGTGCCGCGCAGAACCTCCGCAATCGCTTCAAGGTCGGCACGCTCCATAATTGCGCCCGTCGGGTTGCTCGGGAAGGGAAGCACGAGGAGCTTCGTTTTCGGTGTGATTGCGCCGCGCAGCTCCTCGGCGGTCAGGCGAAAACGGTTTTTCTCCTTCAAATCGAGGTAGACAGGCACGCCGCCTGCCATCGTCACAAGCGGCCCGTAGCAAACGAAGGCGGGCTGGGGGATAATGACCTCGTCGCCCGGGTTGACGAGCGCGCGGATGGCGGCATCGATCGCCTCACTGCCGCCGACGGTGACGATGATCTCGTCCTTCGGCTGATAGTGGACGTCAAATCGGCGGGAGAGGTAGTTGCTGATGGCGATTCGCAAATCCATCGTGCCGCTGTTTGAGGTGTAATAGGTCTTTCCGCTTTCAAGACTCTCGATCGCGGCAGAGCGGATGTGCCACGGCGTCACGAAGTCGGGCTGTCCGACGGTCAGGGCGACCATATCGGGATCGTGCATCTCCTCGAGCAAATCAAAAAATTTCCGAATGCCCGACGGCGCGATCGACTGCACCGACTGTGAGAGTATTTTTTCGTAGTCCATCACAGACAGTTCCCTCTTTCGTCAATGACGGCGGGGCCGTAGATGACACCCTTGTCCTTATATTTCCGCAAAACAAAGTGCGTGGCGGTCGAAATCACGTCCTCAATCGGCGCGAGCTTACGCGCAACGAAGTAGGCAACCTCCTTCATCGTGCGCCCCTCAATGAGCAGACAGAGGTCGTACGCGCCGCTCATCAGGTACAGGCTCTTGACCTCGGGAAAGTTATAGATGCGCTCCGCCACGCGGTCGAAGCCGCGGTCGCGCTGGGGGGTAATCTTTAGCTCGATGAGGGCGGAAACGTATTCGCGGTCGGTCTTGTCCCAGTCGATGAGTGCCTTGTAGCCGAGGATGATGCCGTCACGCTCGTAGGTCTCGATCATCTTTTTGATGTCGCCCGTCTCCTTATCGCACATTCTTGCGATCTGCTCGTCGGACAGACGTGCATCCGATTCCAAAATTTTCAAAAGCTGGTTTTCACGTTCCATATTCAATTCTCCTTGTTGGTCAGTTTTTCAAAGGAAAGCCCGTATTTATCGGCGATGTCGCCGGCATAACTCCGTCCGTCGGGCTTGCGGCGCAGAATCAGGAAGGAGCGCAACCCCTCCTCAATTCCCGCAACGAGGTTGTCAATTCTCACACCGCCGCGCGACGCGCTCTTTTCGTTGATCGCGTCGGTCGATGCGGCAAGCTCGTGCAGGTGCGTTGAGAAGATGCCGCGCACGCCGAGCGCGCCGAAGGATGCAAGCAGCTCTGCGGCGATGTACGCCGCTTCGTATGCACCCGTCGAGGAGAGCGATTCGTCAAGCAGCACGAGGCTGTTTTCGGTCAACGCGTCGAAGATTTCACGCAGGCGCGCGCATTCCTCGCCGAGCCGCCCCTTATCAATCGTGTCGTCCGCCCCGTCAGGGAAGTGGACGAAGATACCGTCAGCGGGCGACAGCGTCGCGCTCTTCGCGGGGACGGGGAGTCCGAGCTGGCAGAGTGCCTGCGCGATACCGACGGCGCAGGTGATGACCGATTTGCCGCCGCGGTTGGGTCCTGTCAGGATATAGATGCGCGCGTCGTCGTCGAAGGCAAAGTCGTTGTCGACCACGGGCCCGTCGATGCGGAGCGCCACGTCGGGGTTATAAAGCCCCGTTGCCGCAAATGCCTTCTCCTCAGGCGCGGCAAGGGTCGGAAAGACGTAGTCCTTCCCAAGTGCGGTCAGATGCTCAAGATAGGCGATCGCGCGGGTGACGAATTCGATCTCGGGCAAAATCGAGAGTAAAAAGTCGGTGTTGCTCAGCACGTAGTCGCCGACGATCGCGCGCCAGCCCTTGACCGAGTCGCGAAAGACCTCTGCAAGTGCGCCGTGGAAGGCGGAGTTGAGCGCCGCCTCACGATTCTCCGACTGTCCGCGTCCGCCGAAGGGCGCGAGCGCCGCAATGCAGGTGAAGGCATCGTTTTTGAAGCTCATCCGCAGGATCTTATCGAGCAGCTTGCCCGATTTGAAGGTCTCTCCGTTGACCGAAAGCACGCCCGCTTCAACGGGGCGAAGCTGCTCGTCAAGGTTGACACCGACGGTGATGCTCCGCACCTCACGCACGCGGGAGGAGAGGGCGTTGAGCTTCTCGTTCAGCTCGCGGTAGTGGTCGCTCTCGGCAAGCTCACGCACGGTTTTGTAAAGCGTGGTGAGCGCGGGGCTCTCAAAGCGGTCGCCGTCGTCCGTGAGCCCCTCTGCAAGCAGGTCGATGCAGCTGACGTACAGCTCGATCTCGGTCATGCTGTAAAGGTAGGCGTCGCCGCTATCGCCGCCCGCGCTTTCCAGCGCGCGCAGCTCACGGATGTCGCAAAGGATCGGGAGCACGCGAGAGAGTGTTGCGACTGCGGTGGGGTAGCGCAGAAGATCCGCGAAGGTTCTCTGTCTGTAAAGAATCACCTCGGGATCGGCGGTGAAGAAGTCCGACAGCGCACAGCTTTTCAGCGGCAAAAGTGCCGAAAGCCCAAGCTGCTCCGCAGTATCCTCATCAATGCGCGGAAGATTCTCCGATGCGCGGTGAAGCTCCGCCGATGCCTCGGTGGGATAGAGCAGACTCAAGAAAGGACGGTCCATAATGCCTCCTTCAAAATATACTTATTATATAATTATAGCATAGAGAAAAGGCTTTTGCAAGAGGAAACGCAAATCTGACCGAGGATTTTCCGCGATGTGTAAAAATGGAGCTTTTTCTTGTGAAAAAGTAACGAAAAATGCGAAAGCCGCAGAAAAAATGACCGACCGCCGCGGACGCGTCGCCTTCCCGAAGCACAGTTCGGCAAGAACTATAACACCTACATCCACGGCCCCGCCGAGGGCGGTATGATTGCGCTGTCGATCGAGAATTTCTTCGCCGCGACGGGTGAGATGATCAACCTCATCTACGATTCGATCGGCTCGGCATTCAAATAAAAAGGACGGAGAGTGTAAAAAACATTCTCCGTCCCTTTTGTTTTTACTCTTAAAGCACGTTGGTTTTGATAACGCCCTCGATGCCCTTTACGGCGTCGATCACGTCGGCGGGAACCGCCTCACCCGTTTCCACGAGGGTGTAGGCGTAGTCGCCCTTGCTGCCGTTTGCCATATTCTCAATGTTCACGTTCTTGAACGCTGCGGTGATCGCATTCAGCATATTCGGGATGTTCTTGTGGAATACGCAAACGCGGCACGCACCCGTGTGGGGGATCGCTACGTTCGGGTAGTTCACGCTGTTTTTGATGTTACCCGTGGTGAGGAACTCGTGCAGCTCGTCACACGCCATTACAGCACAGTTGTCCTCGCTCTCCGCGGTCGATGCGCCGAGGTGGGGAATGCAGGTGATGCCCTTTGCACCGATGGTCTCGGGGGTCGGGAAGTCGGTGACGTATGCGGCAACCTTACCGCTTGCAAGCGCCTCCTTGATCGCGTCGGCATCGACGAGGTCGGCACGCGCAAGGTTGATGATGCGGACGCCGTCCTTCATCATTGCGATGGTGTCCTTGTTGATCATCTTCTTCGTGGTGGGGGTTGCGGGAACGTGCAGGGTGATGTAGTCTGCTGCCTTGTAGATATCCTCATAGCTTGCGGCGTGCTTGATCTTGCGCGACAGACCCCAAGCGGCGTTGATCGAGATGTAGGGGTCACAGCCGAGAACCGTCATATGCAGATCCTCTGCCACGTTTGCGACCAGACCGCCGATTGCACCGAGACCGATGACACCGAGCGTCTTGCCCGCAACCTCACAGCCCGCGTATGCGGACTTGCCCTTTTCGACCTTCTTTGCGGCATCGGGATCGCCCGCGAGCGTCTTCGCCCACTCGATACCGCCGACGATGTCGCGCGATGCAAGCAGAAGCGCGGCGACCGCCAGCTCCTTTACGCCGTTTGCGTTGGCACCCGGCGTGTTGAATACAACGATACCTGCCTCGGCACACTTATCAACGGGAATATTGTTGACACCCGCACCCGCACGCGCGATCGCCTTCAGGTTTTCGGGCAGCTCCATCTCGTGCATCGATGCCGAACGAACGAGAATGGCGTCGGGATTTTCGATATTTTCGCCGATGGTGTAGAGCGCCTTATCCAGGCGGTCGGTGCCGATCGCGGCGATCTTGTTTAACATCTGGATCTGATACATAGCTGTTTTCCTTCTTTTCGTAGATTAGTCCTTCGGATTTTCCTCGGCGAACTTCTTCATAAATTCGACGAGCTTTACAACGCCCTCATAGGGCATTGCGTTGTAGATCGAGGCGCGCATACCGCCGACCGAGCGGTGACCCTTCAGATTCTTGAGGCCTGCCTTCGCCGCCTCGGACGCGAACTTCTTGTCAAGCTCCTCAACGCCCGTTACGAAGGTGACGTTCATCATCGAACGGTTGCGTGCAACGACGGGGGCGGTGTAGTAGTCCTGGCTGTCGAGGTAATCGTACAGCAGGCTTGCCTTCTTCTCATTGCGGCGCTTCATCTCCTCAAGACCGCCGATCGAGAGGATCCACTCGCAAACGAGCTTGCACATATAGATGCAGAAGCAGGGGGGCGTGTTGTACATCGAGTTGTTCTCGACCATCAGCTTGTAGTCGAGCATCGAGGGGGTCTCGGGACGTGCCTTACCAACCAGATCCTCACGGATGATGACGATGGTAAGACCTGCGGGTGCCATATTCTTCTGTGCGCCTGCGTAGATCACGCCGAACTTCGAAACGTCAACGGGCTCGGAGATGATGCAGGAGGACATATCGGCAACCAGCGGGATATCGCCCGTGTCGGGGATGTAGTGGAACTTCGTGCCGTAGATGGTGTTGTTGAAGCAGACGTGCAGATAGTCCGCGTCGGGACGGATGTCCGCGTGGCTAATCTCGGGAACGTAGGAGAAGTTGTCGGCAGCCGAGGATGCAACGACGCTGACGTCGCCGTACTTCTTCGCTTCCTTATACGCCTTGTTCGAGAACTGACCCGAAACGATATAGTCAGCCTTACCGCCGACGGAAAGCAGATTCAGCGGAACTGCCGCGAACTGCGTCGAAGCGCCGCCCTGCAAAAACAGCACCTTGTAATTGTCGGGAATGTTCATCAGCTTACGGAGCGCAGCCTCAGCACCCTGAATGATCGGCTCGTAATCCTTGGAGCGGTGGCTCATCTCAAGCACGGACATACCGCTCTCGCCGTAGCAGAGCATCTCCTCCTTTGCCTTTTCAAGCACTTCCAGCGGAAGCATCGAGGGACCGGCCGAAAAATTGTAAACTCTTTCCATGGTAATGACCTCTCTTTTACGCAATTTTTTATTATTAATCATAAAGTATCTATTATTATACACCCTATGACGGCATTCGTCAAGTATTTCACAATATTTTTATGAAAAAATCTGCGGAGAAAACGCGATACCGCGCTACGGCGAACGCCGCACACCGCAAGTGTGCTTTGTGTCAAATTACGGGAATCCGACTGCCTGCGGCATCGGCGGAATGCTCCTGACAGATGCCTCGCGAGCGGGCATCGTGTCTATGTCGCATTCTCGAACCCATACTCAAAACGCGTTGCGTTTTGAGTGGGTTCTCGCGCGGAGGCGATCGTGCACACGGGAATCTCGCCAAAGGCGAGGATTCGCACACTCTGCGCCTTGAAAGCGAGCTTTCAGATCTCCGAGTGGCGAATGCGACCCCAGCAATGCCCACGCAAAGAGGGAAAGGGAAGCTCGGTGGGCTTGGGCATTGCCGGGGTCGATGAGCGTACGGGTCACCAACCCAAAATGAAAAAAGCACCACAATGTGGTGCTTTGGGACACGGGAATCCGACTGCCTGCGGCATCGGCGGAATGCTCCTGACAGATGCCTCGCGAGCGGGCATCGTGTCTATGTCGCA
>JAFTLE010000038.1 GCA_017452895.1 Clostridia bacterium
CGACTCGATCGTACGCGGCACGACCTGTGCGCGCATCGTAAAGCTTCTGCGTGACGCGGGGGCGAAGGAAGTACATATGCGTATTTCATCCCCGCCCTTCATCAATCCCTGTTATTACGGCACCGATATTGATTCCAAGGATCACCTGATTGCTTGTCGCTACGGCGTTGAGCAGATCACGAAGATTGTTGGCGCGGATAGCCTTGGTTATTTGAGTATTGAAGGGATTAAGTGCATCGCGGGCTGCGATGCGAAGGACACCTACTGCACCGCCTGCTTCGACGGGAACTATCCGACCCCCGTTCCGAGCGGAGAGCAGAAGGATAAATTTCAGAGTAAAATTTCAGAAAACGCGAAAAAGTGAGGAGAGACCATATGAATAACATTTCGAAATCCGACAGCTACGCTGCCGCCGGCGTTGATATTACGGCGGGCTACCGTGCGGTAGAATTAATGAAGACGCATATCGCAAGAACGATGACCTCGGGCGTATGCTCCGACATCGGTGGATTCGGCGGTCTTTTTGAGCTGGATTTAACCGGTATCGAGAAGCCGATCCTTGTCAGCGGCACCGACGGTGTCGGCACGAAGCTGAAGATCGCCTTCCTGATGGACAAGCACGACACCATCGGTATTGACTGCGTTGCAATGTGTGTCAACGACATTATCTGCTGCGGTGCAAGGCCTCTCTTTTTCCTTGACTATATTGCGTGCGGCAAAAACTTCCCCGAGAAGATCGCTGAGATTGTAAAGGGCGTTTGCGACGGTTGCGTGCAATCGGGTGCCGCTCTCATCGGCGGCGAGACCGCAGAGATGCCCGGCTTTTATCCGATCGACGAATACGATCTGGCGGGATATTCCACGGGCGTTGTTGACAAGAATAAGATCATCGATAACAAGACGATGCGCGAGGGAGACGTTATCATCGCTTTGCCCTCCAGCGGCGTACATTCCAACGGCTTTTCTCTCGTTCGTAAGGTGTTTGACGTAGAGAAGGCTGATCTTAAGAGCCCCGTTGCAGAGCTTGGCGGAAAATCGATCGGCGAAACGCTGCTGACGCCTACCCGCATTTACGTAAAGCCCGTTTTGGCACTTTTGGATGCCGTAAAGGTGAGAGCCATCTCTCACATCACGGGCGGCGGCTTCTATGAAAACATTCCGAGAAGCCTTCCCGACGGATTCGGCGCGAAGATCGACCGCTCTGCTGTTCGTATCCTGCCGATCTTCGACCTGATCGCAAAGGTCGGCAATATCAGCGAACGCGATATGTTCAACACCTTTAATATGGGTGTCGGTATGAGCATCGTGGTCGCAAAAGAGGATGTTGAGCGCGCGCTTGCGGTTTTGAAGGAAAACGGCGAGGATGCGTAGATCATCGGCGAGGTCGTAAAATCGGAAGAGAAGATCACCATCTGCTAAGGAGAGCATAAAATGCAGAACCGCAAAGCGAGAATAGCCGTCCTCGTATCGGGCGGCGGAACCAATCTGCAGGCACTGCTTGATGCTGAAAAAAGCGGCATCATCAAAAGCGGGGAGATCGTTTTGGTGATCTCCAGCAATCCAAATGCCTACGCACTCGAGCGTGCCGCGCACGCAAGCGTTGATGCCGTTACGGTTTCAAAAAAGGCGTTCGGTGGTCAGGAGCAGTTTGAGGAGAGCATTCGCCGCAAGCTGACTGAGTATCAGATCGATTTCATCGTGCTTGCAGGCTTTATGTCGATCCTTAGTGCTGATTTCACCTCACGCTATCCGAAGCGCATTCTGAACGTTCATCCTTCCTTGATTCCCTCCTTCTGCGGGCAGGGATTTTACGGGCTGAACGTACATATCGCGGCACTCGAAAAGGGCGTAAAGGTAACGGGCGCTACCGTTCATTACGTGAACGAGATTCCCGACGGTGGCGAAATCATTCTGCAAAAGGCGGTCTCCGTGCGTGAAAAGGATACGCCCGAATCGCTTCAGAAGCGCGTGATGCGTTTGGCTGAGTGGAAGATCCTGCCCGCGGCAGTTGAAAAGGTTTGTGCCGCATTTTTAGAGAATTAAAATGAACGAGGTAACTGCAATGAATATTTATCAGATCAATGATATTGCCGAGTTGATCCGCGGAAATTCTTACGTTGGTCGCGGAATCGTCATCGGCAAGACTGCCGACGGCAAAAAGGCATGCTCTGCTTACTTTATTATGGGCAGAAGCAACAACAGCCGCAACCGCGTCTTCTGTGAGCGCAACGACGTGCTTTATACCGAGCCCTTTGACGCATCAATGGTCGAGGATCCGAGCCTGATTATCTACGCGGCTCTGCGTAAATTTGAAAACAAGTTGATCGTGACCAACGGTGACCAGACCGATACGGTATACGAGGGCTTGAAGAAGGGTATTTCCTTCCGTGAGGCGCTGAATGCACGCGCCTTTGAGCCGGATGCACCGAACCTCACCCCCCGCATCAGCGGTATGATCACCTTCGGCAACGGCGATTTTACCTATGAAATGAGCATTCTGAAGAGTGCAGATGCAGAGGGAAGCGCATGTAACCGCTATACCTTTGATTATGCCGCACTCCCCGGCCTCGGACACTTCATCCATACCTACGTTTGCGACGGCAATCCGATCCCGACCTTCCAGGGCGAGCCTGAGCGCGTAGCGATCCCCGACGATATTGACGCATTCACCGATGCACTTTGGAATGCGCTCGATGCGGATAACAAGATCTCTCTTTACGTGCGCTATACCGACCTTACAAGCGGTAAGGAAGAAAACCGCCTGATCAACAAGAACAAATAAGATTTAGGAGCTGTGTGATGAAAGAATTTGAACTGAAATACGGTTGCAACCCCAACCAGAAGCCTGCAAAGATCTTTATGCAAGACGGTAGCGAGCTGCCGATCGAAATCCTGAACGGTAGACCCGGCTTTATCAATTTTTTGGATGCCTTTAACAGCTGGCAGCTGGTAAAGGAATTGAAGGAGGCACTCGGTCTTCCCGCAGTTACTTCTTTCAAGCACGTAAGCCCCACGTCGGCAGCGGTTGGAATTCCGCTGTCTGCGAAGCTCAAAAAGGCGTGCTTTGTTGAGGATGTAGAGGGACTTGACGACTCTCCCCTCGCTTGTGCGTATGCAAGAGCAAGAGGTACCGACAGAATGTGCTCCTTCGGCGACTGGGTCGCTCTTTCGGACGTGTGCGACGTAACGACGGCGAAAATGATCGCGCGCGAGGTCTCTGACGGTATCATTGCCCCCGGCTATGAGCCTGAGGCGCTTGAAATCCTGAAGGCAAAGAGAAAGGGAAGCTATAACGTCGTTAAGATCGATCCCAATTACGTTCCTGCCGCAATGGAGCATAAGCAGGTCTACGGTATCACCTTCGAGCAGGGAAGAAATAATTTTGAGATCGGTCGCGCTCTGCTTTCGAACATTGTGACGAAGAATAAGGAGCTCCCCGAAAGCGCGGTCCGCGATCTGATCATTGCGCTCATCACGCTGAAGTATACGCAGTCGAATTCGGTCTGCTATGCCGTTGACGGGCAGGCGATCGGTGTCGGTGCGGGTCAGCAATCGCGTATTCACTGCACGCGCCTCGCGGGTACGAAGGCGGATACCTGGTTCTTGCGTCAGCATGAAAAGGTGCTGGCTCTCCCCTTCAAGGATACGCTTGGTCGCCCCGACCGCGACAACGTGATTGATGGCTATATCAACCGCAATGAAGAGGATGTTTGTGCCGACGGAAATTGGCAGAAATACTTTACGACCCGTCCCGAGCCTCTCACCGACGCCGAGATCAAGGCATATCTTGCAAGCATCGACGGTGTTGCACTCGGCTCGGATGCATTCTTCCCGTTTGACGATAATATTGAAAGAGCAAAGCGCAGCGGTGTGAAATACATCGCAGAGCCCGGCGGATCGATCCGCGACGACGTCGTGATCTCCTGCTGTGACAAGTACGGTATGACGATGGCGTTTACCGGTATGCGCCTGTTCCATCATTAAGGTGAAGTATATGAAGATATTAGTAGTTGGCGGTGGCGGCAGAGAGCACGCCATCATCAAAAAAATCAAAGAGAACAAGGACGTCAGCGAGATCTTTGCACTGCCCG
>JAFTLE010000039.1 GCA_017452895.1 Clostridia bacterium
AGCACTGATACGCCCGATGCGGGCTGTGACGAGGATGTCAGCTCCGCGAGGATCGGGAAAAAGACCGCCTCGGTCTTCCCTGATGCGGTTGCCGATGAAAGCAACAGATTGTGATCAGTCTCAAGGATCGTCCTTGCCGCCTCCAGCTGTACGGGGCGCAGAGACGACCAGCCGCGGGCGTAAATATAGTCCTGTATAAAAGGGGGAAATTTAGCAAACAGCCTTTCTGCCTCAGTCATACCTGCCTCCGTTTTTACCGTCGATCAAAATTCAAAATCCGAAAGATCCACGTCCCTCTTTGCGGGCTTCTCGGGCGTCGCTTCACGCGATGCTGTGTCAGCCGCCATCAGGCTGTCAAAGCTCTCCTTTTGATTACTTTGCAAAATATTGAGAAGCATCAGAAAATCCCTAATGATCTCACGCGGGGTCACAAGCTCCTCTGCCCCCGCACGCGCAAGCGCCGCCGAAAGGAAACGCTGCATTTCAGCACCGCCGACCCGCGGCTCTCTCGCATTTTGCATGGCATGTAGCTTTGTAATTCTCGCAAGCAGTGCAAGCAGCTCGTTGTCGGAGAGACGGCGCAGACGGATCACGGGCGAGGAAAGGTCAGTGTACCCCATCTCATAAAAGCGTCCGTCGGTCAGTCTGCTGCGCAATGCCTCATAGCTGAAAAGTCCGCGGCGCGTGTCCTCAAGAAATTGCGGCGTACCGCCGAAGAACATACCAAGATACGGCGCACGCCCCTGCAAAACGTCATTGAAGATCGACAGGAGCTTTTCATAGTTGTTTTCACGGGAAATGCGATTCGGGATCTTGTACAGATTGATGCATTCGTCAATATAAAGAATGAGTCCGCGATATCCAAGACGCACCGACAGAAGCGACCACAGCTTAATAAAGTCATACCAGTTTTCGTCGCCGATCACCGTGCTGACCGAAAATCCAAGTGCGTTTTTCGCCTCAGTCTTTCCCGAAAATTCGCCGCGCAGATAGCGCAGACAAGCACTCTTTTTATCGTTGTCATCAGCGATCGATGCAAGATAATACTCTGACAGAACGCGTGCAAAATCAAATCCGCCGACACCGCCCTCGAGCTCGGAGAGCGTTTTGTAGATCTCCTTTTTCAGCTCGGATGAAAAGCGTTCGTCCTCCGGGAAAACACCGTTTGCCGCCAAGGCGGAGCAAAGACGCGCATAATGCCTTGACAAAACAACGGGCAGAGCGCCGCCGTCCGGCGATGCCTTTGATGCGAGATTTCGGATCAGCTCACGGTAGGTCGCAAGACCGCATCCGTTGCCGCCGCAAAGACGGCGCTCGGGCGACAGATCGGCATCTGCTGTCAGAAAATCGCGATCAAGCGCAAAGCCGCGCACCAGCTGAAGCAAAAAGCTCTTGCCGCTTCCGTATCTGCCGATGATAAAGCGGATCGCAGATCCGCCCTCCTCCACCGAAGCCAGATTGGAAAGAAGCGCCGCGACCTCCTCCTGTCGGCCGATCGCGATATAAGGCGCGCCCGCGCGCGGTACAACGCCCGCATTGAGAGAATTGATCAAGGTGTTCAGGATCCTTTTCGGAACCTTTACTTCATTCCACTGATCCATTGCCGTATCTCCTCCTCATAGTCCTCTGTAATTGCGTAGCTCTCGCCGTCAAAAGCAAGAACCACGTCTCCGATATCCGACAAGAGCGAAAGCTCGTTGATATGCTCAAAGAGTGTCTCGGGCGACAGTTCTGCTTTGCGTGCCGCGGCAATTGCCTCCGTCGGCCTCCGCTGTAGCAGCAAGCTCAAAAACTCCTTTTCCTGTGCACTCAGCACTCTGCTCGCGCGGTCAGGAGCAGACTCATCCTCCTGTGGGGCTGCGGCGTTTGTATCCGCAAGGAGCTCCTCATCGGGAATCAATAGCTTTGTGACGTCCCAGGAATTCGATTCGATCCTCGAAGCCTCGGCAAAATCCGTTATGCCCGCGGGCGCATCGTAAAATGCCTCATAGGCCGGGGGCACCTTTGCCGGAGAGGTTTTCTTTTTCACGGAATGCGATGCAAAATACGCATCGATCAAACGGCGCAGCTCCGACGGCAGAAACGTCGGCACCGAAAGACGCGAGCGCAAGGAAAGCTGTGCGCGCAAGCAGTTTTCGGCATACTTTACCGCCGCCGTCACCGTCGCGCGGACCGTGCTCATATGCGAAAAGGCGTAGCCGCAAACGGTAAGAGTACACTTCGTCTCCCCCGCGCAGAGCGCACCGAGAAAGGCAGAATGCGTTGATATCACGGATGCGTTTTCACCGTAGCGGATCAGGCCGCTGTCAAAAAGCTCGTGCAGCACGGGTGACATAGCGTGCGGCAAATGCTCGTGAAACAGCTCGCTATATTCCTCAGCATAGCGACTGCTCTGCCAATCGTATTCCGATAAGAGTGCCAAAAGCCCCAAGATCCTGCTATCGGATAGCGTAGACTCACCCCAAAGATAAAATTCCTTCAGGCTCGCATTCTCAAGAACGGTCGGTAAAAAGGGGCGTAGCTCTGCATGTGGGCAGGGGACGGCGTGCACAAGACAGTAGTCGGCAAGCCACACCGCCATATACTTATTGATCTTCGGCATCTTCTGACGGTAGGCCGCCCAGATCCGCGCCAAAAGCAACGCCCCCTGTGTGGGTGAGATCACGTCGGGCAGATTAATGATCTCATACACGTAAAGCCAAAAATAACTGCAATCGCAGGGCAGATACTCCTGCCGCTCAGCACAGCTCCGCCACCAAAGATAGTATTTCTTCTGCGCCTCGTTCATCTGGCGATATTGCGGCGCGTAGGAAAAGAAGGAAACGAAGGGAGCCTCCTCTGCCCCCAGTCCCCGCCAAGCGGCGGCATCCTGCCGAAAATCAGCGTAAAAGCCGTAGCGATTTTCCCGACGGGTGACGGTAACCGACGTGATCAGGGAATTATCGGTCGGCTGATAGGTGCTGCTATTTTTCGTCTGCCCGACTTCAAGGGAAAGATCGCATTCCTTGACCGCTACGGGATTCTCCGTGCCGACGTCGGCTACGACCTCCACCATCCTCGGACCTGCCGAAAAGGAGGAAAGGGGCTTTTTTACCTTTTTGGGCATCAGCGAGCCGATGTCCCAAAACGCGTCAAGATCGTCGAATCCGGATGCCATACAGCCGTCTCACTCCTTTCAAAAACAACAAACATTCTTAGCATATTATTATATCATACAAGCCCTGCCTTGTCAATCACTCGGCAAACAAAAAATCCGCGATTTTTCATCGCGGATTTTCAAATTAAAGATCAAGCGCTATGAGATCCTCAAAGGTCTCCCGCCGTACACCGAGCCTGTCCTCTCCCTTTTCAAGAAGCACAAGCGGCGGTCTTGGAAGTCGGTTATAATTGGATGCCATCGAATAATTGTAAGCGCCCGTAACCAAAACAGCGAGCAGATCGCCGCGCTCGGGTCTTACGAGGCTGACGTCCTCTTGAATCAGGTCACCGCTCTCACAACAGCGACCGGCAATCGTTGCAACGAAATTCGGCGCTTCGTTCGCTTTGTTGGCGATCAGTGCGGAATACTCAGACTGATAGAGCGCATACCGCGGATTGTCGGGCATACCGCCGTCGACGGACACGTAGCTTTTGTATCCCGTAATGGTCTTGACGCTTCCCACCTCGTAGAGCGTTACGCCTGCGTCGGCAACGATGCTACGGCCCGGCTCCATCAGGATCTCGGGCATTTTCAAGGAAAACTCCGCACAACGCGCACGGATATGCTCGGCGATAAGTCGGATGTTTTCTGCATAATCGATCACGGGATGCCCCTGTACGTAACGCACGCCGAAGCCGCCGCCAAGATTGACGGTCTCTGCCTCAAAGCCGAAGCGATCGCGCATCTGTGCCGAGAAGGCAAGCATAATGTCGGCCGCATCGCAAAACGGGGTACATTCAAAGATCTGCGAGCCGATGTGACAATGATAGCCGCACAGAATGACATTTTCCGAGTCAAGCGCGGCTTTTACGATTTCTGCCGCCTGCCCCGTTTCAATCGCGCTTCCGAACTTGGAATCGACCTTTCCCGTCGAGATCTTTTCCTGCGTGTGCGGGTCGATCCCCGGGGTCAGGCGCAGAAGAATTCTTTGTCTGACCTTCTTCTCTGCCGCGTAGCCGTTAATCTTCGCAAGCTCCTCGAGGTTGTCCACGATGAAATAGCCAACACCGCTGTCGATCGCAAGCTCGATATCCGCATCGGTCTTATTATTTCCGTGGAAATATGCACGCTCGAGCGGAAAGCCCGCGGCTGCCGCAGTATAAAGCTCACCCGGCGAAACGAGGTCGGTACGCATTCCCTCCTCTGCCGCAATGCGATAGATCCCCTTGAAGGAGAGTGCCTTGCTGGCAAGCAGAGGCCCTGACGTGCCTCCAAAATATTTCCGCATTGCCTCAATATAAGTACGGCAATTTGCACGCACGCGATCCACGTCAAGCAGATAGAGTGGCGTGCCGTACTTTTCGGCAAGCTCTACGGTATCAATATCGGCTAAGGTCAAATGCCCTTTTTCATTGATACCCAAATTGTTATGCAACATAAAAAACCGCCTTTAAGTCTTGCTTATTTTACCATATCCTGCATAGAATACAGTCCGGGGGTCTGCCCGACTAAGAATTCTGCCGCAACGACAGCCCCTTCCGCAAAGAGGGCGCGACTGTGCGCCTGATGCTTCAGGGTAATGGTCTCGGTATCCGTACCGATACGCACCTCGTGCTCGCCGACGACGTTGCCCATACGAACGGCGTGAATGCCGATCTCGTTCTTCTCCCGCTTATGCTGTCCGCCGCGTCCGTAAACGAAGGCGGCATTCTCTCGTACCTCGGAGAGCGTTTTGGCAAGCATCAATGCCGTGCCGCTGGGAGCATCCAGCTTGCGGTTGTGATGCGTCTCAATAATCTCAATATCGGCATCGGGATAGATCGCCGCCGCACGCTTAGCAAGATCGCAAAGAAGCGCAACGCCAAGCGACATGTTTGCAGACATAAATACAGGAACCCTGAGGGCAGCATTACGAATCGCCGCGAGCTCGCCGTCAGAGTGTCCCGTGGTTGCGATCACCGCGGCAATGCCGCGCTTCGTGACGAACTCGGCAAGCTCTGGGGCTGCGGCGTGATTTGAAAAATCAATGATCGCATCCGCCGTCTCAGTAACGGCATCGAGTGAATTCAGAATGCCGTCCTCGTTTGCGAATTTATCAACGGCGGCGGCAAGCGTCGCACCGCGATACCCCTCACGCAGAAGGCGAACAAGCTCACGCCCCATGCGCCCTGCGGCACCGTTTACAATCACCCTCATATTACACCTTCAATCCCTGCTCACGCATAGCGGAAAGCAGGTACTCGTAATGATCGTCCTCCATCGGCGTCAGCGGCAGGCGCAGATAATTCTTGCAATATCCCATTGCCGCCATTGCTGCCTTTACGGGGATCGGATTGACCTCGCAGAAGAGCGCGTCGATCAGTCGATGATACTTACACTGAAGCTCAGCCGCCCCTGCAGTATCTCCGCGGAAAAAGCGCTCGCAGATCTCCACAGTCTGCCGCGGGAGAACGTTTGACAAAACCGAAATAACGCCAACGCCGCCAAGCGCAAGAAGCGGGGTGATCTGGTCGTCGTTGCCCGAATAAAGGTCGAGCTTTCCGCGCACGCGCGCAACCGTCTCAACGATCTTTGAAATATTTCCGTTTGCTTCCTTGATGCCGACGATATTCGGATGCTCGGCAAGTGCCTCGTAGGTCGCAGGCTCGATGTTCACGCCCGTGCGCGAGGGAACGTTATAAAGAATGATCGGCTTCTCACTGTAATCCGCGATCTCGGTATACATCTTGTAAAGCCCCTTTTGCGTTGCCTTATTGTAGTACGGCGTTACGACCAGCATTGCGTCCGCCCCTGCCTCGTTTGCACAGCGCACAAGATCAAGTGCATAAGCGGTATCGTTCGAGCCCGTCCCCGCGATCACGGGAACGCGGTGATTTACGACCTTCGCCGCAAAGGCGATCGCATCGCGGTGCTCGTCGTCGCTGAGCGTCGATGCCTCGCCCGTCGTTCCGCAAATAACAAGACCGTTGATGCCGGAATCGATCTGCCAGTTGATCAGTCTTTCAAATTCATCGTAATTGATCCCGTTTTCGTCAAGCGGCGTAATCAGTGCCGTTGCAACACCCTTAAAAATCGTTTGCTTTTCCATAATTAAGATCCTTTCTTTTCTCGGTAGGAATTTCGGAAAGAAAATAAAAAGCCACCTAACGGCGGCATAGAATTCCGATAAAAAGTCCATCCTGCGACAGACTTAAAATCAAGATAGCTCTCCGCAAAAAGCGACAGTCCGAGGGATCTTATTCCCAGAGACCAGCGCAGCCGCGCGCCCGCGTCTGCCTTCGGCACCTACACCTTTCCTCCCGACAACGAGTGCGAATCTTACATCGGGGCTACTGATTGCACAATGCACCTCTACCGTTATTATTCACATCATAACATAAAAGCGTGGGGTTGTCAAGATGTTTTTACAAACCAGACACCCCATTTTGCACTTTTTTGATCTTTTATAAATGCTTTTTCGCTTTCAGCATTCCGATCAAGGCATCCTTGTCGTTTTCGCAACTGCCTTCAAGCACCGCATCAAATGCAATTCTCAAAAGTTCGCCAAGACGTTTTCCGGGCGGCACGCCAAGAGCGATCAGATCGTTGCCGCTGAGCGCCATCGAGTGCATCGAGAAGCATTCGCCGTCTGCAACCACCTTACGGATGCAGGCCTCAAGCGCATCGATCTCGGACTGTCGGCATCGCCATTCCGCACTCTGTGCAAGATTGTCCGCACGCTTGAGAAGGCAAAGATCGAAGAGGTTTTCCTCCCCGAGCTTTGCAAGATACCGCCGCGCGCTCTTTTCCTCTGCGGCGATCGGCACGTCGTGGTATTTCACCAGGGTCAGCACGCGTTTTTTCGTCAGACTATCGACCTTCAGGCGCGAGAGGATCGCGTCACAGATCGCTTCGCTTTCCTCGGCGTGTCCGTAAAAATGCCCTTCACCGCTTGCATCCTGCGTAAAGCAGCGGGGTTTTCCAACGTCATGCAAAAGCCCCGCCAAACGCAAATACGGCTTTGGCGAAAGATTCTCCATCGCAATCAGCGAGTGCGTCAGCACGTCATAGCAATGATGCCTGTTTTTCTGATCGAAGCCCTTCATTGTTAAGAGCTCGGGCAAAACGACACCTAAAACGTCTGTATATCCCGAAATAATCTGCCCTGCATAACGACCACAAATTAGTTTGAAAAGCTCCTCTCGGATCCGCTCGGCAGAGATCGAATTCAAAAGCGCCGCCTTGCGACGGAGTGCCGACGAGGTAGCCTCCTCGATCTCAAATCCAAGCACCGCGGCAAAGCGCAAGCCGCGTAAGATGCGGAGCGCGTCCTCCTCAAAACGCACGTCGGGATCCCCAACCGCACGGATCAGCCGCGCCTCAATATCGGAACAGCCGCCAAAGCTGTCGCGCACGTTTCCGTCGACATCCATCGCAATCGCATTCATTGTAAAATCACGCCGTGCGGCATCCTCGCGCAAATTCCGCGTAAAGCTCACGCTCGTCGGGTGACGGTTGTCCTCGTACGCACCGTCGACGCGGTAGGTCGTGATCTCGATCGGCATAGAGTTGACAATCACGGTCAGGGTTCCGTGGCGGATCCCCGTTTCGATCACCTTGTAATCAGCGAAGACTGCCATCATTTCCTCGGGGGTCGCATCCGTTGTCAGATCGAAATCGTGCGGCCGCACATGCATCAGGTGATCGCGCACACATCCGCCGATCAAATAAACCTCGTATCCTTCGCGCCGCAGAGTTTTCATGGCAATTCTGACGGAATCGGGTATTTGTATTCTATCCTGTTGCATTTTTTCACCCCCTGAACGCTTCTATTTTAGCATAAAGATTTTTCTTTTGCAACAGGGGTTTTGAATTTATTCAAGCGGCAGATACGAAAAAACAGAATTTACGTTTCCCGCTCCCATCACGATCACGGTATCGCCCGCCCGTGCCGTCTCAAGGATCCAGGACGCAGCACTGGATGCATCCTGCAACAAAGGCGCGCCAACGGCGGCAGCAAGTGCGAGATCTGCCCCCTCTGCTTCTCTTTCACGCGCCGCAAAGATCGGCAAGAGCGCAACGGAATCCGCAAGCGAAAGCGCCGCGGCAAATTCCTTTTCAAAATGTTGAGTACGGGTATATGTATGCGATTGAAACAAGCAGATCAGGTGTCCCCCCGTGCGAATGCGCGCCGCCCGCAGGGATGCGCGAATCTCACTCGGATGGTGCGCGTAATCATCATAAAACAGGATGCCGCCCATTCTGCCCTTATACTCCATTCGGCGCGATACGCCGCGAAATTCCGCAAGCGCCGACGCCGCATCCCGTGGCGGTACGCCAATGGCATGACAAGCGGCGATCGCCGCGAGCGCATTTTGTAAATTGTATCTTCCGTTTTGCGACAGATATCCGTCCGTGATCCTCTCTCCCCGTCGATACAGGGTAAAACAGAGCCCATTTGCCGTCTCCGTAACGTTCTTCGCAAAATAATCAGCCCCTTGATCTCGGTCACCGAAGGAAAGCGTTTTTCCCTTGACGATGCTTTTCAGCCCCTCGTCTTCCCTATTGTATACACAAAGCTCCGCCTTGTCTGCATAGCGTGCGAAGGAATCGGATAGCTGCGCCTCGCTTTTGAAGTAGTCGGTGTGGTCGAGCTCCATATTCAAGGCGAGAGCCACCGTTGGCTCAAGCGCAAGAAAGGCATCCTTGTATTCACACGCTTCAACGACGGCAATGCTACCGTTTCCAAAATACGCGGCACTGCCGAATGTCGTCATTTCCGCGCCGCATATCACCAACGGAGAAAGCCCCTGCCGATATAGGATCTCGCCGATCATTGCGGTCGTCGTGCTTTTTCCGTGTGTTCCCGCTACCGTGATCCGCGTGCGGTACGGCTTCATCAGCCAGGCAAGGTAATTGGCACGCGAAAAAAGCGGAATGCCGCGTTCTTTTGCCGCCGCGTATTCGGGATTGTCCCCACCGATCGCGACCGTAAAAACGATCACGTCTGCCCCATCGATATTCTCTGCTCGGTGCTCCGAAAAGACCCGCTCGCAAAACGCTAAGGAACCCCCTATATGATCCGATCCGAAGACCGAGTATCCCAGTCTTTTCGTCCATTCGGCAAGCACGCGCATGGAAACGCCACCGATCCCTATGAAAAAAACGCGTCCCGCCTTTTGCATAACCGCATCAATTTCGTCCGTAGGGTAAAAAGTGTGTTCAATCGCCATTGCCTCGTCAAGCCTCCCCGTTCTTTTTAATTAAAATATCTCGCACCGTCCGCAAATATTCCTCAAGTGCTGAATAAAAGCATCCCGAAGAAGTGATAATACTGTCAACCATCTCAAATCCAACACGAATACAGAAAGGACGTAAGGCTTATGAAAATCACAGACATTAAGATCCGCAAATTTTTTGAGGAAGGACCGATGAAGGCGATCGTATCGGTCACCATTGACGATGCGCTTGCCGTGCACGATATCAAGGTCATCTACGCAAGAGACCGCTATTTCATCGTGATGCCCTCGCGCAAAAATCCGGACGGAACATACCGTGATATCGTTCATCCCATCAACGCAGGCTTCCGAGCGGAGCTGGAGAGCGCGGTCATCGACGCGTACAACGTACAGCTTGTTGCAATCGAGGAGGATGCCGAGCATCTCTCCACCACCGCAATGATCTGAGAAAGGAAAAGGAATCGGCGTGCCGATTCCTTTTTTATTAAGATGAAAATTCTGATGGTTACCTCCTCGCTCGACACGGGCGGTGCGGAAACGCATATTTTCGAGCTATCGCGTGCTCTTTTGAAAATGGGGCACAGCGTAAGCGTATTATCGGGTGGCGGCACACTCGTTTCAGCGTTCGGTGCGGCGGGGATCGAAACACACATTTTACCGCTTGCGCGCAAGACCCCCGCGGCGATCCTTCGCTCGCTTTTCGGCATTCGTCGCATCCTGCGCCACGGTGACTATGACGTCGTTCACGCACACGCAAGGCTTCCTGCCTTTTATCTCTCTTTTTTTCGTCGCATCCCGCTCTTTGTGACGACCGCACATTGGGTATTCCGTACAGATCCGCTTCACCGTTTTTTATCGCGTTGGGGGCAAAAAACGCTTGCTGTCAGCCCCGATATTGCGCAATATCTTCGGCAGAATTATCGGCTTTCAAAAGGACGGATCCATTTGACAGTAAACGGAATCGACACCAATCGTTTCTATCAAGAGAGATCTTCTGCCTTGAATGATCCTGTTGTTTTGAATGTTTCGAGGCTTGATTCAGGCAGATCGGACGCAGCGGGGAGATTGATTGAAATTGCCGAAAGGCTCGCTCTCCGCTATCCCTGCATCAGGCTTTTGATCGTTGGCGGCGGTAGTGAAGAGGGGATGCTCCGCGCACGCGCCGACGCGATCAACGCGCAGCTGGGAAGGACCGTCGTCACCTTGACGGGTGCCGTCGTAGATCCGCTGCCCTATTTACGAAGCGCAACGCTATTCGTGGGTGTATCGCGTGCCGCGCTGGAGGCGATGTCCTGCAGTCTTCCCGTCATCCTTTGCGGGGACGAGGGTTACCGATCGATTTTCACCCCAAGCGATGCCGTAGCAGTCGATACCAATTTTTGTTGCCGTGCATCAAGTCTCCCCGATAACGACCGACTGTTTGAGGATATTTGTACGCTTCTTGAAGACGCGCCGCTTCGTCAAAAACTCGGCGAGGATAACCGCCGCTATATTCATGAACGCTTCAAGGCGGAAAGAATGGCAAACGATGCCGTTTCAGTCTACACCTCTCTCCCCCACAAAAAAGGCGGCGAACGCATTTTGCTCGCTGGCTTTTACGGTGGCGGAAACCTTGGCGATGAGGCGATGCTCGCGGGCATCCTTCAAATGCTGTCAGACAGTGCCGAGCGCGTGACCGTCCTCTCGCGCACCCCGCGCAAAACGCGCAGGGCATACGGCATTTTTGCCGCGGGGCATCTCTCCTTTCTCCTTATGCTTTGTTTTGGAAAATACGACCGATTGATCCTCGGCGGCGGCAACCTTTTACAGGATATTACAAGCAGGCGCTCACTCTTTTTCTATCTTCTTTTGCTACGGATCGCAAGGCATCGGGGGCGACGCTTTACACTTTACGGTGGCATTGGTCCACTATCGGCAAAGGGAGAGCAAAAGGCTATTCCTCTGCTCGCCGCGGCAGAGCGCATCTATCTGCGTACAGAGGTTGACCGCGCCTATCTTAAATGTCTTCTTCCCGACGCATCCTCCTATCTCCTTCCCGATCCCGCTCTGCTCCTGACACCACCGCAGAGAAAGGGCGCCTCACTTGTTTTGATCGCGCCAAAAAATGGAACGGAGGTTACGCCCACACTCGTCGCTTTTCTTCGCCGGCTTCAGCTTACGCCGATCCTTCTTTCAATGTCGGAAAGCGATGTCAAGGGCGTCAGATCACTCGCAAAGAAGCTACAAATACAGACGTGCTGCCCCTCCTCGGTAGAAAAGCTACAGGCTCTGTTTTCAAGTGCCCGACTCGTCGTCAGTGCGCGCTTACACGCGGCGATTCTCGCACTGAACAGCGGAACGCCTGCAGTCCTTCTTTCAGACAACGGAAAATGCGATGCGATGGCAGAGCTTGTCGCTTCCTTGAGCGAGAAGCCGCCGATCGTCAGCGCTCCGCCCAATCGGCTTGAAGATGTAATCACGCAAATTTTATCGCAAAAAAACACCGCGAAAGAAGTGCGACAGACGCTTCTTCAGGCAATCAAAAAAGCCCAACTGTAAGGTTGAGCTTTTTTCTTTTATTCCGCCTTCAGGGGGCGACCCATGATCTCGCGGATCATCTGACTCGGCTCCGTATCCTCGAACAGAATGCGGTAAACGCTGTCGACGATCGGCATTTCAATTCCGTTGCTTGCGGCATCCTCGTGTACCGACTTGCAACTGTTGATTCCCTCAACGGTATGCGTGTTTTCCTTTAGGACTGCGGAGGAATTTGCGCGTCCCACCGAAAGACCCGCCCGGTAGTTACGCGAATGCGGGCTGAAGCAGGTAACGATTAAGTCGCCGACGCCTGTCAGACCGAAGAAGGTCTCACGCCGTCCGCCCTTGTACACGCCGTATCGTACCATTTCGCAAAGGCCGCGTGTAATGAGTGCCGCCTTCGCATTGTCACCGTAGCCCTGTCCTTCGAGAATACCCGACGCGATCGCGATCACATTTTTGATCGCGACACCGTACTCCGCCCCGATCTCATCGGTCGAGACGTACACACGCAGGTATGCGTTCGAAAAGAGCGTCTGCACCTGTTTTGCGACCGCTTCGTAAAGCGAGACCGCGCAGACAGAGGTCAGCTTTCTCAAGATAACCTCCTCTGCGTGGCTCGGACCGATGATCGAGGCAAAGCCGCCGTAGGGCGTATCGCCAAGTGCGGAGCGCACCGCGTCGCTGATCCTGCGGTTGGTTTCACGCTCGAAGCCCTTGCTGGCATTCACAATGACGGTATCAGGTCGGATATACGGCAAGACCAACTGCATCACGCTCGGGACTGCCTGTGTCGGCACGGCGATCACAAACAGATCGCCGTATGAAGCAAGATCCGTGAGGCGATCGGTCGCGTGCAAAAGCGGCGTTACGGGTGCATCGGCAAAAAACTGCGTGTTTTTGTGCCTGAGATTAATATCGTCGATCTGCGCGCGGACGTTTCCGTAAATGAGCACGTCGTGCCCATTGTCGCAAAGCACCTGACCGAGTGCCGTTCCCCAGCTTCCGCTGCCAAGAATTCCTATTTTCACATTTTCTCCTTATTTTTCAACATCAAAGCTGAGAACGATCTCCGAGCGCGTCGCGGAAAGCTTCGTCAACGTAACCCCTGCTGCCTTCAGCATTCTCTTAGACGCAATATTCATAGGAGTTCCATCATATTTGTCGGAAAGATACACGACCTCGCGGATACCCGCCTGAATGATCGCCTTCGCACATTCGTTACAGGGAAAAAGCCCTACATAGATGCGTGCGCCTGCCGTCGTCTTTCCACGCGTATTCAGAATCGCGTTCAGCTCTGCATGAACGACGTACGGATATTTCGTATCCTCGCCCTCACGCGCCCAGGGGAAGGCATCGTCAGAGCAGCCTGCGGGAAATCCGTTGTAGCCGATCGACAGAATGCGGTTATCGCTGTCAACGATACAAGCCCCGACCTGTGTGTTGGGATCCTTACTGCGCTGTGCTGCAAGCAAAGATACCCCCATAAAGTATTCGTCCCATGAAATATATTCTTTTCTTTTCATAAAACAGTCCTCGATCATTCGTAATGTCTTTTCTTTAAATCGTATTTTACCACAAATTCTTCCTGCTGTCAAGTTGCCTGTTTTGTTGCCGGATCCAGTCCGCAAGCCTTCGGCAATCTTAATTTCTTGAGTTGAATTTCTTAAATATAATTATACCCCTGATTCTCCTCGCTATCACATAGAATCGAGCGAGTGTTTCGCCGAAGAATTTTCCAAAGAATACTTCTAAAGGGGTTGCTTTTTTCTGTATTAGAATGTATAATAATTAAGTTATTGTAAAGCGAAGGGGGAGGCGTGATGGATCACTATCTTTACATGGTGCTTTGTGACGATAAAAGCATCTATACGGGCACTGCCGCCGACTACCTGCGCCGCATCGGGGAGCACGCCACGCATGCGCCCTGCTGTGCCAAATATACGCGTAGCCGTAACGTCGTTTCCGTCGGGGCTGTCTGGCGGTGCGCGAGCAGGTCCGATGCGCTGAAATACGAGCATGCGGTCAAAACGCTCACAAGACCCGAAAAGCTGCGACTTCTCGCCTCCCCCACCTTGCTCGGCACTTCTCTTTTTACGGGATTGACGGAGCGGATCCCAACGCCGCTTTCCCCTCCCACGCTTGAGGAATGTGTTGCCACCGTGAAAAAACGCGAAAAAGTTTCAAAACCGTCTTGACAAACGCTATACGGCATGCTATACTTTACCAAGATAAAGCGATAAAGCGATGAATTCGGAGGACCGATATGAAAAAATATCACACGAAAGAGCTTGACGAGCTGTTTGAGGCGATCCTTGCACTCGAAACGCGTGAGGAGTGCTATCTGTTTTTTGAGGATGTTTGCACGATCAAGGAGCTGCGCGACATCTCCCAGCGACTTAAAACCGCAAAAATGCTGGCACAAGGCGCAAACTATGCCGAGATCGGTAAGGTCACGGGCATGAGCACCGCAACGATCAGCCGTGTCAGTAAATGTCTCGAATACGGCGGCGGCGGTTACCAAACGATCATTGACCGATTGAAGGAGCAGGACTGATGGAAGAAAAATTATTAAAGAACGAGGAAAGAGCGGTTTTTGCTCTTCGCGCCCTTTACCGTCAGTACGGCTATCTTCCCTTCAAGATGAGCAAATTTGAGGAATATGATCTGTACGTACGCAACAAGGATTTTCTGATCAGTGACCGCATCATCACCTTCAATGACACCAATGGAAAGCTGATGGCGCTGAAGCCCGACGTTACGCTCTCCATCGTCAAAAACGGCGAGGATCTTTCGGGGGTCAAGCAGAAGGTCTACTACAACGAAAACGTTTACCGCGTTTCGGGAAGCACGCATCAGTATAAGGAAATTATGCAGACGGGACTCGAGTGCATCGGCGACATTGATGCCTACGATATCTTTGAGGTTGTCAGCCTTGCCGCAAAGAGCCTTCAGCTGATTTCCCCCGATTTTGTTCTCGATATCTCTCACCTCGGGCTTTTGAATTCTATTTTCAATCAAATCAATGCGTCCGAGCTGTTTCGCCGTGAGGTTTCGCAGGCACTCTCCGAAAAAAACAGCCACGATATTCTCCGTCTTTGCGAAAAGCACGGCGTGTCGGATGACGTCAAATCGATGCTGACCGAGTTTGTCGGTATTTACGGAACGAAAGACACCGTTTTAGCACGCCTGAAGCCGCTTTGTATCAATGAAGAGGCAAAGGCGGCATATGCCGAGCTTGCGACACTTGCCGCGCTCTTCTCCGCTACCGATTACGCCGATCGCATCCGCTTCGACTTCTCGATTGTCAGCGACGGCAATTATTACAACGGTATCGTCTTCAAGGGCTTCCTCAACGGGATTTGTGAGGGAGTGCTTTCGGGCGGTCAGTACGATAACCTACTGCACCGTATGGGCAGACGTGCGGGTGCTGTCGGCTTTGCGCTCTATCTAGATCTTTTGGAGGAGTTGAATGCCGTCAAGAACGAATTTGACGTGGATATCCTGATCCTTTATGACGAAGATACCGATCTTTCCGAGCTTGTCAGCACATGTAAGGAGCTGACCGACGGCGGAAAATGCGTCAGCGCGCAGAAGGCGTTCCCCCCGAAGCTGCGCTATCGCGAGCTTATAGACTTAACACGAGGAAACAGATCATGATCAACATAGCATTACCGAAGGGCAGACTCGGCGAGAAGGTATACGCCATGTTTGAGGCGGCAGGCTACGAGTGCCCCTCGATCAAGGAAAACAACCGAAAGCTGATATTCGAAAACACCGAAAAGCAGGTGCGTTACTTCTGGGTCAAGCCCTCTGACGTTTCGATCTACGTTGAACGCGGAGCTGCCGATATCGGCGTTGCGGGCAAGGATATTCTGCTGGAATACACGCCCGACGTTTACGAGCTGCTCGATCTCAATCTCGGTCGTTGCCGTATGGCGGTTGCCGCAAGGCGCGGCTTCCACGACGACGGCGAGCGCACCCTGAAGGTCGCCACAAAATTTACGAACATTGCCGCAGGGCACTATGCGTCGCGCGGGCGTGAGATCGACATCATCAAGCTCAACGGCTCGATCGAGCTTGCCCCGATCCTCGGTCTTTCCGACGTGATCGTGGATATCGTTGAAACGGGCACGACTCTGAAGGAAAACGATCTTGATGTAATCGAAACCGTCGTTCCGATCAGCGCACGTCTGATCGTCAACAAGGCAAGCTTTAAATTCAAGACCGAGAAAATTGAAAATATCGTACGCAGCATGAAGGAACAGGTGAAAAACGATGATTAAAATATACGCCTACGGCGAGGTTCCGAGCAGTGAGATCTTCGCGCGGGAAAATATTGCATTAAACGTTGCAGATATCGTATCGGGTATCATTGACGACGTCGTAAAAAACGGCGATCGTGCACTGCTCGCTTACGCCGAGAAATTTGACAAGGCCAAGCTCACCTCACTCGAGGTAACGGGCGATGAAATCGATGAAGCATTCGCCTCGGTTGAGCCTGAATTTCTTCAGATCATCCGCGAAGCGGCGAACAATATCCGCACCTTTCATGAAAAGCAGGTAAGAAACAGCTTTATCATCAGCGAAAAGGATGGTGTTATTGTAGGGCAGAAGATCATTCCCATTGATAAGGTTGGGCTTTACGTTCCGGGTGGCACTGCCGCATATCCGTCGACCGTTCTGATGGACAGCATCCCCGCAAAGATTGCGGGATGCCGTGAGATCGTAATGGTCACGCCGCCGCAAGCTAACGGGAAGGTCAACCCCGTGATCCTTGCCGCTGCAAAGATCGCGGGCATCGACCGCATCTTCAAGGTCGGCGGTGCGGGTGCGGTTGCCGCACTTGCGTACGGTACGGAGAGCATTCCGATGGTCGACAAGATCGTCGGTCCCGGCAACGCCTTCGTTGCTGAGGCAAAAAAGCAGGTCTTCGGCAGAGTCTCGATCGATATGATCGCAGGTCCCAGTGAAATACTCGTGGTTGCGGATTCCACCTGCAACCCCCGTTTCGTTGCCGCAGATCTTTTGTCGCAGGCGGAGCATGACAGAATGGCAAGTGCCGTTCTCGTTACCGACAGCAGAGCCTTCGCGGATGCAGTCAGCAAAGAGCTGGAGCTTCAGATCCCCGCACTCCCCCGCGCCGACATCGCTCGTGAATCCATCGATAAAAACGGCAAGATCATCGTAGCGGAAAACGATCTGATGCTCGCGATCGACATTGCGAATGAGATCGCGCCCGAGCATCTCGAGCTTTGTGTGGACAACCCCTTCGATTATCTTGACAGGATCAAGCATGCGGGCTCGATCTTTATGGGCAAGTACTGCCCCGAATCGCTCGGCGATTATTTTGCAGGACCGAATCACACCCTTCCTACCAGCGGTACCGCTCGCTTCTCCTCCCCGCTTTCGGTTGACGATTTCGTCAAGAAGTCACAGTACACCTACTATACGGAGGCTGCCCTCGAAAGGGTTGCCGACAAGATCGCCTGTTTTGCGGACAAGGAAGGTCTGCACGCACACGCAAAGAGCGCGACGATCCGCTTTGAGGAGTAAAATATGAGCCGATTTTTCAGCCTGGCATATTCAAAGCTCACTCCCTATACACCGGGAGAGCAGCCAAGAGATATGCAGTACATCAAATTGAATACCAACGAATCTCCCTTTCCTCCCTCCCCCGCCGTGACGGCGGCCGTAGCCGAGGAGGCATCGAGATTACAGCTCTACTCCGATCCCGAGTGCGCGGTGCTTACCGAAAAAATGGCGGAGCTTTACGGTGTCGATGAGGATCAGATCCTGATGACCAACGGGTCGGACGAGATCTTAAATTTCGCCTTTATGGCCTTTTCGGATGCGGCGCGTCCGCTCGCATTCCCTGATATCACCTACGGATTTTACTCGGTATTTGCCGAGCTGCATCACATTCCCTATACGCTGATCCCCCTGAGGGATGATCTGTCGATTTTCGCCGATGATTACGTTGGGATCAACAAAACCGTCGTTATTGCAAACCCAAACGCCCCGACAGGGCTCTGTCTTTCTCTTGACGAGATCGAGCGGATCGTGGCATCCAATCCCGATAACGTCGTGATCGTTGACGAGGCGTACGTTGATTTCGGTGCTGAAAGTGCGATCTCCCTGATCCCGCGTTATGAGAATCTGTTGGTCACACAGACCTTTTCAAAATCACGCTCTATGGCGGGCGCAAGACTCGGCTTCGGCATCGGAAACAAAAAGTTGATCGCCGATCTGAACACCCTGAAATATTCAACCAACCCTTACAACGTCAACCGCATGACGGCGGCGGCAGGCGTGGCGGCACTTTCGGAAAACGGTTATTATATGACCAATTGTAAAACCATTTGCGAAAACCGTGCTTATGCCATGGCTGAGCTGAAGAAGCTCGGCTTTGAGATGCCTGCATCAAAAACGAACTTTATCTTTGCAAGATCACCAAAAATCAGCGGCGAGGCACTCTACCGCGCGTTGAAGGAGCGTGGGATCCTGGTGCGCCACTTCACAGCCGAGCGCATTTGTGAATACAACCGCATTACGGTCGGCACGCTTGAGCAAATGCAAGCCCTGATCAAAACCGTAAAGGAAATTCTGGAGGAACAAGTATGAGATCTGCGAGCATCGCACGAAAAACCGGTGAGACCGACATTACCCTCACCCTAAATCTTGACGGCACGGGGGTATCCGACTGCAAAACGGGTTGTGGATTTTTAGACCATATGCTGACGCTTTTTTCAAAGCACGCTCATTATGACCTTTCGGTTTCTTGCATCGGTGATACCTACGTCGATTATCACCACACGGTCGAGGACATCGGCATCTGCCTTGGCAAGGCGTTTGCCGAGGCACTCGGCACGAAGTGCGGCATTCGCCGCTATGGGGATATCCTGCTCCCGATGGACGAGGCGCTGATCCTCTCTGCTGTTGACGTCTCAGGGCGCGGCGGCTTTTACAGCGCGCTCTCAATTCCTGCCGCGAAGGTCGGTGATTTTGATACCGAGCTCTGCCGCGAATTTTTCATTGCCTTTGCAAACAATGCGGGCGTAACGCTTCACATCCGCCAGCTTGCGGGGGAAAACTCGCACCACATTATCGAGGGCGCGTTTAAGGCATTGGCACGCAGTCTGGCTACGGCAACCTCGATTCAAGAGAACTTTCAAAACGAAATCCCCTCTACCAAAGGAATAATTTGATGATAGCCATTATTGATTACGGTGTCGGCAATCTTTTTTCCCTCTGCTCCTCGCTCAGATTCATTGGTGCCGATGCCGTTGTTACGAGTAAGGAAGACGAGATCAGAACCGCAGATAAAATCATTCTGCCCGGTGTCGGTGCCTTTGCCGATGCCGCGGAAAAGCTACATTCCATGCACCTTGACCGTCTGCTTTGTGAGGAAGCGGCAAGGGGAAAGCCCTTGCTTGGCATCTGCCTTGGCATGCAGCTCCTTTTTGAGCGCAGCTTTGAATACGGTGAACACAGGGGCCTTGGGCTTCTCAAGGGCTCCGTTGTCCCGATGAAAGGAGTTATTCCTACCGAATTAAAGATCCCGCACATCGGTTGGAACGCCCTGCACTTTACGCGTAAGCATCCCCTTTTTCGCTATATTAAAGAGGAGGACTGCGTCTATTTCGTGCATTCCTATTTTGCGACCGACTGCGCTGACAGCGTGATCGCTACTGCTGAATACGGCAAGGAGCTGACCGCCGCTGTCGCTTATAAAAACGTGATGGGATGCCAATTCCACCCCGAAAAAAGCGGCACCGTGGGACTCAATATCCTCAAAGCCTTTTGTGAAACGGAGCGTACACGATGATTCTTTTTCCTGCGATTGATCTATATGAAAAAAAGGCAGTCCGTCTTTTCAAGGGCGACTACCAAAATATGACGGTATACAGCGATGATCCCATTGAGATCGCCAAGGATTTTGAAAGCAGCGGTGCAACTCATATCCACGTGGTCGATCTTGAGGGAGCGAAGAACGGTACGACGCCCAATCTTTCGGTCATCCAACAAATTGCCGAGGGCACCTCGCTTTTTGTCGAGGTGGGGGGCGGCATCCGCAGTATGGAAACGCTTGCGACGTATTTTTCAATTGGCGTATCACGCGCCATTCTCGGAACCGCAGCCGTCACAGACGAGGCGTTTTTGAAGCAAGCCGTCGATACCTACGGCGAGAAGATAGCCGTCGGCGCTGACGTAAAGGACGGCTACGTTGCCATCAAGGGGTGGCTTGAGACTTCTGCTTACACGCTTGAGGCCTTTCTTGACAAAATGCAGTCGATCGGTGTCAAGACGGTCATCTGCACCGACGTCTCAAAGGACGGTGCAATGAGCGGCACGAATCTCTCGATGTACGCTGTGCTGTCAAAAAAATACGCGCTTAACATCGTTGCCTCAGGGGGTATTACCACGCTTGACGACCTCACGGCGCTTGCCGATATGGGCATTTACGGCGCGATCGTCGGCAAGGCTTACTATACGGGCAACATCAAAATTTCCGATGCGATCGAGGTGACGAAATGATTACGAAGCGTATTATTCCCTGCCTCGACGTCAAAAACGGCAGAGTTGTAAAGGGCGTCAATTTTGAGGGACTTTCGGATGTCTCCTCCCCTGTTGATCTTGCACGATACTATTCCGAAAACGGCGCGGACGAGCTTGTTTTTTATGATATCACTGCATCCGCGGAGGGACGCGCCCTCTTTACCGATATTCTGACCGAGGTCGCACGCACAATCTTTATTCCCCTGACCGTCGGCGGCGGCATCAACACGCTTGATGATTTTGACCGCGTTCTGAAGTGCGGAGCGGATAAGGTCAGCGTCAACTCGGGTGCTATAAAAAATCCCGAGCTTGTGAGTGCCGCGGCACAAAAATACGGCAACCAATGCGTCGTTCTTTCCGCCGATGTCAAGCGCGTAGACGGTGTGTTCCGCGTTTTTGCCAAGGGCGGACGTGAGAATACGGGGATGGAAGCCATTTCCTGGATTAAGCATTGCGTCGAAATGGGGGCGGGCGAGGTCGTCGTCAATTCGATCGACACCGACGGTGTCAAGGGGGGCTTTGACCTTGAGATGCTTTCGGCGGTCTGTTCTGCCGTCAACGTCCCCGTCATTGCTTCGGGCGGTGCAGGCTCACCCGATCACTTTTTGAAGCTGTTTCGAGAAATCCCGACAATCGATGCGGGGCTTGCCGCATCCGTCTTTCATTTTGGAGAGATCAGGATCCCCGATCTGAAGAAAATGCTGCACGAAAACGATATTACAGTGAGGTTATAAGAATGCTGAATATAGATGAACTGAAATTTGACGGAAAGGGATTGATTCCCGCCGTGGTGGTTGACTCCATTACCAAAAAGGTGCTGACCGTTGCGTATATGAATCGCGAAAGCCTGAAGATCTCAATGGAAAAAGGGCTGACCTGCTTCTACAGCCGCTCGCGCGACGAGCTTTGGTTGAAGGGAGAGACCAGCGGAAACTATCAGCATATCGTTTCGATCACCGCCGACTGTGACAACGACGCGCTGGTCGTCGTTGTTGAAAAGGACGGCCCTGCGTGTCATACGGGCACGGACTCCTGCTTCACGCGTCCCGTCTATCAGAGTGATGATCTGCACGAATTCTCCCTCGGCGACCTTTACGGGCTGCTTGAGGGCAGAAAAAAGGACCTGCCCGAGGGCTCTTACACGACCTATCTTTTCCAGAAGGGCATCGACAAGATCCTGAAAAAGGTTGGCGAGGAATCGACCGAGGTCATCATCGCCGCCAAGGCAAACGATGTAAAGGAAACCGTCTATGAGCTTGCGGATCTTGCTTATCACGCGATGGTGCTGATGGTCGAAATGGGCATCAGCGTTGAGGACGTCCATCGCGAGCTCGCTTCACGCCACATTATTGACCATAAGGTCAAGCAGGAGAAAATGACGAAATGATCTTTTCGGGTTATCACAACCACACGATCTTCTGCGACGGTAAAAACACGGCAGAGGAAATGGTTGAGGAAGCGATCCGCCTCGGTTGTCCCGAGCTTGGCTTTTCGGGTCACTGCTACACCCCATTCGACAACACCTACTGTATGTCACAGGAAGAAACCGAGGAATATATCGAAACCGTAAAAAAGCTGAAGGAAAAATATGCCTCAAAAATCAAGATCCTGCTCGGTATCGAGCAGGATTACTACGCTCCGCTTCCACCAGAAGGTCTTTACGACTATATGATCGGCTCTGTTCACTACGCAAAGAAGAATGGTGAATGCTACGAGATTGACCATTCCGAGAAGGTGTATCTTAAGCTTGTAAACGAGGTGTTCGACGGCGACTATTATGCGCTTGCCGAAAACTACTTTGCGGCAGTTGCTGATGTTTACAACAAAACAAAATGCGATATTATCGGTCACTTTGATCTCGTTTTGAAATACAACAGAGACAACCGTTTATTTGATCCGACACATCCGCGCTATGTTGCAGCCTCCACGCGCGCCTTTGATGCCCTATGCAAAACGCCCGCGATCTTCGAGCTGAACACGGGTGCGATCGCGCGCGGCATGCAAAACGTTCCCTACCCTGCTTTCCATTTTTTAGAGTCGCTGAAGGAACAGAACAAGCCCGTTCTTTTGTCCGCCGACTGTCATGACAAGAATAGTCTGCTTTTCGCCTTTGAACGGTACGCCGCCTTTGCGACTCTCCCCCGACTTTCCGATTACTTAAATAAAAAGTGAGCGATTCTGTGAATCGCTCACTTTTTATACCGTTGCAACCTTCAAAAGATTGGTTGAACCCGTACGGTTGACAGGCACGCCCGCAGTGATCACTACGCGGTCACCCGTTTCCACCGCATCGATCTGCTTCGCGCAGTCGATCGAATGGCGAAAAAGACTCTCCTCGTCCATCTGGCTGATCGCCAACACGGGAAACACCCCCCAGGAAAGCGACAGCTGATGGAAAGTCTTTTCCTCGGGGGTCGATGCCACGATCAGCTCATGCGGGCGGAATTTAGATACACGGCGCGCCGTGCGTCCCCACTTCGTTACCGCAATGATCGCCTTTGCCCCCACGTCACGCGCTGTCGTGCATGCCGCATCGCAGATCGCGTTCGTCATATCAGTAAGGTCGTTTTCGTATTGAATGCCCGAATACGCCTTCATCTCAAAGGCATCCTTTTCCGCTTGCATTGCGATCTTTGCCATGACGGCGACCGCACGCGCGGGGTGGTCCCCCATCGCCGTTTCACCCGAGAGCATAATTGCGGACGTACCATCAAATACGGCGTTTGCCACATCGGTGATCTCGGCACGCGTCGGCGTGCTGTTGTGAATCATCGACTCCAGCATCTGTGTCGCCGTGATCACCATTTTCCCCGATTGATAGCATTTTCTGATAAACTTCTTCTGAAGCCCCGGAAGCTTCTCGTAATCAATTTCCACCCCCATATCACCGCGCGCTATCATAATTCCGTCAGAGTGCTTCAGGATCTCGTCGAAATTCTGCACTCCTTCAAGGTTTTCGATCTTTGCAATGATCTTGATACGGTGACCGCCGTGATAGTCGAGAAACTTACGAACGGCGATCACGTCAGCCTTTGATCGCACGAAGGAGGCGGAAACAAAATCAATATCGTTTTCAATGCCGAACAAAAGGTCTGCCATATCATTTTTCCCAAGATAAGGCATATCGAGATGAATTTTAGGCACGTTCACGCCTTTGTGATTGCTGATCACACCGCCGTCAAGCACCTCACACCGCACATCGGTATCGGTCGTGTCCTGAACCGACAAAAGAATATTTCCGTCGTCTATGAGGATCTTCTGCCCACGTTTAACCTGTTGCGGAAGCCCTTTATAGGTGATCGAGACCTCTTGCTCGTTTCCAAGCACCTCCCTCGCCGTTAAGGTGAAGGCGCTTCCCTTTTTCAGCTTTACCGACTTGTTCTCAAAATTGCCGATGCGGATCTCTGGCCCCTTAGTATCAAGCATGAGCGCCGCGGGAAGCCCCAACGAATCACGCACCTTGCGGAACATTTCTATATTTTCTTTATGGTATTCGTGCGTTCCGTGAGAAAAATTCAGGCGTGCTACGTTCATACCGTTTCGCAGCATTTCAGAGAGCACCTTCTCATTCTGCGTAGCAGGTCCCAGGGTGCAAACAATTTTCGTGCGTTTCATCATATCAATCTCACCTTTTATTTCAACGTTTTAACTACTCTTCTAACATATTCTTTTTCTTTTTGGATGAACGAATTATGAATTCAAATGGAAATTTCAGTTGCGGCGGAGTCTGCCCGTGATCGGCTTCCGTATGCTTTGTGCAGGCTGCGTTGAACTGCCGTCCGTCGCTTGTCATCGAAATCCCGACATAACGTCCGTCCTTCAGCGTGTTTGCAAAAAACGGCACGGTTGGGTCTGTCGGCAGATCTACCATTTCAATATCGCGCATCACGTATTGTGCATCGGTTATGAAGATCTGGCGGGGGAAATCACGCGTGGGTATCGACAATAGCGAAACGTAAGAGATCTCTCCATCGGGCGCGCCCCAAAAGCACTCGGGCCGTGCAACGCCCCCATCCTTATCATACGGGACTAGCACGTGCCGATCGCAAGGCTCTGTCGGCTCGGTTCCACGTATAAAATAGCCGACACGCGTGCGCTTTCCGCGCACATCATACCCGCAAGCCTCGCACGGCAGCTTCCCCGAGTCCTTGCAATATTCCACGCGTAAAAGCGTGCGGGGAATTTGGAAGGTCCTCAGCTGCTCGTTTTCCGCGCCGAGCACGTCGCGATGCAGCTCCTTCATCACCTCATCCCAGACTGTAAGGTGCGTTGCCGGCAAGGATGCCATAGAGGTATGATCGGGGTAACCGCACCATATTCCCGCGACAAGATACGGAGTATAACCGACAAACCATCGGTCACGGTAAGAGCCTGACGTTCCCGTTTTTCCCGCAACGTCTATAAGATCCTTCAGCTTCAACGTTTTTGCCGTTCCGTTTTCGGTCACATCACAAAGCATATTGGTCATCAGCCCCGCCGTTTCTCTGCTCCAGACGCGACGTGAGTCCTTCGGATTTGAAAGTAAAAGCTCGCCGTTTGCGCCATAGACCGCGGCATAGCTCCGACAGTCCTCTCGGATGCCTCCGTTGGCAAACGGGACGTACGCCGCCGTTATATCCCGTAGCGTTATGCCGCTTGTCCACTGTCCGAGAGCAAGTGGGGATTCGGCAAGGTCGGTCACGAATTTACCGTTTTTGTCATGCCCCTCGCGTAGCAGGGGCAGCCCTAACCGTTCACTTAGGGTGCGGTAGACCCGCTCCGCCCCCTGCATCCGATACAGCTCGACCGCCGTGGTGTTTTTCGATAGGCGTATTGCATCGCGCACGGTGATAAGACCGCTGTAAACACGGTTTGCATTCTGCGGCCACAGACCACCGTTTGCCTTAAAATCAAGCGGTACGTCATCAAACACGCTCGCTTCCGTGATGGTCCCGCTCTCGATCAAGGGTGCGTAGAGGGCAAGCGGCTTTGTTGTCGAGCCCGGGGGACGCTTCACATCAACAGCATACGACAAAAGGCGATTCCCACTTTTCTTTCCGATGTTACCGACAACGGCAAGCAGATTGCCGTTTCGCGGATCGACGACCGTCATTGCGTAGGTGGGTCTGCTCCCGTTTTTATCCTTTGGAAAATGAGAAAGGTCGGAGAAATAGCTCTCAAGGTGCTTTTGCATATCCGTATCCATCAGCGTGTAGATACGTAAGCCACCGGAGTACACGAGCTTTGAGGCCGCTTCCTGTGAATATCCCTTCCGTTCACAAAGATCGTTAATCACGTCACCGATTACGACATCGGTATACCAGCTGTTTATGCGTTTTCCGCCGCTTTCTTTTTGGACATGCAGCTGCGGCTCAGCCGATACGGCTTCTTCGTACTCGTTTTGATCGATATAACCGTGTTTGAGCATCGCGTCAAGGATCAGCTTACGCCGTTTTGCATTGTTTTCGGGGTGCGTAACAGGATCGTAGCGTGCAGGTGAATTCGTGATCGCGGCAAGCGTTACGCATTCAAGGAGTGAAAGCTCTGATGCTTCCTTCTGAAAATAGGTGCGTGCCGCCGCGCCGACCCCGATACAGTTGCGCGAAAGCGGAACGATATTGAGGTAGGCCTCCAAGATCTCTTCCTTGCTATGTGTGCGCTCGAGATGCAGCGCGCGCATAATTTCGCGGACCTTACGCGTTATACGGACCTCGCGCTCGCCACCAATGTTTTTGATCAGCTGTTGCGTGATGGTAGAGCCTCCAAAGCGTCGGTCAAACTTCAAAATAAAATTCAAGGACGCCTTTGCGGTACGCAATAGATCCACGCCCCGATGGTCGTAAAAGCGATGGTCCTCGATCGCAACGAAAGCATTGCCGAGGGCACTCGGAATTTCTTCAATCGGGACGAAGATGCAGTTTTCACCGCCGTACAGCGCCTCCTCCTTCAGCTCGACAGGAAGATAGGTTTCGCCCTTCGTATTTTCGTTGACGTAGATCTGCGTTGTACGCGACTCCCCTGCGGCAAGAAAAAGCCGCTCGTCCATCGCATAATCAATGCCCCCCTCGACACGCACAAGATAAACCGTGACCGCAACCACCGAAAGCAAAAACAGAATGCTCAAGGGCAACAGTATTCGTCGGCGTCTTCTCTTTTTTCCTTCGTTTTTCATCTATAAAAAAACCGGGCGGAAGCCGCCCGGCATTCTCCTCGTTCTTAGTATAAACCAAGAAAAGAGTGTTCATAAAAAATATAAGTGGTACATCTGTCAATAAAAGACACTTTTAAGATAAAGGCCGTCGGACGGTGCGGTCCTGCCCGCCTGGGTGCGATCCCTTGCCGCTATGATACGTGAGATATCCTCAGGATCAAACTTGCCGAGAGCAACGTCGATCAGCGTGCCGACAATATTTCGCACCATATGATAAAGAAATCCGTCAGCCCCAACGGTAACGGTCAGCAAGGCATCCTTTCGCGTGACGGTGCAAAGATCGACCGTGCGCACCGTGTCCTTGATATCAGAGCCCTCTGCCATAAATGAAGCAAAATCGCGCCGCCCCGGGATCTGCGACGCCGCCTCTACCATTCGATCAAACGCCACGTCATCGATCGCACGGGGAAGCTGCCATGCACGGTTCTGCCAAAAAGGAGACGGAACACGCTCGTTATAGATCAAATACTCGTATTCCTTACGCACGACCGAATAACGCGGATGGAATGCGTCGTCAACCGCACGCGCATCGTATAAAGAAAGATCGGGCGGCAAATGAGGTAAAACCGCCAGCGGCAATTTTTCGGGTGGGATCGGTAATTCACCGCCAAGATCAACGGTCACGCAAAATTCCTTCGCGTGTACACCGCTATCGGTGCGACTGCATCCCGTAACCTTACAGGGGCGTCCGAATGCCGCATTCACCGCGGTGTTCAGCGTTCCCTGCACTGTGCGTCGATTCGGTTGCACCTGAAACCCGCAAAAATCGGTTCCTACGTATTGTATTTTACAGAGATATTTCATATATGTCCCTACATTTAAAAATAGTAAAGATCAGGCAAAAGGATCGGGATATAATGATTGAGGACGAAAACCGATGCCCCTATCGCCAAAACGAAAAGCAGCATCAAGAAATCGCGAGTGCGGTAGGTCAGCTTAACCATACGCGTTCTGCCGTCACCGCCGCGGTAGCACCGGCATTCCATTGCAGTGGCAAGATCCTCGGCATGCTTGATCGAGGATACCAAAAGCGGTACTAGGATCGGGATCAACGCCCTGGCTCGCTTGATCAGTCCTCCGCTCGAAAAATCCGCTCCGCGCGCCTTTTGTGCGCTGATCACACGGTCGGTCTCTTCGATCAAGGTCGGAATAAAGCGGAGCGCGATCGTGATCATCATCGCAAATTCGTGCACGGGAATACGAATCTTCTTCAGCGGAGACAAAAGGCTCTCAATTCCGTCGGTAAGTGCGATCGGTGTGGTGGTATAGGTCAAAAACAAGCCTGAGATCAAAATGAGCAACACAACGCGCACCGCCATGATCACGGCACGCCAAATCCCCTCAGCATAGATTTTGATCACCCAGAATTCAAGGAGAGGCGTCCCCTGCCCCTTCGTCAAAAACAAATTGATTGCGGCAGTGAACAAAAGCAGTATGAGTACAGCCCTGATCCCCTTGAAGATCGTACCAAACGGAATTTTTGACATTTCAACAAATACCGCCGTCAGAAGGATCATCAAAAGGAACGCGATCGGTGTTTTTGCGACGAAGAGAATGACGATAAAGATGAGCGACAAAAGAATTTTCGTGCGGGGATCCAATCGGTGCAAAAGCGATTGTCCCGGGAAATACTGACCGAAGGTTATGTCCTTTAACATTCGCACTCCCCCTTTACGTAGGAGAGGATCGCGCGACGCACCCCCTCAACCGTATAGAGATCGCCCGAAAGCGGGATGCCGCGACGGATCAGACCGTTGGCGATCCGTGCGATCTCGGGAACGTTCAAGCCGACGCTCTGCAGCTCCTCTGAGCGCGCAAAAACCTCACTGACGGTTCCCGTCACATATATTCTGCCTTGATTCATCACTACAATATTGTCGCAATAACGCGCCATATCCTCCATACTGTGGCTCACAAGCAGGATCGTCGCGTTCCGGGATCTCTGATAGTCCCGCAAGCCGCCGAGGATCTCGGTGCGCCCACGCGGATCAAGACCTGCCGCAGGCTCATCCAAGACGAGGATCTCAGGGCGCATCGCCAAAACGCCCGCGATTGCGGCGCGGCGCTTCTGTCCGCCCGAAAGATCGAAGGGGGATTTGTCCATCAGCTCGGGCGCAATGCCCGCAAAGCGTGCCGCCTCGTCCACCCGTCTTGCAATCTCATCCTCATCAAGCCCCATATTGCGCGGACCGAAGCCGATATCGGCTCTTACGGTTTCGTCAAAGAGCTGATATTCGGGATATTGCATCACAAGACCGATGCGGAAGCGGATCTGTGCAATCTTCTTCGGCTCCTCCCAGATGCTTTCGCCGCACAGAAGGACGTCACCGGAGGAGGGCTTTTCAAGGCCGTTGAGCAGATGCGTCAACGTCGATTTTCCCGAGCCCGTATGACCGATAATCCCCGTGATCTTTCCTTTTTCAAAGCCGACGCTAACAGAATCAAGTGCCAGCTCCTCAAAGGGAGTCCCCCGGTTGTATGTATAGGAGACATCACGCAGCTCTAAGATATTCATACGGACGCCCCTCCATTTTTACTGTGTTTTTCAAGATACTCCGCGAGGCAATCGATACATTCGTCAGGACGGATCAAATCGGCGGGCAACTCGAAACCATCCGCACGCAAAGCGTGCAGAAGCTCGGTGCCCTGCGGCACCTCGAGTCCTACCGAACGCAGCTCGTCCACGCGCGAGAACACCTCTTTCGGCGTTCCGTCCATAAAGATCTTCCCGTCGTTGATGACGATCACGCGGTCAGCACGTGCCGCCTCGTCCATATAGTGTGTGATATGCAAAACCGTAATATTCTCTTCACGGTTCATTTTTTCGATGGCGGACATCACCTCACTGCGACCGCGCGGGTCGAGCATCGCCGTCGATTCGTCAAAAACCATACAGGCAGGCTTCATCGCCAAAACGCCAGCGATCGCTATGCGTTGCTTTTGACCGCCCGACAAATGATGCGGTGCGTGATGCGCAAACTCGCGCATACCAACAGCATCCAGCGCCATATCAACACGGCGTCGGATCTCCTCACGCGGCAGACCGAGATTCTCAGGGCCGAACGCCACGTCCTCCTCAACAATCGTTGCAACTAGCTGATTGTCAGGATTCTGAAAGATCATACCGACACGCCGACGAACGTCAAAAACGGTCTCCTCGTCCGAAAAATCGGGCGTGATCTCTTTTCCGTCCACGTAAAGCCGTCCGTCGCTCGGTGTCAGAATGACATTCAACAGCTTGGCAAATGTGGATTTACCCGAACCGTTATGTCCGAGAACCGCAACGTATTCCCCCGAATCGACCGAAAGGCTGATGCGGTCCAGGGCGGGATGCACCTTCGGCGCATCCTCCTCATAGGCAAAGGAGAGATCCTCTGCACGAATAAATTCACTCATCTGTATACCTTCATACTTTTTCGTTCCAAAATTGTAAGGATGCGACACAAAAGATACCGAATATACCGATTGCGTATCAAACACCAAACGCCCGACTTATTTCGCATCAAACGTACAACGCACACTGCTTCCGCACGGCAGGCAAAGTCCGCTATCCTCCACGTAAAGTCCAAGCTCATCTGCAACGCTTTTCCCTCCGAAGCGGCGGACCAGCCGCAGGTCGGTGATATACTTCATCGCCCCTGCCGAAAGCCCCGTCGTATAAGAATTCAAAAGGAAAAACAGAGGACGGTCCGACAAAAGCCCTGCCGTCAGCTCTACGAAGGAATCGATCGACTCCTCGATCTTCCATACCTCACCCGTCGGTCCCCTGCCGTAAGACGGCGGGTCCATAATGATCCCGTCATATTTTGATCCGCGGCGCAATTCGCGCTCAATGAATTTCTTGCAATCATCGACGATATAACGGATCGGCGCATCAGAAAGCCCCGAGAGCGCCGCGTTTTCCTTCGCCGCGGCAACCATTCCCTTCGCCGCGTCCACGTGGCAGACAGATGCCCCCGCAGCGGCGGCGGCAACCGTAGCACCGCCCGTGTAGGCAAAGAGGTTGAGGACGCGGATCGGTCGTCCCGCATTGCGGATCAGCTCTGAGAACCAGTCCCAATTCGCCGCCTGCTCGGGAAAAAGCCCCGTATGCTTGAAATTCATCGGCTTCACACGGAAACGAAGATCACGGTAACGAACCGTCCAGGATTCGGGCAGACGGTTTTCGCTCCACGCACCGCCGCCACTTCTCGAACGCTTATAATAAGAATCCGCATGCTTCCAGAGCGGATTTTTCTTTTCACTTTTCCAAATCGCCTGCGGATCGGGGCGAACAAGACTGTATTTGCCCCAAAGCTCCAGCTTTTCACCGTCGGAGGTGTCAAGCAGTCTGTAATCCTGCCATGCTTTACTTACCCACATCGTTGCATCCTCATTTGTAGAATTTCGATAATAAAGAGCCCGCGCTCTGACCGTGACAAAGCGCAATCGCGATCGCGTCTGCCGTATCGTCAGGCTTTGGCGGAGACGGAAGCGACAGTAAGGAGGTCACCATCGCAATGACCTGCTTTTTTTCTGCCCGACCGTAGCCTACGACCGCTTGCTTGACCTGAAGCGGCGTGTATTCGGCGATCGGAATCCCACGCTGCTGAGCTGAAAGCAGAATGACACCGCGTGCCTCTGCAACCGCGATCGCCGTCGTCTGGTTGGTGTTGAAAAACAGCTCCTCGATCGCCAGCGCATCGGGCTTGTATTTGTCAAATATCCGTTGCATATCGTCGTAGATCAAGGAGAGTCGGGAAGAGACCTCTGTATTTGCGGGTGTACGGATCGCGCCGTACGCAACGGGGTAAAAACGGCCGCGAACAGCCTCGATGACTCCCCAGCCGACGATCGCCAGCCCGGGATCTATCCCAAGTATTCGCATATGCACTCCCTCCTCGACATTCTACACCATTTTACATTATTAAGTTATTATACCACTCTTTGAAGAAAAAAACAACAGTTTTTCGTACATTTCACATCAAATGCAATTCCAGCTCGTATGTGCTAAACTATTATTGTCTATGGGTACATTCTTCATAGATAAATCCTCCAAATATGTTTTTTAGTTTTGACTGACAGGTCGAACTAATTATATCATATTTGGAGGATTTCTTCTCACCGATTAACCTATTTTGAACCACGCGACTATCGCGTGGTTTTATGATACAATCAAGCAAAAAGTCCCGTGAACACGGGACTTTTTGCAGGACTGCTTATCTTGCGTTGTGCTTTTCCAGCAGATTGTGAATACGCTGAGACTGATCAATCAGACCACTCAAGCTCTTATCGTGATTGAGCGTATCAATGATGTAAGCGACATACTTACACATATTGACCTCTCCGTACCATTCACGCTGCAAAAGCTCAGGCATACGGTAGATCAGATTAGTCGTGAAGATCTTGGTGAACAGACCGTCCTCATACGCCTTATCCATATTCTCAAGCCCGTTGCAGAAAAGGCCGAAGGTTGCAAATATGAAGATCCTGTTTGCACCCTTGCCCTTCAGCTGCTGTGCGACGTCGATCACGGAGTCGCCGGAGGAGATCATGTCGTCAACGATAATAACATCCATTCCCTTCAGGTCGCGACCGAGATACTCGTGTGCCTCGATGGGGTTTTTACCGTTGATGATGACGGAGTAATTACGGCGCTTATAGAACATACCGAGATCGATGCCAAGCATCGAGGAATAGTACATACATTTCGTCATACCGCCCTCATCGGGAGAAACGATCATCATGTTCTCCTTGTTGAGAGAAAGATCGGGGAAATCGCGAACGAGCGCCTTGATCATCTGATAGCTGGTGCGGAAGTTCTCGAAATCGTTCTTCGGAATTGCATTTTGTACGCGGGGGTCGTGCGCGTCGAAGGTAATGAAGTTGGCAATGCCGAGATTCATCAGCTCCTCAAGCGCCATTGCACAGTCAAGCGACTCACGCGAGGAACGCTTATGCTGACGTCCCTCATACAGCATCGGCTGAATGATATTAATACGGCGTGCGCGTCCGCCGATCGCTCCGATCACACGCTTCAGATCCTGATAATGCTCATCGGGACTCATCGGAACCGTCTTGCCGTACATCTGATAGGTAACACCGTGATTGAACACGTCCGAAATAATGTATACGTCGTTACCGCGTACCGAGTTGTGGATCAACCCCTTTGCTTCTCCGCTACCGAAGCGAGGGCAGGAAGCGCCGACAACGAACGTGCTGTCCGCTCCGTATCCGCGCCACTCCTTGATGTATCCGTCTACCTGCGCAACGAAATCCTCACAGCCGCGCATACCGATAATACTTAATTCGCCAAAAAGATTTTCTTTCATGATGTTACCTTCCTTTTTCTCGTGATCTCTATTTGTATTTTTTAACATGGGAGGGAATCAACGGACGATTGCCTCAGTCTGGTGAATACACTTGTTTTCCATCCCCTCACCGATTTTTGTGGGGGCTGCCCAACGGATCGCGTTTTTGATGATCTGCTGAACGTAGGGGTTATGCAACGACTCGCAGAATTCGTGTCCCGGGTGGAAATAGAAGATCTTTCCGAGACCGCGCGTAAAGGTGCAACCGCCGCGGAGGATATTCCCATCCTCATACCAAGTACCGAAAATGAGATCGTCAGGCTTCGGAATAAAGAAGGGCTCTGCATACAGCTCCTCAAACAGCTCAAAGTGCTGAGGAATACCCGCCGCAATCGGGTGCGTAGGATTCAAATTCCATACGATTGCCTTCTGATCCCTGCCCCACGCGAGGTTGCCCGTCGTACCGAGGATCGCGCGGAAGGGCTTAGAGTGATGTGCGGAGTGGATCGGCAAAAATCCCATACCGTCGTTGTAAACGCGATTTTTCACACGCTCAACCAGCTCGTCCTTTACCTCGGAGTGTGCCATATGCCCCCACCAAAGAAGAACGTCCGTATCATTCAGGACGGAATCCGGTAAGCCCTGATCGGGATCGTCGAGCGTTACGATATGAACCTCCATATCCTCACAATCAGACAAAAAATCACGAATGCAGGCGTGCATTCCGCCGGGGTATATCTCAAGCACGCGCTCATGCGTCTTTTCATGACGAAACTCATGCCATACCGTTACCTTAATCGCCATAATGATGCTCCTAAAACATAAATAATTTAAGTGGTGCAAAATTCAAAGCATTACTCAAATCATTATATCAATTATACAGACGGTTGTCAAGACAAAACCAACAATAAAAACAGAATTTCCCCCCTTTTTCGCCCCGCACGTTTCCTTTTGATGCGCATATACTGAGAAAAACGAGAAAGGAGACGTCATGAATACAAGAGCGCCCGAACTCGGTCAACTGACCGTCAGCGTTTTTTCGGCAGGGGGTGCATTTCCCCTGGAGGGGGCAACCGTTGTGATCACAGGAAACGATGCGGACAACCGCGACATCCGTCATTTGCGCATCTCGGATCTCAGCGGACGCACGGAGCCCGTTTTTCTTCCTGCCCCATCAGCCGTACTGTCACAGACGCCCGGAAACCGACGTCCTTACGCAACCTATAATCTTGAGGTGAGCAAGGATGGATATTTCCCCTATTCCGTATCCAACCTACCCGTTTTCAGCGGGATCATCTCGATCCAGCCTGTCCCCCTGATCCCACTCCCCTCGTACGATGCCGAAAACGCATTTCCCCGTGACGTCAATTCAATCACGCAAAGCGAACCAAACCTATAAGGAGGAACTATGCCGGACAGCTTTGTCATACCCGAAAGCATCACAGTTCATCTCGGTCCCCCTCGCAGCAATGCGGAAAATGTCACGCTTTCCTTCCCCGACTACATAAAAAATGTAGCTTCAAGCGAGATCTATCCAACCTGGCCGGAATCAGCGATCCGTGCCAATATTTACGCTCAGATCTCCTTTGCGCTCAACCGCGTATTCACGGGCTTCTATCGGGCGCAGGGTTATGACTTTGACATCACGAACTCTACCGCAACCGACCAATCCTTTGCTTACGGACGTGATATTTTTGAAAATATTTCAAGGATCGTCGACGAGATCTTCAACAGCTATCTGCGCCGCCCGGGGAACCTTGAGCCACTGTTTGCCGCTTACTGCGACGGTATCGAGGTCACCTGCGCGGGGCTTTCTCAATGGGGTAGCGTCGATCTCGCGAATGAGGGTCGGACGCCCTATGAGATCCTGACCTATTATTACGGCGACAACCTTGAGCTTGTCAGCGACGTTCCCGTAGCGGATATTTCCGGTCTTGTGCCCGAATTTCCCTTGCGCGAGGGTAGCACGGGGCGCGACGTTGCGCAGCTGCAGGTCAGACTTAACCGCGTGGCAACGAACTATCCTGCCATTCCCAAGATCTATCCGCCCGATGCCATCTTCGGTCCCGAAACGACTGAGGCTGTGCGCGCGTTTCAACGCATTTTCAATCTGACCGAGGACGGGATTGTCGGATCCGCAACCTGGTATCGCCTGCAGTATATTTACAACGCCGTCAAACGGATCTCGGAGATCAACTCGGAGGGGATCACGCTTGAGGAGACCACTCCCCAGTACACAGGCGAGCTTTCGCTTGGCGATCGCGGATTCACCGTCCGTACCCTGCAATACTTTCTGAGCTACATTGCCACCTTTGTCGCAACGGTACCGACAATCGCAGTTGACGGCGTTTACGGAAACGCCACACAGGCCGCCGTATCCGCCTTCCAGCAAGCCTACGGTCTCCCTGTCACGGGAAGCGTCAACGAACGCACCTGGGATCGGATCTACAACGTTTATCTCGGCCTTGTATCAAGCATTCCCGTCGTTTTCACAGAGGGAACGACCATCCCCTTCCCCGGTGTGATCCTGCGGCGCGGAAGTCAGGGGGATGCCGTCCGTGTCTTACAGCAGTATATCAATGGAATTGCCGCCGTCTTCTCCGAGATTCCCCCCCTTTCGGTCGATGGAGTATTCGGGGCGGGCACCGAGGCGTCCGTTATTGCATTTCAGGAAGCGTTTGGTCTTTCGGGAACTCCGGGGGTCGTCGGTGCCGTTTTGTGGGATGCGATTGCAAGCGTTTATGAGGATCTTTACACGGGCAATCTGGCAAGCGAGGGACAGTATCCCGGTTATACCGTTTCATAAGGAGGAGCTATGTACCGAATCGACAGAAGACCCGAAACGATCAGCGA
>JAFTLE010000040.1 GCA_017452895.1 Clostridia bacterium
GCCGAAATGTGTCAATTTAATTTCACGTTCGGAAAAACCTATTTACCGACCTTTCCCGAGATTCCCGGTGTAACGCATAAGGAAACGCTCGAGCGCTATGCACGGCAGGGCTTACGAGATCGCATCAACCGCGGAGCAATCCAAATCGGAGAGTTTTCCGAAAAAGAATATGAGGACCGTCTTGAATACGAACTGTCCGTTATTGACAGTATGGGCTTCAACGCCTATTATCTGATCGTTCAGGATTTCATCGCATTCGCAAAAAAGAAGGGAATTCCCGTCGGCCCCGGCCGTGGCTCGGGTGCAGGCAGTCTCGTTGCGTTTTGCGTTGGGATTACTGATATCGACCCGTTGCGCTACCACCTGCTCTTTGAACGTTTTTTGAATCCGGAGCGCGTATCTCTCCCTGATTTTGACGTAGATTTCTGTTACGTCCGCCGCGACGAGGTGATCGAGTATGTCAGGCAGCGATATGGTGAGGATCACGTCTCTCAGATCATCACGTTCGGTACCTTGGCGGCGCGTGCCGCCGTGCGCGACGTCGGACGGGCTATGGGTATGCCGTACGCCGACGTTGACAAGGTCGCGCGGCTGATTCCCCAGAAAATCGGCGTTACGATCGCCGACGCGCTGAAGCATAAGGAGCTACGTGAGCTTTATGCCTCCTCCGACGAGATCAAACGCCTGATCGACACAGCCGCCTCTCTTGAGGGAATGCCCCGCAATGCTTCGACCCACGCGGCGGGTGTTGTCATTACGGAAAAAAGGGTTGCGGATTATGTCCCGCTTTCTGTCAACAACGGCGTTGTTGTAACGCAGTTCGATATGACGACCGTAGCAGATCTTGGTCTTGTCAAATTCGATTTTCTGGGGCTTCGTTACCTGACGATCATTGACGATGCGGAGCGCGAAGCAAAAGAGAGTGACCCCAAATTTTCGCTTTCGCAGATTCCCTTTGACGACCCCGAGACCTTCCACTTGATCAGCGAAGGAAAAACGGGCGGCGTCTTTCAGCTTGAAAGCGAGGGGATGCGGCAAATGCTGACGCAGCTGCGCCCGAGCTCGCTTGAGGACGTTATTGCGGCAATCGCGCTTTACAGACCCGGCCCTATGGATTCGATCCCTTCCTATATCGCGAGAAAATTCGGGAAGGAGCCGATCGTTTACGACACACCGGAGCTTGAGAGTATTCTTTCGCTTACCAACGGATGCATCATCTATCAAGAACAGGTCATGCAGATCTTCCAGAAGCTCGCGGGCTATTCCTTTGCGCGCGCCGATATCGTCCGCCGTGCAATGGCAAAGAAAAAGGCTGACGTTATGGAAGCGGAGCGCGGTTGCTTTGCCAACGGTGCGGCGAAGCGCGGTATCGCACGCGACGTTGCCGACCGTATATTCGACAGCATGGTCAGCTTCGCAAGCTATGCCTTTAACAAAAGTCACGCTGCAGCATACGCCTGCATCACCTACAAAACAGCCTATCTGAAGGCTCACAAGCCTGCGGCTTATTTTTCAGCGCTTTTGACCTCGGTTTTGAACAACACCGCAAAGATCGGTGAGTATATTTCGGAATGCACCAGGCTTGGAATCCAGGTTTTACCTCCAAGCATCAATCACAGTAAAATGAATTTTTCCGTCGTTAACGGTCAGATCCGTTTCGGTATGCTGGCACTCCGCAACGTCGGACGGCAATTCATTGCACAGATCCTGGCCGAGCGGCAAAGAGGCGGTCTTTTTAAGAGCTTTGAGGACTTCCTCGAGCGTATGGCCGGCGGGGATCTGAACAAGCGACAGGTTGAGGCCCTGATCAAAAGCGGATGCTTCGACGGACTCGGCGTCTTCCGCTCGCAGCTGCTCGCCTCCTATGAATCAATGATCGATTCAATTTTACAAAAGCAGCGTGGCAACGTCACAGGTCAGCTCGATATTTTTGCAGTGGCTGAGAACACCGATTTGACAGACGGCAAAAGCTTCGATTATCCATCGATTGATGAGTTTTCCATACGTGAGCTTCTGATGCTCGAAAAGGAAAGCTCGGGAATGTATTTTTCGGGACATATGCTCGATGATTACAGTGAGCACGTCTGCAGAATTTCTCATACCCCCATTGCTGATATACTCGAGGATTATAATAGGGAAACCGGTGAATTTCGCGCCGAATTTCAAGAAAAACAGCGCGTTACCGTCGTGGGTATGATCACGGCAAAAACCAATAAACGAATCAAAAGTGGCGACGATATGGCATTTCTTACCCTTGAGGATCGCTATGCGGAGCTTGAGGTGATCGTTTTCCCGAAGAGTCTTGAGCGCTACGCCGCTGTTCTTCGCACCGACGTAGCAGTCGCGGTTGTCGGCACGCTCTCTGGTAGAGAGGACGAGCCGCCGAAGCTTCTTCTTTCCTCCGTCACGCTTTTGCAAAGCAACGGTATTAGGAAGGAAGCCGAGATAGAAAAACCGAAGCGTCTCTATTTGCGTGTATCCTCACTCGATTCGCCCGCATCAAAACGCGCGATTAATGAGTTGAAAAGATCCAGGGAAGGTACCACCGAGGTCGTTCTTTACGATATTTCAACGAAAAAGTACGTCCGTGCGACCGAGCTTTTAGCAGACCTTTCATCAAATCTGCCGCTTCGTCTTGAAAGTATTCTTGGAAAGGAAAACGTGATCATACAGTAATTTTCCGTACCGCATTTTCCCAAGACCTCCTTATCAATTGACAGATGCGGGCTTTTCGTGTATAATATGAATGTCTTTCAGAAGGGATTTTATTATGTTTGTTCGAAATATTTTGCCCCTGATTCTAGATCTTACCTTGTTTCTGTTTATCTCGATTACGATATACAGATGCTATAAAAAGGGGTTTATCCACGTCATTTTCGTCACCTTCCGAAAGGTATTTGCCCTGATTATCGCATATTTTGGCGCAAGTAAGCTGGGTGTCATTTTGAAGGATCGCTTTATTATGGCTCCCTTAAAGGCAAAAATCGGCAGTATGGTCGAAAACGCCGTTAAAGAGAAGGGGGAATCGGTCGAGACATTTATCGATTCCATCCCCTCCATTTTTCACCAGATTGCAGGATTCTTCAACGTTGATTTTGACAAGATCGCCGAAAATGCCATGCAGACCGATGCCGCCGCAACAGAATCCTTCGTTACCGCGATCGCGGACAAGACCTCGGGAATTGCAGGGACGATCCTTGGCTTCATTATTCTTTTCATCGTCGCTTGGTTCGGTTTAATGATCATTTTCTGGATCGTTGACAGAATCTTTGAGCTTCCGATCCTCAACCGCATCAACCGTCTCCTCGGCTTAACCTGCGGGGTGATCAGCTCTTTTTTCACGGCTTGGATCGTTTCTTACGTGCTTGTGTTTATTGTAGGCTTTTTCGCAACCTACAGCACGACGGTTGCGGAATTTGACCTGCAACACACTTATCTTATTAAATTTTTTTACAATTTTAATCCCATTAAATGGCTGATTTAATCAAAAAGGAATTCTCTTATGAAAATGCAAATGTGCGTACGGTGCAAAAAGCGCCCCGCGATGGTTTTTATTTCTAAGTCCGAAAACGGAAAAACAGTGAATGAGGGACTGTGTATCCCCTGCGCAAGAGAGCTTGGGATCCATCAGGTCACCGATATCCTTGATAAATTCGGCGTCTCCGATGAGGATATTGATGCAATGACACAAGAGGCTGAAAGCCTCCTTGATTCATTGCCTGACGCCCTTGAAAACGATGACGAGCTTTCGGAGAATAACGGAAGGGCCCCCGCGCTTGATCTTGCAAAGATCTTCTCCAATTTAAATGCGCGCGAAAACGACGAAGAAAATGACAAAAAACAGGACAAAAAACCAAGGCAGAAGAAACAAAAAGCGAAGTTTTTGCAGACCTACTGTCAAAATCTCACGCAGAAGGCCGCGGATGGAAGGATCGACCGCATCGTTGGCCGTGACAGAGAGCTTGCCCGCTTGATCCAGATCCTCTGCCGCCGACAGAAAAACAATCCCTGCCTGATCGGTGACCCGGGAGTTGGTAAAACGGCGATTGCCGAGGCATTGGCTCAAAGGATCGCCGCAGGTGACGTTCCGTACAAGCTCCAGAACAAAGAGGTATGGCTTGTTGATTTGACCGCACTCGTTGCGGGAACGCAATTCCGCGGACAGTTTGAATCGAGGGTTCTCGGGCTTTTGTCCGAGGTCAAGGAGCTTGGTAACGTCATCCTCGTTATTGACGAGGTGCACAAGATCGTCGGTGCCGGGGAATCGGAGGGAAGTATGAATGCCGCCAATATTCTGAAGCCCGCGCTTTCCCGCGGTGAGATTCAGGTGATCGGCGCGACGACCTTCTCCGAATACCGTAAGTACATTGAAAAAGA
>JAFTLE010000041.1 GCA_017452895.1 Clostridia bacterium
GATGTACGACGTCCCCTCACGCCCCGATATCAAGAAGATCACCATCACCGCCGACTTCATCAAGGGTGTCGACAAACCAATCTTTGAAACAGCTTAACCGAAATGCCTCGTTTTCGTAGTGAAAACGAGGCGTTTTTTATGTTTTTTCGGTTCTTTTTTTGCCCATTGTTATTGATTTTATACAAAGAGTGCGTTATAATGTTATTAACAACAAAATAATGGATGCCTTCACATATTATCCAAAATATCTGATCTTGACAAGCTCGTCAGCAACCTCTACAATGATGAAACGGTGTCGCATCCGAAATACAATGAGATGGCATCCGAGCGCAACGAATTGCCCTGATCCAAAAACAAAAAAGGACTTTCTTTGCCAACAGAGAGTCTTTGAAAGGAACGCGATGGTACAGTTAAACAACGATTGGGACGAAATCGTCGGCGAGGAATTCAGAAAGGAATACTATCTGAAACTGCGCGGCTTTTTGAAGGAAGAATACAGCCGTTACAAAATCTACCCGTCTATGTACGATATCTTCAACGCGCTTCGCTACACGCCTTACAGCGGTGTGCGTGCCGTCATCCTCGGGCAGGACCCCTATCACGGCGAGGGGCAGGCACACGGTCTTTGCTTCTCCGTAAAGCGCGGAGTTCAGCCGCCCCCCTCCCTTCAGAACATCTTCAAGGAATTGAAAAGTGACCTCGGCATCGATCCCCCCTCCCACGGAGAGCTGACCGATTGGGCAAAGCAGGGGGTCCTGCTCCTCAACACGACGCTCACCGTCCGTGCGGGCGCACCGAACAGTCATGCAAGACAGGGGTGGGAGATCTTCACCGACCGTGTGATCGAGCTGTTGAATGGCGCAGGCCGCCCAATCGCTTTCATTCTCTGGGGCGGAAATGCGCGTTCAAAGCGTAGCCTCATCACGAACCCGATTCACGGAATATTCGAATCATCGCATCCAAGCCCACTCTCCGCTTACGCAGGATTCTTCGGCTCGCGCCCCTTTTCACGCGTCAACGATTTTTTGATCAAAAGCGGGCAGGAGCCGATCGATTGGAAAATCTCCGATTGAAACATAAAAAATCCCGAATTGATTGCAATTCGGGATTTTTTATGTTCTGTTACAGCCTTGATACCAGCCTCGTTCATATAAACAGCGGTCGATCGTATTCAAGACCACAAGCTTTTTAAGGCTCCAAAGCGGTGCCAAGAGCTCGTCGGGTGCGCCGTCACCGGTCAGGCGTCCGATCACGGTGCTCTGCGGCAGATAGGTCAGCTGCTCTGCCACCGTCGTTGCAAACGCATCGAGTGATAGAGGAGTATATGCACCGGCAAGATAGAGTCTTGCAAGCTCCGTGTCCTTCAGGACATAAAGAAGATGGATCTTTAATTCATCGGGCATAAGCTCCCCGACCGTCCTCGCGCTTTCCAGCATCATATCCCGATCCTCCCCGGGCAATCCGTTGATCAGGTGAATGCCGATCCGAATGCTCGGACTTGCGTCACGCAGAGCGTAATAGCCCTTGCAAAACGTCTTAAAATCGTGTCCCCTGCGGATCAGCTCCGCCGTTTGATCGTGGATCGTTTGTAGCCCCAGCTCCACGGTGAGATCGGTCTGCTCCGCGCATTCTGCAAGCAGTGAGAGCACCTCGGGGGAAAGCACGTCCGCGCGGGTCGCAATGCTCATTCCAACAGCCCCCGGCAGGGAGCGTGCCTCGTCGTAAATACGGCGCAAGCGTTCGATCGGGGCATAGGTGTTGGTATGTGCCTGCAGATACGGAATAAAGCGCAGCGTATCCCATTTTTTGCGCATACGCTCACATTGTATGGCATACTGGCGGTCGATCGGCAAAAGCGGCGATTCAGCAAAATCTCCGCTTCCGCGTGCCGAGCAGTAGATACATCCGCCCACGCCGCAGGTGCCATCGATGTTCGGGCAGGTCATCCCCGCATCAAGGGTAATCTTCGCCACCTTACCGCCGTAGGTGTGGCGCAAAAAATAGTCGTAGGTATAGTAGCGTTTATTGCTGTCCGTGTAAGGAAAGGGATTGGTTTCCCTTTGTGTCTTTTTCATTCCATGCCTTCCCTTTTATTGATCGTTACAAGCTCAATTCTGTTTTTGCTTGTCCTTTCCTACCAAAAGCGGTAAAAGCTCAAAGATCGTGCTGATGCCGTAAAGCTTGACCCCCTCCTTGGTTTTGATCCGCTTGTTCACGTTTCGCTTCGGAACAACGATCTGGGTAAAGCCGAGACGCTCCGCCTCCTTCACACGGTATTCGATGTGTGAAACCGAACGCACCTCACCCGACAGACCGATCTCCCCGATCGCGATCAGCCCCTCGGGCACTACCTTATCCGTGATTCCCGAGATCAATGCCGTCGCAACGGCAAGATCTGCGGCAGGCTCGTCCAGGCGTACGCCGCCCGCAATGTTCAGATATACATCGTTTTGGGAAAAACGCAGATTCATTCTCTTTTCCAACACGGCAAGCAAAAGACACATGCGGTTATAATCAAAGCCGTCTGCCGTTCTGCGGGGGGATGGAAAAACCGTTTGACTGACAAGTGCCTGGATCTCGGTCAGAAGGGGGCGCGTGCCCTCCATCGTACATCCGGCACAGTTGCCGCTGGTATCCTTCGGCCGCCCCTCAAGCATCGTTTGCGAGGGGTTTGCGACCTCCGACAGCCCGATATCGGTCATTTCAAACACGCCGATCTCATTGGTCGATCCGTAACGGTTTTTGATCGCGCGGATCAAGCGATAGCTTTGCCTGCGCTCACCCTCAAAATACAAAACGGCGTCTACCATATGCTCAAGCACCTTAGGGCCGGAAATACCGCCCTCTTTGTTAACGTGCCCGACAAGGATCACGGCAACCCCCTTCGTCTTTGCAAAGTTAATAAATGCCATCGCGCCTTCTCTGACCTGCGTCAGACTACCCGCCGCCGACGTAACTCTGTCGCTCCATACGGTTTGAATGGAGTCAACGATCACAACGTCAGGGGAAACCGAATTGCATTGCGCAAGGATTCCTTCGACGTTCGTTTCCGTCAGCAAAAACAGTCCGTCGGCCGAAATGCCGAGGCGCTGTGCGCGGAGCTTCAGCTGACCGCCGGATTCCTCGCCCGAAACGTACAGAACGCGCCGATCCTGTCCGAGTGCGTTCGAGATCTGCATCAGAAGCGTGGATTTACCGATTCCCGGCTCACCGCTGAGCAAAACGACAGAGCCGCTGACAAGACCGCCGCCAAGCACGCGGTCAAGCTCCCCCATTCCCGTCGTTGATCGCATATACGTAGGAAGCTCCAGCGTATCGAGCTTCACCGCCTTCGCGGTGTTACCGCGCGAACGCAGGCTCTGTGTCGGTGCCTCAACCTCGGGAATGCTTTCCTCAAAGGAATTCCAGGCACCGCACGACGGACATTTTCCCAGCCACTTAATGCTGCGGTATTCACACTCGGTACATACGTAATATGGTTTTTGTGATTTCATATGCTCACTCCGCTATTTTTGTTCTCTCATTCATAATAGCACAAAAAATGAAAAAACACAACCTTTTTTGATAATCCTCTTGAGACAAAGCCTCACATTCCTCAGGATTTGATAAAAAACCGCACTCAATCAGGATCGCGGGATTCTCATTTCGGTCAAGCAGATACAAATTTCTGTCCGCCGCCTTGATTGACCGGTTATTGCTGTTCTGTAAGCCCTCACGAACGCTTGCTTGCACCGCCTCGGCAAAGCTGCGGCTTTCTTCTCTTTTTGTGGAATACCAGACCTGCAAACCGCTATACTGTGACATCGTAAAATTATTCATATGAATGCTGATAAAGAGCGCGTCGGGATTCTCGTGCGAGATCTTCAGTCGGTTTTTCAAGTCGCAGTTTTTTCGCATACCGTAGATATTTTCCTCCTCGGTATAAAGGAGCTTATCC
>JAFTLE010000042.1 GCA_017452895.1 Clostridia bacterium
CGCTTGCGACCACCGAGCAGAAGCTGATGACGCGCTCCTTTACCTACTTTACCGAAAACGTTCCCGAGGGCGGCACGCGTAAGTTTGCCGACGAGGCGTATAAGGACGAAAACGGCAACATTTACTTCGTTGCTTATGTTGACCGCTCCCTGATCGATCAGTACTTCCCTGCCGAGCAGATCGCGGCGAAGAACGTTGATATCGCGGGCACGGAGCTCTGGATCGAGATTGAGTGGTACTATATGGGATTCCGTATCGTTGACATCGACTATGACCACAGCCTTGGTATCTATGCGACGGTTGATAACGCATCGACGGTGATCACCAACAAAAACTACGAGAATATGTACGCGCTGGTTCTGAATTACTCAGATGCATCGGTCTATACCAAATTCAAGGACGGCAAAATGGCGCCCCAGCACGACGTGGCGCGCGGCAGGGATAAGGCGTCGCTGAAGAACAGCATCTACCTGCTTGACGAGCCGGGTGAATATTACTACGATCTTGAAAACGGAACCGTCAACTATATTCCGAAGGACGGCGAAAAGACGGTCGGTCTTTCGACGGTTGAGAATCTGCTCATTCTGAAGGACGTTGCGAACATTACGATTGACGGCTTGACCTTCACGGGAACGAACAACAATTCGCCGACTGAGGAAGGCTACATCCGCGGCCAGGCAGGCTACAGCCGCAAGGGGACTGCTCGATTCGGTACCGAGGCGGCGATCTACGCGCAGAGCGCATCGAACCTGACGATCAAGAACTGTAACTTCATCGACCTGTACGCAAGCGGTATTGTCGTGCGTGGCGCAAACCGCAATATTGCGGTCACGGACAACGTCTTCGATTACGTCGGCTCCTCGGCAATCTTAATGGGCGACCCCGGCAACTGGGATCCCGAGACCAACGCATTAACGAACATCACGATCGAGAACAACTATATGCACGATATTGCATACGTTTTTTACGTCCACTGTGCGATCACGATCACCAAGGTTCAGAATCTGGCAATCCGCTACAACTCGATCATCAACTGCCCCTACTCGGGTATTTCTATCGGCTGGAGCTGGGGAAAAACGACCGCACCCTATGGCGAGTACGTCAATATCCTCGGTGCTGAGGTCGCATACAACTACATCGAGAACTATATGAGCCTTCTGTTCGACGGCGGTGCGATCTACACCATTGGCGGCAATGCGGCCATCGATTATCCCGAAAACTTCAACCTCCTGCACGACAACTACGCTTACTGTGGCTCGTACGAAGATCGCAACGTTTCCAGCAACACCTCAACCTGCTGGTATCACGACGGTGCATCCTCGCACTGGCATACCTACAACAACGTGGTATGGGTCGACGTGAAAACGATGTCGAAGTTTTCCTATATTTCCATGCAGGGTGGAGATGACTGGAAAGACACGTCGGGATCGCAGGCCTACAACATTACGGCCGAAAACAACTTCTTCCTCAACCTGTATCAGGATTATCTGACGGTGGGCTACGGGCGTGTAAAGACGTCGAAGAACCTGGTCGAGATCGACTCCTACGTTCTGACTAGGGAAGACCCCTATGAGCTTGCCGATCAGTTGCAGTACATGTATGATCGAGGAATAGCAAACCAACACGGTATCAGCATCAAGCAGTATATGTTGATCAATCCCGAGGCGTTCGACTTTGTGGACGAGTCGATGGCTACAGAGATCGACGGCATCATCACGAGCGCCGGCTGTGACAGACAAAAGGGACGTTCGCTGCTCACCGAGCTTTACGAATACCAGTACAAGCACGTCGAAAATCCCGGCGTGAAGCCTAATTAAACCAAGGGCTGTCTTGAGCATTCAAGACAGCCCTCTTGCATTTTAAAACAGGCTAATTTCTATTCATTATCATGAAAACAATGCGTGTGATCTCCCTTCTGCTGCTTATCGCAATGCTCTCGTCGCTTCTACCGCTAACGCTTTTCGCGTATGCAGGGGATAACAAGACGCCATTCACAGGGGGGCGCGGCGTACCGCTAAGCACACCGCCTTTTCATAAGGATGAGACGGTCGAATTACAAGGGTATCATCCTCACGCTGATGTAAAAAACGATAGCTCTCACCAAAAAGCCGCTTTTCTTGCGAAAAGCGGCTTTTTGGTTGACTTTTGGGCAAAATCATTCTATAATAATACTGAAATTCAGTAAAATCTACGCCAAATCAAGGAGAAACAGATGGTCTATGCTCTGATTGCGGTGGGTACCGCGTTGGTTTTTCTCATTGCGGTCATTCTGATCCGCACGCTTCTCTTCCGTCCGACGAGGACCCCCATACCGACGGCAGAGCCGATCGAATTCGATGCGGATGCGGCGGTCGATGCTTTGGCACAGCTCGTGCGTTGCCGTACGGTATCGCGCCGTGCGCGGGATGACGGGGCCGAGGACGAGGGAGAGTTCGAGCGGCTCTACGAGCTGCTGCCAACGCTTTACCCGCGCGTGTTCGAGGTGTGTAAGCTGACGCGGCTGCCCGACCGCGCGCTTCTCTTCCGCTGGCGCGGAAAAAACGACGGCGAGCCTGCGGTGCTGATGGCGCACTATGATGTCGTGCCCGCAGACGAACAAAAATGGGAGAAGCCGCCCTTTTGCGGTGAGATCGCCGACGGTGTTTTATGGGGGCGCGGGTCGCTTGATACGAAGGTGACCTTCAACGGCATCCTCTTCTCCGCCAACCATCTGATCGGCGAGGGCTACGTGCCGCAAAACGATATTTATTTTGCCTTCTCGGGTGGCGAGGAGGTCAACGGTGAGGGCGCACTTCACATCGTCAACTATTTCAAGGAGCGTGCCATCACGCCCGCATTCGTGCTGGACGAGGGTGGTGCCGTGGTTGAAAACGTGTTCCCGGGAGTCAAGAGCCCGTCCGCGATGATTGGAATTGCGGAAAAGGGGATATTGGACGTGGAGTATTTGGTGAAGTCAAACGGCGGTCACGCCTCCGCACCGGGACCGCACACGCCCGTCGGCGTTCTATCTGCCGCCGCGGTCAGGGTGGAGTCGCATCCCTTCCCGACGCATCTGACCCCGCCCGTTTCCGCGATGTTCAATACGCTCGTGCGGCATTCAAGCTTTCTTTACCGTATGATCTTCGCCAATCTCTGGCTCTTTTATCCCGTGCTTGATCTGCTCTGCAAGAGAATGGGCGGTGAGCTGAACGCGCTGATGCGCACGACGGTCGCCTTCACGCAGATGAAGGGGAGCGACGCCTCGAACGTCATTCCGCCCGAGGCAACGATGGTATCGAACCTGCGACTCAATCCTACCGACACGGTGGCATCTGCCCTCCGCCGTCTTGAAAGGACGATCGGGAATAAGGACGTGAAGCTCCGCGTGCTTCACAGTATGGAGCCAAGCCGCATTTCCGCGACCGACACGGCGGGCTATCGCAAGGTAACAGCGGCGATCGCCAAAACCTGGCGGGGGGCGCTCATTACGCCCTACTTGATGGTGCAATGCTCGGACAGCCGCCACTACGGCGCGATCTCCGACCGCGTTTATCGCTTTTCCGCGATGGATCTGACCGCAGAGGAGCGGCAATCCATCCACGGCAACAACGAGCGCATCCGTCTTGACTGTGTGCGCCGCGCGAATGAGTTTTTCATTCGGTTGATCAAAACATGTTAACAATAAGAGAAGGAGCGCCGAGCGCTCCTTCTCTTATTGTTAATAAATCCCATCAAGCAAGGGCTTGAATAAAATAGCATTATTCGGTCATAGAAATCTGGCATCGCATCAATTGGTAGAGGAGAAATTGTATCAAATCCTTTCCAGATTGATCAGGAAATACACTTTTTAGAGCTCTATGTAAGCGCGATCTCGGTATAAGCGATGCCGTTTTTGCGGTAGGTCACCGTGACGGGGGAGATCGGAAGGTCGAGGCTGCGGTGATAGTCTGTGTATTCGCCATCCCCCGATGGATGAGGAGCGTGCCATTGGCTGATAGGTTCCGCATTGAAGCGCGGGATGCTTGCCTCAAGAATGCGCGGCAACGTCATCTGCCGAGGAGCGAGATTGAAGTCACGCGGGGAGCGCGTCCAAAGCTCATCGTAGTTCAGCGTAATCCCTTCGTCAGTAGGGTCGCCGTAGACGATAACGCCGAGGTCGCCGCAACCGACCGGCAGAGCATCGTTGAAGAAGGTGCGGGGGCGTCAAACACAAGGCAATGCGCATCGTGAAGCGGATATGCTTTTATAGCGTTCTGATTCCTTTTATTTTACGTTTCGGGTTTGCTTGAGGTATGCGCGGTGATATCAATGGCGATGTCGCTGGTGTATTGCTGTGTCGATCCCTCAACGGTATAGGTGCGGCGTACCACGGCGGTGACGCGCTGTCCTGCACGCACACGCGCGACGGCGGCGTAGTAATCCCCGATTTCATCGATCCGATAGCCGTCGATGTAAAGCAGACGGTCGCCCGGGAGAAGATCGTATTCCAGCTCAACGCCCATTTCTGTCTTGACGGTACCCACCATATCGTCGGTGTAGGCGTAGGAGAGGATCATGCAGTCGGCATCGAGCAGAATGCCGAGGCTGTTGTTCTTGCCGTCGGTACGCAGTTTGAGGATCTCCTCAAAGAGGTCGAAGGCACTGTCAATCGGAATTGCGAAGCCGATGTTCTCGGATTCGGGGCTCGCCGCCTTCGCGGAAAGGATGCCGATGAGATTGCCCTCCATATCGAACAGACCGCCGCCGCTGCTGCCCTTGCTAATCGCGGCATCAATCTGCAGCATTTTGATCACGTGGTCACCGTTGACGGTGACGTTGCGGGAAAGGTGGCTGATGATCCCCGTGCCGAGCGTGCCGGGGAGACTGCCCGTGGGGTTGCCGACGGTGATGATCGCCTGACCGAGCCCGAGGTTACTGCTGTAGCCGATGCGTGCGGGGGTGAGGGAGCTGTTTTTTGCGATCCGCAAGACGGCAATATCAGCCTGATAATCGTAGCCCCAAAGTGCCGCCTCAATGCGGGAGCCGTCGGGAGTGATGACCATAATCTTCTCGGCATTCTCTACCACGTGGTGATTCGTGACGAGGAAGCTGTAATCACCGACGTCGCAGAAGGAAATCGCACTGCCTGCCGCGAGCTTTTTGTAGTCCGCGTCGCAAATGGCAAGCTCCGCAACGCTCGGCGCCGCAACCGCCGCCGCACCGACAGGCGTACCCTCGGTCACGACCGATGATTCGTAGCGTTCGATCATGAGCGTGATCTCGCCGAGCTGCTCGTTCGCCTTCCGATAGCGGTCGAGCGCGAAGCAGAAAAAGAGGATGGCGGCAAACAAAAGAACGAAGGAAATTGCAAAGAAAATGATGGATCGGCGTGAGGCTTTGACGGTTACCGTTTCCCCACTTTGCGTTTTTTCGAGATCTTCCAAGGTGATTTCTCCTTTTACTTAGCGTTTTTTTGACGGTCGAGATAGTCCTGCAGGATGATCTGCGCCGAGAGCGTGTCAACGACCTGCTTTCTTTTTTTGCCGCCGACGTCCGTAAGACTTAAAAAGCGGTGCGCCTCCATCGTTGAGAGGCGTTCGTCAAAGAGGACGATGGGGAGTGCGGTCTGCTCGGCGAGAAGTGCTACGAAGGCGCGGATGACATCACTGCGCTCTCCTTCCGTACCGTTCATATTTTTGGGAAGTCCCACGACGATGCCGACGGCGTTTTGCTCCCTTGCCGCAGCAACAACGGCGACGGCGGTGTTCTTCATCCCGCCTGGCTTTATATACCCGATACCCGAAGCAAGGAATCCCGTGGGGTCGGATATGGCAAGCCCCGTGCGGACGTCACCGTAATCGACGCCGAGGATGCGCCCTTTTTCTGTGATCTGCATACTGTTTTCCTTGACCTTTTCTGAAATATATGATAAAATGAATCTGAAATTGATGGAGGAGTGAAAAATGTTCTCGTGTCCCGTTTGTCAACTGCCGCTATGCGAGGAGAAGACCCGACTCGTTTGCGCTTCCAACCACAGCTACGACCGCGCGAAGAGCGGATACGTCAATCTTTTGCCCCCCTCGGGCAAGCGTCAGCACGGCGATAACCGAATGATGCTGTCCGCGCGGCGCGACTTTCTGGATGGCGGATATTACCGTCCACTACTGGATGCACTGTGCGAGCAGATTGACCGCTACACCGACGCGCACCCGACCCTGCTTGACGCGGGGTGCGGTGAATGCTACTATACCGAGGGCGTGAATGCGGCGTTGTCCGCACGCGGAAAAGCACCCGCGACCTACGGCGTTGACGTGTCGAAGGACGCACTGACCCTCGGCGGACGGCGTAAGTGCGGCGCACACCTTGCGGCGGCAAGCCTTTATAAGCTGCCGTTTACCGATGGAGGATTCGATCTGATCTATAATGTGTTTGCCCCACTGTGCGCCGAGGAATTTGCCCGCGTACTGAAGCAAAACGGCATTCTTCTGCTTGCCGTACCGCTGGCGCGGCATTTGTGGGAGCTGAAGGAGCTTTTGTATACCGAGCCGTATGAAAACAAGCTCGCCGATACGGCACTGCCCGCATTTGATTTTCTGGGGCGCACCGACGTAGTCTTCAAAATGCATTTGCAGGATGCAGTGGCACTCGACAGCCTTTTCAAAATGACACCCTACTACTACCGCACGCCGCAAAGCGCGAAGGAGCGCATCGCCGCGCTCGAACACCTCGACGTGTCCGCGGAATTCGCCATTCTCGCATACCGCCGCGTGTGAATCTTTACGCCCTTCAGTATACCATATAACGCGTTGATTGTCAACTGTAAAACAAGTTCTGCACGCTCGTGCAGAACTTGTTTTTTATAGATATTTAGAAGGGCTCCGCAGTTGAGAAATGCTGATTTGGAGAAATTGTCGTAGGCGAGGCAAACCGAGCGAGCAATGCGACGGCATAGTTACCTATGTCGGGCGTTGCGAGTCGATGGTTTAACGAAGCATACGGCGATTTATACAATCAGCACTGCTTCTACGATGCTGATACTATATAAGATTTTACCGATTGGTAATATTGAACAAATCAGTCGGTAATCATACCCTTTCATGACCGTTTCCGTATTCCCTTTTCATTGCATCAACAGACACGACCCATTGTTTCCCGAATTTGCAAACGTCAACGCCGTTGACCAATTTGCCATATGTGATTGCCTTACGAAGCGTACTTTCATTGAGTCCCCAAAGTTCGGTGGCATCGCTGAAAGCCATCAGTCCGTCAAAGGGCGTATCAACTTGCACACCGTTTTCCCAAAGCTCGTCGCAAGAAAGGTCAAGATCATCATTCCAAACGATACCGTAGCCACCGACGTCCACAGAAACGCAAGCAAACTCCGCCTGATTATCCTTTAATTCAGCAAACAACGGAATCTTTTCAAACAACGGCTTTACGTCATAAATCTTCGTAACTCCCTCCGAAAACTGAACACTTAGCTTATATTCGGGAAGAGAAAAAACATTTTTGATTTTGTGAAACATTATACTACCTCCTTATTCAAGCGGTGGGATCTTCTTGAACTCCTGTGTTTTCCATATTTCCATCAAAGTATCCTTATGCATAGAAATCCATTCCTGCACCATATTCAGTGCTTTATTTGGCAAATACCCCTCAAGTACCTCACCCGTCACAAAATCTATTGCAGCAACATCTTCATTATAAATTGCGTGGATATGTGGCGGATTGTGCTCACTTTGCAAAAAATA
>JAFTLE010000043.1 GCA_017452895.1 Clostridia bacterium
CGGCAATGATCGCCCTGATGGTCAACGCCGACAACGCCGTTGACGTGGCGCACGCGGTACGCTGTCCGCTCCCCTTCCAGTCCTCGATGGTCGACGATTGTATCGGCCGCGGTATGAGCGTTCAAGAGGGCGGTGCCGTTTACAACTTCACAGGTCCGCAGGGCTTCGGTATTGCGAATATGACCGACGCGCTCTCTGCCGTCCGCACCCTCGTCTACGAGGAAAAGAGCGTCACGATGGCAGAGCTGAAGGAAGCGCTCGCCAAAAACTTCGGCCGTGGGTATCGCGGTAAAAAGGCGGCGGAGCTGACCGCCGAGATCGCAGGCGCCGTTGTTGCAACGGGGGTCACGCCGACCGAGTCGCTGATCGCGAGGATCTATGCCGAGGTGCAAAACGGCGGCGTTACCGAAAACGAGCGCGCACGCTATGGCGCACTGCTTGCGAAGATCGAGAGCCTGCCGAAGTACGGCAACGATATCGAAGAGATCGACCTTTTTGCGCGTGATGTGGCGTACACCTACACGCGTGAGGTGGAAAAATACAAGAATCCGCGCGGCGGCATCTATCAGGCAGGGCTTTACCCCGTCTCCGCAAATGTGCCGCTCGGCTACCAGACGGGCGCAACGCCCGACGGTCGCCTCGCCTTCACCCCAATCGCCGACGGCGTCGGTCCCGTGGGCGGACGCGACACCTGCGGTCCGACCGCAACGGCAAACTCGGTGGCGAAGCTTGACCACGGCATCGCCTCAAACGGCACGCTCTTCAATCAGAAGTTCCATCCATCCGCCCTTGCGGGCACGGCAGGACTCACGAAGTTCGCCGCCCTCATCCGCGGCTTCTTCGATCAGAAGGGGATGCATATGCAATTCAACGTCATCTCGCGTGAAACGCTGCTTGACGCGCAGGCAAATCCCGATAAGTACCGCTCGCTCGTAGTACGCGTCGCGGGTTACAGCGCACTCTTCACCACACTCTCGCGCTCGCTTCAGGACGACATCATCAGCCGTACCGAGCAGGGCTTCTAAAAACCAAACGAAAGGAAACCGCTATGCAGGATATTTACAGTGTCAAGGGCAGAATTTTCGATATCCAGCGGTTTTCCATCCACGACGGCGCGGGCATCCGCACCATCGTCTTTCTCAAGGGCTGTCCGCTCCGCTGTCGCTGGTGCTGCAACCCCGAGGGGCAGGAGTACCGATTTGAGGAGCTGACGCTCGCGGGGAAGACCAAGACCGTTGGCGAGGATCTCACGGTCGAGGAGGTTATGAGGACCGTCCGCCGTGACCGCCCCTACTATGACCGCAGCGGCGGCGGACTCACGCTCTCGGGCGGTGAGTGTCTCGCCCAGCCCGACTTCGCCTACGCCCTGCTTGCGGCGGCACACGGAGAGGGCATTCACACCGCAATCGAAACGACGCTGAACGTCCCGCGTGACGTCGTCGCGCGCGTGCTTCCCGTGATCGACACGGTGCTGATGGATCTCAAGCACGCCGATAGCGCGAAGCATAAGGAGTATACGGGGGTCTCGAACGAGTTGATCCTTGACAACGCCCGCTACGCCGCCGCGCACGCGCGTGAGCTGATCGTTCGCGTGCCCGTGATCCCCACCTTTAACGACATGCCTGAGGAGATTCGGGCGATCGCACGGCTTGCCGCCACGCTCCCCCGCGTGGAGCGCCTGCACCTGCTCCCCTATCACAGGCTCGGGCAGGATAAATACGCGGGGCTGAACCGCCCCTACCTGATGGACGGCATCGAGACCATCCCCGACGCGAGAATGCGCTATCTCCTTGAGATTGCGGAAACCTCGGGACTTCGTTGCCAGATTGGAGGATAATATGGAGCTTGCAGATAAAATGCGCATCGTGCAGGAGCTGGTACCGGGCAAGCAGGTCACCCTTGCACACGTCATTGCCAACCCCGACCCCGTGCTGTATCAGAAGCTGGGTCTTGACCCTGCCACAGACTACACCCGCGCGGCGATCGGTATCCTCACCGTCTCCCCTGCGGAGACCGCCGTCATTGCCGCCGACGTTGCGCTGAAGGCGTCGGGCGTCACCCTCGGCTTCGTTGACCGCTTCAGCGGCACGCTGATCATCACAGGCTCGGTCTCGGAGGTCGAAACCTCGGTATCCGCCATCAACAATTACGTAGAAAGTAAACTTGGGTTTACAGTTTGCACTGTGACCAAGACCTGACGCCCGTGAAAAAGCTGATGCTGATCGGGCGCGTTGCGGCAGGGAAGACCTCGCTGACGCAGGCTCTGCGCGGAGAGGCGCTCCACTACTGCAAAACGCAATACATCAATTACCACGACACCATCATCGACACCCCCGGCGAGTACGTAGAGACCCGCCAACTCGGCGGTGCGCTCGCCCTCTACGCATATGAGGCGGACGTCGTCGGACTCGTGCTCGGTGCTGACGAGCCTTATTCGGTCTTTCCGCCGAACATCACCTGCCTTGTCAATCGAGAGGTGATTGGGATCGTCTCGGGCATCGACCGTGCGGGGGCTGATATCGAGCGCGTATCTCGCTGGCTCCGTCTTTCGGGCTGCAAGAGGATATTTCCATGTAGCGCCTATACGAAGGAGGGGCTGGACGCCATTATCGAATATCTTGGAGGACGAACAAATGAGTAAGACCAAGGTCATTGCCTTTGCTAACAACAAGGGCGGAAGCGGAAAATCCACCACCGCGGCAAACGTCGCCTATTCCATGGCGGCATCGGGCTTGCGCGTGCTTCTCATCGACGGCGATATGCAGCTCAACCTTTCGCTCTCCTATTTTTCGGAGGACACGGTGCTGGAATACGCCAAAAACGGCAAAAATCTCTACACCGCGATCAAGGAGGGGCGCGACCTCTCGGACTACATTCTGCACACCGCGTATGAAAACCTTGACCTCGTTCCCTCGTCCACGCTGATGAGCTCGATTGAGTTTGAGCTGTTCACCAAGTGGCAGCGTGAATTCATCCTGAAAAAATCGCTCGCACCCACCGTGGCGCGCGGCACCTACGATTATATCCTCATCGACTCACCGCCGACTCTCGGCTGTTGGGTGATGAACATCCTCTGCGCCTGTGACTACGTCCTCGTTCCGATCGAGGCGTCACCGTGGGGGCTGTTCGGCTTTTCCAACCTCTTTGAATTTCTGGAGCAGGTACGCGGCATTTCGCCGCAGCTTTCCCTGCTCGGCATCCTTCTGACGAAGGTCGATGAGCGCAAGCGCTACTTCCGCCAGACGATCGAGGAGTTGCGCGACCTCGACGGCATCCGTCTGTTCCAAAACTACATCCGCATCGACAGCTCGATCGAGCAGTCGCAGGACCGTTCACAACCGGTCGCGGCTTACAAAAAGGCAAGCCGCTCCGCTATGGAATATGAATTACTTGCAAAGGAGATCGTAACCTATGTCAGTCGGTAAAGGAAGCATCCAAAGAGTCACGGGTGCGAAGGCGGCATCCCCCGCCGCGGAAAAGACAACGGAAATTGCCGAGGTGAAGGTCGCGGCAGAGCCCGCAAAGGAAAAGCCCGCGCCGAAGGCGGCACCCAAGAAGGCACCGAAGAAAGCCCCTGCGAAAAAAGCCCCCGCGAAAAAAGCTCCAGCCAAAAAGACACTCGCCAAAAAGACACCTGCTCTGCATACGCCCGCCGCGCCCATCGTCGCGCCGAAGAAGGGCGCTGTCAAAATCGGCGATGCAATGCCGATCTGGCTTCTGTAAAACAAAGGAGAATGAAACCGTGAAAAAATTGCCTGTACTTCTGTTTGCACTGCTTCTGTGCGTATCTATGTTCGCCTGCGCCGGCAATGACGAGGACTCGTCCTCGTCGTCAACCCCCTTGATCGGCGACAACGAGATCGATATCGACAGCATCCTTCCCAACTGATGAAAAGGGTACTTATTCTTGTTCTGCTTTTCCTTTTGCTTTCCGCGCTATTTGCCTGCGGTGCGCCGAAGGGAGAGGTTGGAACTGTAAACTATTATTTACAACTTGATCTTTCCGACTACCTTCGTCTGAAGGATCGGGATCTTGAGGGGCTTACGGTAACGGTGCCCGCTGAGCTTCAGGTGACCGATGCCGATCTGAACCGTATGATCGACAGCATCCTGCTTGGATACGCAACGCGCGTGGATAACGATGCGCTGAACGATTACCCCGATCTTTTGGGTCACGCCATCACCACAGGGGATTCGATCGCGATCTACTACTACGCCACCGATGCCGACGGCAATATGGTCGACACCTTCTCCAACTACTATCTGCCCACCGTCTTCCGCGTGGGAAACAGCGGCTTTCTCCCGGGCTTTGACGACGCGATCGCATCGCTCGAGACCTACGTGTGGGAGACCCGCTTCGAGCCCATAGAGAGCGGTAAGATCTCTGCCGATGACATCGTATTCGTCACCTACAAGATCACGCACCCTGACAAAAACGGACTTGCGACGGTCACGGTCGCCGATAAGATTTACGGGCGTGTCGCGGTCGCGGACGGTGGCGTGCTTGCCGAATCGCTCGTCGGTCGCTATGTCGGTGCATCCTACTCCTTTGAAAGAATCGAGGATATCGACGGCGACGGCGAGACCGAGAATGTCACCTACGAGATCACGCCGAACGCATTGGTTGATGAGGTGATGCGGACCTTTTCGCTCACCGTGCCCGAGGGCTACTGCGCCTCGCTCGGTCTTGATGAGGAGCAAAACTACGACGGACAGACCCTTACCTTCCACATCGCGATCGATTGCTACTATATTATGCCCGAGCTGACCGACGCCTTTTTGCGTGAGAAGCTCAAGTATAACGGCGGCGTTGCCGCATTCCGCGCGCAGACGCACGCCGACCTTCTGATAGAAAACGGTGGCTTCTCTAGGATCACGGAGACGGCGTTCTCTCAGCTCCTCTCACGCGTTGAGCTGCGTAAGTTCCCGAAGAATTCGGTTGATTCCTATGTTTCACGGCTGAAGTATAATATAGAGAGCAATCATCGCTTCTTCACGACCGCCTACGCCTACACGAATATGCAGGTCACCGCCTCGCTTGATGCGTATTTTGAGGGTGAGCACGGCTTCGTGTGGAGATACGCGGATCTCGCAGCGTTTTTGAAGGATCACCCCGACAAAACGCAGAGCGACTACGACACCTACAAGAAGGCGTACGAGGATGCACAGACCTTCTACCGCAACTACTTCGATCAGCAGTTTGAGGAGGACTACGGCTTCAAATGGGTCTATGAGAACGATCTGTCCGCATTCGCCCACGATTTCTTCGAGATCAGCTTCAAGGACGGCGAATCGCTTGATGCCGCCTTGCGCCGTACGGCAGAGCAGAATATCAAGCAGGATATTCTTTTCTTCGCGCTGGCAGAGGAGTTTGAGATCTCCTTCACCGAAAAGGAGATCACCGCAGGCTACGACGCCTACCTCGCCTCGATGTGCGAGCAGCTGGATATGACGCGTGAGGAATGCATTGCCTACTATAACGATAGCTTCGCCGAGGGCTATCTTGCCGACCGCGCGCTTTACGAGCTTTATAACCAAGCGATCGCAAAGAAGCTCTATCCCCTCGTCAACGTGACCTATCAGTGAAAAAATCCACCCAAAGGGGTGGATTTTTTCATATCTTTATGCTACAATAAAGAAAAAAGGAAAAAGGAGATACCCTATGATTGCGTATCCCACCCCCCATATCAACGCCACCCCTGCGGATTTTGCGAAGACCGTGCTGATGCCGGGCGACCCCCTGCGCGCCAAATTTATTGCTGAGAATTTTCTTGAAAACGCGCGCCTCGTCAACAACGTGCGCGGCATTCAGGGCTATACGGGCAGCTACCGCGGCACGCCCGTTTCGGTGATGGCAAGCGGTATGGGTATGCCCTCGATCGGCATCTACTCCTATGAGCTTTACAATTTCTTCGGTGTGGAAAACATCATCCGCGTCGGCTCTGCGGGCGCGATGCAAAAGGAACTTCGGGTGCGTGATATTGTGATCGCGCAGGGCGCTTGCACCGACTCCAATTTTGCTCACCAATACGGTCTTGCGGGCAGCTTTGCGCCGATTGCCGACTACCGCCTGCTCTCCTCTGCCGTCTCGATCGCAAAGGAGCGCGACCTTCGCTTTTCCGTCGGCAATGTCCTCTCCTCGGATATCTTCTACCACGATGATAAGGATTCCTCCGCCGCGTGGGCGAAGATGGGCGTGCTCGCCGTCGAGATGGAGTCCGCCGCTCTCTATATGAACGCCGCCCGCGCAGGGAAATCCGCCCTTGGCATCTTCACGGTCTCTGACCACCTGCTCACGGGTGAGGCAACGACGGCAGAGGAGCGCCAGACCTCTTTTACCGCAATGATGGAGCTGGCACTTGAGGTAGCAATACGGGAAAAATAACGCACCTTTTTGAAAAAAGGTGCACCAAAAACTTTTTGGAGTTTTTCCTTTCAAAGTTTTCGCGGGGATCAAAAGGGGAGCCTTTTTCAAAAGGCTCCCCTTTATTATTGTAATCCTTACTTCGCTCTTGTCTCAATTTCTTCCTTGACCATTGCGACGAATTCCTCCGCCTTCATCGAGACGAGCTTCTCGCTATCGCGGCGGCGGACCGAAACGGTACCCTCCTCTGCCTCACGGTCACCGATGACGAGCATATACGGGATCTTCATCAGCTGTGCCTCACGCACCTTGTAGCCCGTTTTCTCCTGACGCTTGTCGGAGGAAGCTCTGACACCTGCCGCCTTCAGCATTGCCTCGATCTTGTCGGTATACTCGTTGTTGCGGTCGGTGATCGGCAAAAGCTTTACCTGCGTCGGTGAGAGCCAGGTCGGGAACTTGCCGCCGAAATGCTCGATGATCACGCCGATGAAGCGCTCAACCGAGCCGAACACGACGCGGTGGATCATCACGGGCGTATGCTTTTCGCCGTCCTTACCCGTGTACTCCAGATCGAAGCGGCCGGGCAGCTGATAGTCAAGCTGAATCGTACCGCACTGCCAGGTACGGCCAAGGCTGTCCTGAATATGGAAGTCGAGCTTCGGACCGTAGAACGCGCCGTCGCCCTCGTTGATATGGTAGGTCTTGCCAATGCTCGTGATCGCGTCAGCAAGTGCCGCGGTTGCAATATCCCAGTCCTCCTTCGAGCCGATGTGGTCCTCAGGCATCGTGGAAAGCTCGATCCTGTAAGGCAGACCGAACAGAGAATAAACCTCGTCAAAGAGCTTCGTGATGCGAACGACCTCGTCGGTGATCTGCTCGGGCGCGAGCAGAATGTGTGCATCGTCCTGCGTGAAGCAGCGCACGCGGAAGAGCCCATGGAGCGCGCCCGACAGCTCGTGACGGTGCACGCGGCCCAGCTCGCCGTAGCGAAGCGGAAGCTCACGGTAGGAGTGCGGCTCCAGTTGATAAACGAGAATACTGCCGGGGCAGTTCATCGGCTTGACGGCGTAATCCGCGTCGTCAATGACCGTCGTATACATATTTTCCTTGTAGTGATCCCAGTGACCCGATGTCTCCCACAGCGTGCGGTTCATAATCTGCGGAGTGGAGATCTCAAGATAATCCCACTTGTCGTGCACCTCGTGCCAATAGTCGATCAGCGTGTTGCGCAGGATCATACCGTTCGGCAAAAAGAAGGGCATACCGGGTGCCTCGTCACGCAGAGCAAACAGCGAAAGCTCACGGCCGAGCTTACGGTGGTCGCGGCGCTTCGCCTCCTCAATGCGGGCAAGATACTCCTCGAGATCGGTCTTGTTTGAAAATGCCGTGCCGTAAATACGGGTCAGCATCTTGTTCTTCTCGCTTCCGCGCCAATACGCGCCCGCAACGCTCGTCAGCTTGAACGCCTTCACCGCCGAGGTGTAGGTCACGTGGGGGCCTGCGCACAGATCGACGAAATCGCCCTGCTTGAAGAAGGAAAGCTGAGCATCCTCAGGCAGATCGAGGATCAGCTCCACCTTGTACGGCTCGCCAAGGTCCTCCATCATCTTGATCGCCTCCGCGCGGGGAAGCGTAAAGCGCGTAAGCTTCAGATTCTCCTTGACGATCTTTTTCATCTCGCCCTCGAGTGCGGAAAGCTCCTCCTCGGTGAAGGGATGATCGCGATCAAAGTCATAATAAAAGCCGTCCTTGATCGACGGACCGATCGCGAGCTTCGTATCGGGGTACAGACGCTTGACCGCCTGTGCCAGAATGTGCGACGCGGTGTGGCGCAGTGCGCCGCGGCCTACCTCATCCTCAAAGGTATACTCCTCGATCGCGCCGTCTTGCATAATAACCTTCATATTTGATCTCCTTTATCGGTAATTTACAAAATAAAAAGCCCTCGGCAATTGCCAAGGGTGCATAGCACGGTTCCACCTTGTGTTTCACTCACAGCCCTTTAACGCAGGGGTACGGTGCGCTCCTCACGCACGGCTCAGGGGTGGTCTTCACCAACGCGTACGCAAGGGGTCGCACCAAAATCCCCCACTCTCTTTTCGTACCGCCGTCGGTTACTCTTCCCGTCAACGCATAAAGAGTATACCATACTCTTTAGAAAAAAGCAAGTGTTTTCACTAAATTTCTGCGACCTCGACCACCGTTAGACGGCCGTCCGCCACCGTAAAGCGGATATCGTACCCGCCGTAGGGCATTCCGTACACGCGCAGAGGATCGTCCTGATAGGACGGCCGCGGATCCTGGGAGAGAAGGCGGCAGATCTCCGCACGGTCCGACGCAGAGAGGGCGGGGCAGAGCGCAGGGTCAAGGTCGACCGACAGCGCGTCAAGGATATGCTCCCCCGCAAAGCCGTCACGCGCATCGGGGTGCGCGTCGGTAAAGGATAAATAGGGCTTGATATCGTAAATCGGCGTGCCCGAGAGTAGATCCGCCCCCGTCACGACGAGAATCGCACCGCGCGGCGTGTCCCACTTCACCTCGGCGAGCTTCACCGAGGAAAGCCCCAAGGGATTCGGCCGCTCGGGCGCACGCGTGGCAAAGACACCCATCTTGCGGTTGCCGCCAAGACGCGGCGGCCGCACCGTCGGGCGAAAGCCCGTCGTTTTTGCCTCGGAAAAGCCAAAGATCAGCCAAAGGTGGGAATACCCCTCGATCCCGCGCAGTGCGTCGGGATTGCGGTACGCGGGCGCAAAGACGATCTCGGAGCGCACCTCTGACAGCCCGCTCTGCCGCGGAATGCCGAATTTATTCTTGAATGGATTTTCAATATGCGCGATCGGCGTCAGCTTGATCTCCACGTCGCGTTCTCCTTTTTACAGTCTCGGTCGGGAACGGATAGAGTTAGCGCACCTACCGTAGCAGGTGCGCCAACCTATGTTCAGACGAAATTATTTGACAAGCTCAACTGCCTCGGTCGTACCGGCGATAACGAACTTGCCGGAACGCTCAACGGCGTAGCCCTCTTCCTTTTCCTCGTCAGCTTCCTTGAAGGCTTCCTTCGCGTCGGCGGTCTCCTTATACTCAAAGATAACGACCATCTCAAAGTCGGCATCGGTAAGGCTAAGCTCACCCTTCATACCTACGAGGATAGAAGCGACCTTCTCAACCTCCTCCTCGTCATCGAGGTACTTCTCAAAATCCTTTTCGCTGACCGAAAGGACGGTGTAGCCCTCCTCCTTCAGCGTCTCCTCAACCTTCTCAACGTCAACGCCGCAGGCTACGAGCATAGAAAGACAGAGAACGAGAGCGAACGTAAGTGCAAGAATCTTTTTCATAATCAATCTCCTTTTTTGCCTTGATAAGGCTATATACAGTATACTCCTAATTCCGCGATTTGTCAAGCGGACTTTTGAAATTTCAGCGGCGTCGGATCACGCGCGGCGTGTTTTTCTCCTTCATCGAGGCAAAAGGAATGACCTCCGCATCTCCCTGCGGCTCGGTCGACAGAATCTGCTTTTTATAAGATCACATCAATCCCATGCAGAAGATGACGCAAAGTGCCGTCAGGGTCACCAGCGTGTCAATGGTGATTCCGTAGAACATCGGCCGCAGGCCCGCCTTTTTGAAGTCGGTGACGCTCGTGCCAAGCCCGATTGCGGCAAGGGCGGCGACCATCAGAAACCTACTCGTGCCCTTGATCGCGCCCGCGGCGACCGTGGGAATCCATCCGACGCTATTGAAGATTGCGAGCAGTAAAAAGCCGCCGATGAACCAGGGAATGATCTTGATAAGGTTGACCTTTTTGCCGTCGGACGATGCACGCAGCTCCTTTTGCTTTGCGCGCGTACCGATGAAGGCAAACACCAAAACCGTCGGAATGATCGCGATCGTGCGCGTCAGCTTGACCATCGTGGCAAAATCCCCCGCGATCTCGGAAAACGCGTAGCCCGAGGCAACGACGCTTGCCGTATCGTTGACCGAGGTCCCCGCCCAAATGCCGTAAGCAATATCGGACATCCCGAGTGCCGCACCCATCAGGGGGTAGAGCGCGATCATGACCATATCAAATAAAAAGGTCGAGGACATTGCGAAGGCGATATCCTTATCGTCCGCATCGATCACGGGCGCGATCGCCGCGACGGCAGAGCCGCCGCAGATCCCCGTTCCCGCGGAGATCAGGTTGCTGAGCTTCCAGTTCAGCCCGAAGAGCTTGCGGATAAAAAATCCGCCGCCAAAGCACATTGCAAAGGTGAAGAGCATGACGAAAAAGGTCATCTTGCCGACCGACAGGATCGTTCTGACCGACAGCGACGCGCCCAAAAGAATGATCGCGAGCTTAAGCACCCGCTTCGAGGTAAACTTCAGCGCGGGCTTCATCCACGCGGGATGAAAAAAGCTGTTGATCAGCGTCCCGAGAAAGAGTGCGATGATCGATGCCCCGAGCAGTCCCCCCGGAATCAACTCCTCAATGCCGACCGACACCGCGGCAACGGCAAAGCAGATGGCAACCCCCGCCGAAAGCAACCCGTATTCCTTGATCTTCGTTTTCATATACTCTCCGTTTCTACACGGCTCTGCCGTGCTTTTCAAATATTACGTTGAATATCACATCAGAATATCCTTCACATTCGACATCGACGGGAAAAGAAACTGCTGTTTTTATTTCACCTACAATGGGATCATCATGCTCAGCCATGTTGCTACCGCTCTTCTTGATGCTAATATCACTCTTTAAATGTATTGTATCATATTTTGCAAAGCAATACAAGTGTTTTATGCAATCTCGCATCTCTATCACGCCGAAGGCGTGTATATCTCAATGCGAAGCAATGCATCTCAATGAAGTCCGTTTATCCAATGCCAGGCGGGGGGATTGTCGGGATGATGTGATATATATTCTCTATTTTTTGCCATCGCCAGTCTCCTTTGCGGTGTTAAGAGAAGCAATCAACATTCTGCGGATAGAGCCGCATTGATTATATAAATCTTTTGCAATCTCACGGTCAAGCAATTCGGATTTTACAAACAATTCGAGCCAATATTCGGTTTCGTAACACTCTTTCAATGCAATTTGAAACTTGGCAACAAAGTCAGCTTTGCTATGAGCGTAATTTGCTTCGTGAATGTTGGCGCCGATAGAGGTTGACGAACGTTCTAATTGATTAACAAGAGAATAGTGACCTTTTATGCCGTCACACATTTTGATAACTTTAACCGCAAAATCTGTGGATAAGTCGCGAAGTTTTGATTCTGCCATAGTAACACCGCCTTTCTGCCGTTATTATATCATAAA
>JAFTLE010000044.1 GCA_017452895.1 Clostridia bacterium
AAAAAGGAAAAACACACCCAACGGGGTGTGTTTTTCCTTTTTGCTTGCCGCACCGCGGGCGGGATTTGAAGCACACCGCCTACGGCGAAATAGACCGACCCCCGCGCTCTGCGCGGAATGTCGGGCGAATAACTTGCAACCTAAGCGAAAAGGATTGAGTATCCTTTTCGCAACGGTTGACACCACAAAGCAAGGAGAAGTGAAGCAAGGCTGTGCCTTGCGCGCAATTCGACTATGCGACTGGTGCGGTGGTCGTGTGGTATCTCTTTTGCCGCGCGCTTAAATCCTCGTGCCCTTCTCAAAACATAGTCGCCCCACGGCACAAGCAGAGCTTGCACGCGATGCTCCTTGTTTTGGTGACACGCTTGAAAAAACAGTTCCGCAAACTGTTAGTAGGATTGTTTGGCGCAAATGTTCTCAAAACCGACGCGGAATTAGAATTTTTTAAACGAACAGGAAAAGAGTGGATGGGAATTGGTTTCTATGACAGAGATGGACACCGATACTCGCCATTTTGTTTTCAAATTGGTCTTCAAAAAGGCAAAATGAAAAAGAGCAAGCACCCGAATGGGTGCTTGCGCCCTTTTATAAATCTTACGGGATGTTGGCGACGATCTGATTGATCGTTGCGCCCTCGGCTACGCCATGATAGACGTAGGAGGACTTCCAGGTATCTGTGTTGAAGGAGTTGTGCGATCCGAAAAGCTCTCCCTTGTAGTTGTTGGAGTTTGCGGTGCCCTCGTACAGCTGCCCGATCATCTTCCATTTGCCGTCCGTCGTGTCCTTGCGGTAGACGGCGGCGAAGACCTGAATGCTGCCGGGTCGGAACCAGTTACCCGTGATATCGTTGCCCGTCATATAAATGACCATTTCGTTGTCCGACGTGCCGCCGATATCCTCATTCTTGATGATGGCGGTAACGTCGACCGTTTTTCCGTTCACCTCTAGCTTCAGCTTGTTGTCACCGTCAACGGTAAAAATGTTGTTGAGGGCGGAGGAGTCCGCGTCGTTTGCGCCCGCAACGTTACCGATGTAGCTCGTATCGTTGTAGCGCTCCGAGGCGGCATCCATTGCCGTGTAAAGCTGTTCGAGCGTCGGCGGGTCGTTCAGGATCTCTTCAAATCGCGACAGAGAGTTGTCGACCGCCACGTATTCGGAAGCGAGGACGAAGGAAATGTCCACGAGAGAATTGAGCGTCTTGTTGGAGCTGACACCGTTTACGTAAGAGAAGGTGAGCGTCACGGTCTTAGTCGCGCCTGCGGCAAGCTCCGTGCCCTTGGTAATGCCCGAGAGCGTGGCGGCGATCGCCGTGTTGTCATATCCGCTCCCCTCCGTGTAGGTCAGCCCGTTGAATTTATAGGCGAAGGGAGAGTTGTTTTTCAGCGTGACGGAAAGCACGACCTTCGAGGAGGCGCTGTTCGTCAGCGTTGCAGTTGAGGACAGCACGGTGCCCGAATAGCCGATGTTGCTTGCCGATCCCGATGAAAGTGATACGCCCGAAATATAGACGTATGAGCCGGGGCTCACACTCGCCGAGCCGTCCAGCATCAGGCCGTCGGTCAGGACGGAATAGCCTACCGAGATCAGTGCCGTGCAAAGGAAAAGGGCACAAAGGGTGAGTATAACAACACGTTTTCTCATCTTGTGCCCTCCATTTTTGTTTTACTGCTCCTCGGTGCCCTCTGCCTCGGCATCGGCATCAGCCGCTACCTCTGCTATGCCCTCGGATGCTTCGTCGGTTTCCGCTACCCCCTCGGGAGCCCCGACGATCTGCTCGGAGCTCTCGGCGGCTTCGGTTTCTTTCACCTTCTTTGGCCGCTTGGTGAACAAGCGCTTGAAGAAGCGGCCGATCGCCTTGCCCACGGTGGCGAAGAAGCGACCGATCGCTCTGCCCGCCTGCGCCAGCTTGCGGCCGATCAAAAGGCCTGCGGTAACGAAGAAGTGCGCGATCGACTCAAGCACCAGCATCAGCTTGTTCTTTTCAAATACGTACGAGCCGTCGCCCGTGCCGTAGATTGCGTCGTAATCCCCTACGCGAAGCTCAAAGGAATACAGAAGACCCATCGAGGTGGGAACGAGGAAGCTCGTTGCGGTGTGGTCCTCATTCTCGTACATCAGAAGCGGACTGCCCAGCGTGTCACGCACGTCGAGCATTTCGGTAAAGGTCTTCAGCGTTACGACCTGATAGCTTGCAGTGTCAAACGGTGCCATAATGCGCTGAATGTAGCACTTGTATGCGCCAACGATCTTCTTGAGCTTGATCGTGTAGGTGATGTCGTGGTTTCTCGTTGCGTAAATGAAAAGCACGAGGACGATCGCAGAAATGCAAGCCAGCACCAAAAATACGATAAAGAGCGCGAAGAAGATGCCGGGATTGTATGCGGATGCGCAGGCAAGCACGGACTCGCCCGTCGTGGGGGCGGCGGTCGACAGCTCGGGTCGGAAGGTCGTTTCCGTGAGCGGAATCTTCAGCTGCGACTGATAGGTTACGGGCGACGCGCCGTCGCCGTTGCCCTGCACGGTGATGAACATCGTTAAAAGCGCGTACCCTTCCGCATTCGTCAGGTCGTAGGTCGCGATAAATTCCTCCGCCTGCGTGCGGTAGGAATTAAAATCGAAGAAAACGATCTCTCGGATCTTGGCGTTGCTGCCGCTGACAGTTGCCGTGACGTCTTCCCTGATCACGTCGGTCGGGTCGTAGATCGCCGTTTTGTTGGTGCGGTCCGCGACGATCAGCTGTGCTGTTACGTCGTAAGCGTATGTAAAGGTCGCCTGCTCTCCCTCAAGGATCGCAAGATCGTAGGAAAATTCCGCGCGGACCGTGTCGGTTAGGGCGCTGATGTATGCCTGCCCCTGCGGAAGCCATTCTTCCTCATAGTATTGGTTGGGTAGGATCTGCACCGTATAGCTGACGGCTCCGTGATCGTCGTATCCGACGTAACGGGTCTTGTCAAGGTGTGCATATACGAGAGAGAATACGACCGTAAGCACACACAGCGCGCAAAGAATAAGGGTTTGGATCAGAATCCCGCGCCGTCTTTTCTCTTTGTATTCAAGCCGTCTTTTCTTTTCTGCTTCTGACATGTTATCTCCCCTTAGTTTTTCCCCTTCACAAACAGCTCGCGCGCCCAAAGCGTGAGATACCCGAAATACGGGATCTTCGCCTTACCGATGCCGATCACGTCCTCATCCGTGACGTAGCCTGCGTCGGTACTGTCGTTTGCGTCGCCCTTCGTGATATATCTGTTCTCACCGTTAATACATTCAACGTCGACCACGCGGTGGACGATGGTCAGTCCGTTTTTCTCAAAGACCAGCACGTCGTTCTCTGCGATGGTCTGATCCTCATAGGCCTCGTAAAAAATTCCGTCCCCTTTGTTATACTCGCCCGTCATGCTTTCCGTCGCGATTACGAGAAGACCGAAGCGGAATTGACAGGAAATGAGCATCACAAATGAAAGCATAACAAGCACAGATGCCGCAGTCCCCCCGATAAACCATTTGCCAAGACGCTTGACCGCCTTCGCACTCTTTTTCTCATACAGCTTCCGAACGAATACGAGCAGAAGGAGCGGAACCGTAAGCCCCGCGAAGGAGACGAGCGCGTCGGGAATACCCGAGGTGAAGGGAATGAAATAGGGAAACAGCGTAAGAATGAGGCGGTACACAAGCCCCGGTGTCATACCGTGACGTGCCGACAGATACTGATACAGCAGCCCCCCCGCAACGGCGGGAAGAAGCACAAGTCCAAACAGGTCCATAAAGCGGGGAAAGCTCGTGATGCTGCGCAGCGTCGTGTGCAGCAGGACCTCGGCGAGCAGGCAGACCAGGTACCCGTAGACGGCACTGAGGGTTTTGTTTTGTGCCAAAAAGACGCTTCTTATGCTTTCAGTCGCAATGATCGCGGCTGTAATGGGTAAGATGAAGCGAAGCAGGTTTTCAAGAGAGAAGGGGGTGCTTGACAGGTAAAATCCAAAGGGAATACCCGAAAGCAGGTAGAGCATTACGTACATTGCCCCTGCCGCCGCAAGGATGAAAAGCACCTGACGGCTTTTGACAGACGGCATCGTCCGCCGCTTGAAAATGAGCGTCGCAACAAAGGCAAAGAGAACCGACAGCCCCGCCGATGCGAGGTAGCCGTCCCTTGCCGGAACGAAAAGAAAGGCGAGAAAAAGGAGCAGAAAGAACGAAAAAGCTACGCAGGTCGCTTTGCGAGTGGTGCTTGGTTTCCGCATATCTGTACTCCTTTTCTTGCGCCTTGGCGGAATGTAGCACGCGCCGCATTCCGCCATTTACACTTATAGATGCTGTTGTGTAGGGCTATCAGCCTGCACTGGTTGCCGTGAAGGAAAGGCTAAACGCCTCGTCGGTGATGTCGGCGTTGACCGTGTTCTTCAGCGTTACCGTAACGGTGACCTCAACCGTACCGCCTGCTGCAACCGTGTAGGTAGCGGCATCGGTAGCGATGTCAAAGTTGGTGCTGGAGGAGTGAGCGGGCGTGATGGTAGCGGTTCCTGCGGAGTCGTTCTTAATAACGAGCACGGCAGTTGCCTTGTCGCCAACGACGGAAAGGCCGCCGTTGATGGTGAGGGTCGCTACGTCCTTAACGTTGTTTGCGTCTGCATCGGAGATCGTAACCGTGCAGTTGGTGCAGGTGCCAACGCTGTCGAAGTAAACGTCAGCGTTAAACTCCTGTTCTGCGTTGCCCTTGGTCAGGGTTGCCGTACCGTTCAGGTTCAGCGTGTCGGTGAGTGCTGCATAACCGATGCCGAGGGTCAAAACAGCAATCAGAGCGAAGGCGATGAGTGCGATTCTTCTGGATTTCATAGTGGGTCTCCTTTTGTGTTTTTTGTTTTTTTATTTATATTACGGATCGCTCCGCGAATACCGAAACCTGTCGGACCCCCGCTTGGGAATCCTTGAAAATAGCAAAAATTTACTTTAGATATTATATGTATGAATCCTTGAAAATAGCAAAAATTTACTTTAGATATTATATGTATTATAGCACGCTTTTAAAATTTGTCAACCCCCATTTAAAATATTGTTAAAAACGCTCAAAGCCGAGAGATGCCCCCGCCGTTTAAGAAAAGGACGCGATCACCCCTATTGGGGCGATCGCGTCCTTCCTTCTCTTATTCCTCGGCGCCCTCAGCAGCGGGTGCGGCATCCTCTGTCTCGACCTTTTTGCCGAGCAGGGAGGGGAGCTGCATACCTGCCATCGCGAACACCTCGTCAAGCGGCGGGACCGACTTCATCATACCCGAGATGAAGTTGGCCGTCGAGGTCTTGCCGTCCGCAGCGTTTCCGCCGTCCCAGACGGTGACCTTGTCGATCTTGATGTTCTTGATCGCGTCGACCTGGACCTTCATCAGATCCTCGAGCTTGTCGGCGATCAGGAGCTTGAGCGCCGCGTCGGCGTCGCCGCCCGCGCTCTTGACGATCTCGGCAAAACCGGTCGCCTGCTTCTTCAAAATCTCCTCAACACCGCGTGCCTGCGCTTCCATCTTTGCGTAGATCGCGTCCGCCTCACCCTGTGCGCGGCGGCGCATCTGCTCAGCCTCAGCCTCGGCGGCAAGCTCCAGCTCGCGCTTCTTTGCCTCGGCACGGACGATGACGTCTGCCTCGAGCGTTGCCTGCTCCTTCGAGCGTCTTGCAAGCTCTGCCGCCTTCTCAGCCGCATAGGACTCCTCGAGAGCCTTTGCCGCCTGGATCTTTTCAGCCGTGGTCGCGATCTTCAGTGCCTCGGCTTCCTTCTCCTTCAACGCCGCCTCGGACATCGCGATCTTCATCTTGGCTTCGTTTTCACCCTGAATTGCGATTGACTCAGCCTCAGAGACCTTGATTCTCTGCTCCATTCTTGCATTTGCCTCACCGATCGAGCCCTCACGGTCCTGCTCGGCGACGCTCTTCTTCGCGTCGTTGATCGCCTTCGCGGCGGCTTCCTTACCGAGTGCCGCAATGTAGCCCGACTCGTCGCTGATATCGGTGACGTTGACGTTGATCAGTCGCAGACCGATCTTCTTCAGCTCGGTCTCAACGTTCGAGCTGACCGCCGCGAGGAACTTGTCGCGGTCGGTGTTGATTTCCTCGATATCCATCGTCGCGATGATCAGACGGAGCTGACCGAAGATGATATCCTTCGAAAGCTCCTGGATCTCGGAGAGCTGAAGCCCGAGCAGACGCTCAGCGGCGTTCTGCATGACACCGGGCTCAGTCGAGATACCGACGGTGAATCGAGAGGGAACGTCGATACGGATGTTCTGACGTGACAGAGCATTCTTAAGATCGACCGAAATGGAAATGGGAGTCAGGTCGAGATAAGAATAGGACTGAAAGACGGGAACGACGAACTCAGCACCGCCGTGGATACATTTCGCACTGCGGTTCGTGCCATCCTTGTTTTTACCGATCGAGCCGTATACGACCATGATCTTGTCGGAGGGACACTTTTTGTACCTCGAGCATACCCATGCCACGAAGGATACGACGACCAAAACGATTGCGCAGATCAGAACAATTAACATCTTTTTTCTCCTTTATATAAAAAAATTTATTTTCTTTTTACAACGAGATCAACTCCACCGCTGACACCGACAACGACGATCTCGGCATCGGTCGGGATCGCGGTCTCCTCGTCGGTCACGGCGTCGCGCTCCACGAGCGCACCCTGAAGCATCACCTGCACCTTGCCCGAGCCGCTTCTTGCAGGCGGGACGGTCAGATAGACCTTGCCCGACGTGCCGACGGCGTTGCGGTTGTCAAGGTTGCCGTCGCTGCGCAGCTTCATCACAGCGCGGAAAAGGAAGGCAAGCGCCACCATCATCGCAAAGCCGCCGAGCGCCGCCACGGGAAGCGTGATCCCGAGATGTACGCCCGCGTCCTGCATCGCGAGACCCGCCCAGCCGAAGACCACGAAAAACGCAACGATACCGCGGACGGTAAAGATACGAAGACCCTCAAGCCCCGATGCGTCGGGTGCTTCGCTGATGCTGTCCTCGCCGAAGATGCCGTCAGCCGTATTGTCGATGTCAACCGCGTCGCCGTCCAAAACCGAATCGCCGAGGCCGTCGGCATCGTCCCCGATCCCGATCAGCAGCATCAGCGTCTGGATCAACAGCACGAGCGTTGCGGGAACTGCAATGCAGAAAAAGACCTGCGATACCGTTCCCAGAGCATTCCACCATTCAAAAAACATATTCATCCATCCCTTCTTGTAAAGTTAAGTTGTCAATCGAGTGTTGAAAAGATCTCGTTTGCCGCAATCTTGAGCCGCGAGGCTGTGTGCGCGTACGCCATGATCTTCAGGATCTTCAGAAGCCGCCGCTTGGCATTCGCCTCGCGCTCCGCGACCTCCTCAGTTACCCGCAGCGCCGCCGCGGTGACGGACGCCTCATCCTCTATATTTACGTTGCCGTCGGCGATCATATCCACGTAAAAGTGGTAAAGATCGTCGTCGCCCTTCAAGTGGTCGCTCGTGTCGTCAATGACGTCGGCGATCGTCTCGATCAGCGAGCAGATGCGGTCGATCTGGATCGCCTCGCGCAGCATATTGATAATGATGATGCGCGCAAACTGCGCCCGTGAGTAGACGCGCTTTTGCGGTGGGGAAACAAAGCCGCGCTTCACCCAGTTCTGGATCATATACGGCTCAAGCCCCGTCATCACCGAGACCTGAGAGAGCGTGATCCCACCGGTTGCAAAGATCCCGTCAAACAGCACCCTTGATGCGCCCCGTTGCAGATGCAGCACCTCAACTGTCGTTCCCGGAAAGGTTCCAGACATTTCGGCACCTCCATTTCTTTCGTCTTTCAATTCGATTATACCATACGGTCATATGATTGTCAAGAGCAATCGCGTAATTTTAAAAATAAAAATTGATTTTCTCTTGACAAAACAAATACTTCGTGATATGATGTATTACGCAAGGAGGAGTATTCTATGGATATTCAATTGAAGCGCGGACTGCTTGATGTCGCCGTGCTTGCCGCGATCAAGGACGGCGAATCCTACGGCTATCAGATCATCAAGGATATGAAGCCGTACGTTGAAATGTCGGAATCAACGCTTTACACGATTCTGAAGCGACTGGAGGCGGCAGAGATGCTGACTGTCCGCACAGCCGAGCACGGAGGAAGATTACGGAAGTATTATTGCATTACAGAGGCGGGGCTTTCACGCCTTGATGCCTTTAAAGCCGAGTGGGGCGAGGTAATGTTAATCTATCAATTTGTATGTAAGGAGGAAAAGAGCAATGCGTAAGCAGGAGTTTTTGGATGCGCTCCGAAAAAAGCTATCGGGTCTGCCGAAGCTCGACGTTGAGGAACGCCTTGCCTTCTACGGCGAGAGCATCGACGACCGCGTTGAGGAGGGCTGTACGGAGGAGGACGCCGTCGCAACGCTCGGCTCGGTTGAGGAAATCGCGGCGGAGATCCTCGGCGAGATCCCGCTTTTCAAGCTCGCAAAGGAAAGGATCAGACCGAAAAGACGGATGCGCGCGTGGGAGATCGTTTTTTTGTCGCTCGGCGCGCCGATCTGGCTTTCGCTTGCCGTCGCGGCGATCGCCGTCATCCTTTCCCTTTACGTATCGCTGTGGTCGGTGGTCGTATCGTTGTGGTCGGTCTTTGCCGCGCTCGTCGCTTGTGCGCTCAGCGGTGCTTTCGTGTGCGTCGGGCTTGCCGCCACGGGTAGCGGTGCTACGGGGCTTGCCATGCTTGCCGCAGGACTTGTGTGCGCGGGGCTTGCTATTTTTCTGTTTTTCGGCTGTCTTGCGGCAACGAAGGGTGCCGTTTGGCTCGCCAAAAAGATTCTTCTTGGCATGAAGCTGTGCTTCCTTGGAAAGGAGGAAACGTGATGTGTAAGAGTATGAAAAAATGGCTGATCGCGGGTGCAGCTCTGATTCTTGTCGGCTCTATACTCTTTGTCGGAGTGATGACGGTACTGAAATGGGACTTCAAAAAAATGTCAACGGTCGAATACGAAACGAATCGTTACGAGGTCAGCGAGCCGTATCAAAACATTTCGATCAAGGTCGATACCGCCGACGTTCTGCTTGTTCCCACCGAGGGGACGGCGTGCTACGTCGAGTGCCACGAGCTGGAAAACGTAAAGCACAGTGTCACCGTCAGAGAAGGGATGCTCGTGATCGATGTGGTCGATGAGAGAAAGTGGTATGAGCATATGGGCATCAACATCGGAACGCCGCGCGTCACGGTCTATCTGCCCGCAGGTGAGTACGGCACGCTCTCGGTAAAGGGAAGCACGGGCGACGTGCAGATACCAAAGGAGCTTACATTCGCAAGCATTGACGTTTCGCTCAGCACGGGGGACGTGAGCGTGACGGGCGCCGTCTGCACAGGCGCGGTGAAGGTCACCGTGTCTACGGGAAAGACGTATATGACAGACATGACGTGCAAAAGTCTTTTCACAAGCGGAACAACGGGGGATATACATCTGAAAAACGTGATCACATCGGAAAAGCTCTCGGTCAAGCGAAGCACGGGCGACGTGCGCTTTGATAGCTGCGACGCCGCAGAGCTTTACGTTCTGACCGACACGGGCGACGTCAGCGGAAGTCTGCTTTCCGATAAGGTCTTTCTCGTCAAGACCGACACGGGCGATATCGACGTCCCCAAAACCGTCAGCGGCGGCAGATGTGAGATCACCACCGATACGGGTGATATTAAGATCACGGTCACGCATTGACACTGCTGTTTTTTTGAAAAAAACACAAAAATTTTGCCGATACCCTTGTTATTTTCCAAAAAATGTAGTATGATAGAAGCGTAAAAATAAAAAAAGCGGAGGAACCCCCGAAATGAGCAAAACAGTTAAGGATATTATGGATCTGATCCGTGAAAACGGCATTCAGATGGTTGACTTCAAGATGGTCGACATCAACGGTCAGTACCGTCACGTTACGATCCCCGCACAGAACTTTTCCGAGGACACGATGAAAAGCGGCATCGGCTTCGACGCCTCGAACTACGGCTACGCCGTGGTCGAAAAGAGCGATATGGTCTTTATCCCCGACCCCGATACGGCGGTGATCGACCCCTTCTGCTCGATCCCCACGCTTTCGATGACGGGTAACGCCATGATCATCGACACGCCCGAAAACCGTCCGCTTCCGCAGTATCCGCGCAACATCGTGCGCGCGGCTGTGCAGAGGATGAAGGAGAGCGGCGTTGCCGACACGATGCTGATCCTGCCCGAGTTTGAATTCTATCTGTTCGATCAGGTGGGCTGGGAGGTCAGCGGCCGCGAGATCTCTGCCGTCGTTGACGCGAAGCAGTCCTATTGGAACAGCGCCGTCGAGGGGCAGGGCGTCGTCGTGCCGAAGCAGAAGAACTACCATATCGCAAAGCCCTTTGATATTTCCTACGAGTGCCGCAGCGAAATGTGTATGCATATGAAGGATGCGGGCATTGAGATCAACTATCACCATCCCGAGGTTGCCGCATCGGGTCAGTTCGAGATCGAGCCGCAGCTCGGCGAGGTCGTTCATATGGCAGACGCCACGATGATGATCAAGTACATCATTCACAACACCGCGCTGAAGTACGGCAAGAGCGCAACCTTTATGCCGAAGCCGATTTACGGTGAGGCGGGAAGCGGTATGCACGTGCATATGCTTTTGATGAAGGACGGCAAGCCCGTCTTCTCGGATGACGAGGGCTACGCGCACCTCAGCCGCACCGCGCACTATTTCATGGGCGGTCTTTTGAAGCATATCGCGTCGCTTTGCGCGCTGACCAATCCCAGCACCAACTCCTTCAAGCGTCTCGTCCCCGGCTTCGAGGCACCCGTTACCGTCGGCTACGCAACAAGCAACCGCAGTGCGGTCATCCGCATCCCCGCATACGCAAAGTCGCCCGAGAAGCGCCGCTTCGAGCTGCGTAACCCCGACGCGACCTGCAACCCCTACTTCTGCTACGCTGCAATCCTGATGGCAGGTCTTGACGGCGTGAAGAACAAGATTGACCCGCACGAAAACGGCTGGGGCCCCTACGACTGCAACCTCTTCCACCTGCCGGAGGAGGAGAAGGCAAAGCTGCAGGGTCTGCCCACCTCGCTCGATGCGGCACTCGACGCTCTCGAGCAGGATCACGATTACCTCACCGCCGGCGGCGTATTCCCCGAGGAGCTGATCGCAAACTTCATCAAGACCAAGCGTGCAGAGTGCGCCGAGATGTCGAAGATCCCGCACCCCGCAGAGTACGACAAGTATTACAATCTGTAAACAAAATCTTACAAAAAAGGCTGTCTCAAATCGAGACAGCCTTTTTGTGTTGGTTATCGCTTGTGCTTTTCGAGGTAGCACATAAACCGCCGCCAACAGTGGCGAGAGAGAAAGTGCAGGGAACGGACGGACAGGTCATGCTCCGCTACAACGCTTGGGAGATTCCCGAGGGCAAAAAGGAGCAAAACGCTCCTTTTTTACTTTTGACGATTGACTGCCGTTTTCGCGTGTGCTATAATGGAAGGGAAGTGATGGAGCACGCTCCTCATAAAAACCGATCGTCTCGGAAAGAATAAGAAAAAACTGCCTTAGGAGTAGCTATGAAAATATTATTTTACGATACGAAGCC